>JBGVFN010000238.1:0-2442 GCA_045121095.1 Lachnospiraceae bacterium | reverse complement strand
ATGGAGGGGATCCGGTACAGAGAGAGGAAGTTCCATATGGAGCCCGGCGATGCGATCTATGTCTACACGGACGGCGTACCGGAAGCGCAGAATGCAGCGAAACAGTTTTTCGGAACCGACAGGATGCTGGATGCTCTGAACAGGGTGGAAAGAACTGCCTCTCATGCAGGGGAGAGCGGAGAGGACGATGCCTCTGAGCTTAAAGAGGTGACAACGGCTGTAAAGGACGCGCTCGATCAGTTCGTGAAAAACGCGCCGCAGTTCGATGATATTACGATGCTGTGCTTCAGATACCATGGGAACTGAGCACAGCGTGCGCCTTACTTTTTGCGCCCGGGAGCATTGTGCTTCCGGGCGCTTGATCTGCTTTATCTCAGTGGGGAATGACATTCACCAAGAATGCCGAAAGCGTATCGCTTGAGGATTGTCAACCATTTTTGAAAATGTCCCTAAAAATATGTAACATTAGCACCGGATCTTTCCGGTGCTTTACTTTTCAGGGATTGCCTCGTGGATGATAAATGTGCAAAAAGCGCACAATTATCATCCGTCGACAATCCCGGTCGCCTGCGCGACCATGTACAGCCTGTTTCCGCGAAGCGCTGCGCCTGTCAAGGGGCATTTCGCGGCATAAAACCTTGCGCAAAAAAACGCGCAAGATTTATTCCACGATCCCCTTGACAGGCTTGGTCCTGCTTGTGAATCGCCTGTGCCGATCACGGGGAGCTGAAAGAAACTCCAGGCACTCCGTGATCGGCAAGGCCATTATACAAGCAGGAAACGCCTCGCTGCTATTCAATCGGGCTTCACTTTTACGGGGCCAGCCCCGTACCCCGGCCTCCCCCAAAGAGCTGAAAGGGTCCTACGCCGGGAGATTATCGAAAAGATGATGTTCCTGAGATTTAACAAATTTCCAAAACGCTTTACTGCGCCAGGGGTGGTTCATCGGCGGTATATTTCTTTTCTTAGGTTTGGGTTTTTTATAGTCCGGATCAAGATTTTTTGATTTTTCCTCGCGTTCTGGTATTTCCTCCAGTACATAAGTATCTTTGTTGTTTACGTTGCAGTACAGACTCCCATCGAAAGCCCTGATGACCATGGCTTTCGTTCCCCTGCGGTAATGTACCTGCAATCCATTGGAGTCCAGCATACGGTAATGCTTGTGCTCGAACTGGATGCAGTGGCCGCTGTCCACTTTCCTTTCTGTGATAACGGCAAGAATCAAATTTATCTGTTCGTCAGACGGTTGTATTTCAAACGCTGATTTGATACTATTGACTGGCAGACCGAATTTGGCGTTGAATTTGTTGATGTAGGAGTCTAGGAATTCATTTGCCTTTTCTATGCTGGCCACACCTGCCAGTCGGAGCTCGATTGGCAGGCGTGACTGTAACGTCTCGAATATCCTTTCAACACGGCCTTTCGCCTGAGGTATGCTGCTATACTCAATCTCGGTGCCGAGCTGTTTACATGCGTACGCGAACTGGGTGCAGGTATCCTCCTTAATATCCGCATTTTCTTTCCTTTTATAAGTGAATACCGTTCTCCGATCCGTGAAGAATTTGTACGGGATACCATAGTTGTGCAAAATCTTGTCAAAAACATGATAATAGCCATTCAGAGTCTCCTGAGAGTCGAAGTAAGCCCCTGTAATTCTGCCTGTAGCATCGTCAACAGCGATGTGGAGGGTCGTCTTCTCTGTTCCGAACCATAGATAGGGGGATGCATCCATCTGCTCCAGTTCTCCGAAATACGCACAACGGGGCCGCCTGGAGTGAGCATCTTCCACTGCGACAATATTTTTCTGGATCCTCTCTGCCTCCTTCTGGGTTTTAGCGGCTTCCTTTTCTTTTTCCAGCTGCTTCTTCACACGCTTTTTCTTTGCTTTTGTCACGCGCGGCGACAGTATATTTTCGGCTTCAAGGATAGATGTCACGCAGGAGACAGAAAGATTTATACCCTCGTGTTCCCTCAGCAGCTCCGTATAATGAGTAAAGTTCGAATCAATGTATTTTGTGCGGTAGAGATCGACGACATCCTGTCTGACTCTGTCTGTTGTTGTTCTGGATGGCTTTCTTCCCCTGTTTCCATGTACGAACGCTTCTTTCCCTTTTTTCTTGTACGCTTCGATTAGACGGTTCACATGCCTGGGGGTTATGCCTAATTTCAAGGCTGCTGCGTTCTTGTTCCCTTTTCCTTCTACTAATTTTTTGATTACTTCGTACTTTCTCTGTTCATCCATGGTTAAGTCGATCCTTCTGATAATACCCACCTCCTCTCAGGGAGGTTTAGAATACCACTTTTTCGGGACATTTTCATCTGTGGTTTAATAGGACATTATCAAAAATGGCTTACATTTCAGGATGATAAAGAAAAGAATTGTTGACAACAAAATATGGTTTTAGTATAATGAACAAGCACTTAGCAAAAGACGAAAGTCTT
>JBGVFN010000237.1:0-11351 GCA_045121095.1 Lachnospiraceae bacterium | reverse complement strand
ATGAACCCTGTTGAATCATATGTAAGAAGTATTCCCGATTTTCCGGAACCGGGTATTATTTTTAGAGACGTAACTTCCGTATTACAGGATCCCGATGGATTAAAATTAGCCATTGACGGAATCATGGATCTGTTAAAAGATACTGAATTTGATGTAGTAGTAGGACCGGAATCACGTGGTTTTATCTTTGGGGTACCGGTGGCATACAATTTGGGCAAAGCATTTGTACCGGTTCGTAAAAAAGGCAAACTTCCCTGCGAAACCATCGAAGCTTCTTATGAATTGGAATATGGACAGGCGACCATCGAGATGCATAAAGATTCCATTAAACCTGGTCAGAAGGTAGTCATCATTGATGATCTGATGGCAACCGGCGGAACTCTGGAAGCAATCATTCAGCTGATCGAGCAGCTGGGCGGCGAAGTTGTAAAAATCTGCTGTCTGATGGAGCTGGCTGGTCTGAATGGACGTGCAAAACTGGAGCAGTATGATGTGGCTTCTGTCATTTGCTATGAAGGCAAGTAAAGCGGTCAAGAGGACAAGTAGAACGGTTACGAAAGAAAATAAGACGAGTGTGAAAGTAAATAAAAAAATCCCGGGGTTCTTGAAAAGGGGCCCCAGGGTTTCTACTACCAGGCTGATCGCAGGAAGTTTTTTACTGGCAATTCTGGCAGGAAGTATCCTGCTGATGCTTCCTTTTTCCAGTGCAGATGGCACCATGACTCACCCGGTGGATGCATTATTTACAGCAGCCACCAGTATTTGCGTAACTGGTCTGGTAACGGTGGTTACAGCCAGTCACTGGAGCATCATGGGGAAAGTCATTATCATGTGTCTGGCACAGCTGGGCGGTCTGGGTATCATTACGGTCATAAGCATGATTTTGATCCTGCTGGGCAAACGGATTACTTTAAAAGAACGGATGCTGATTTCAGAAACCTATAATCTGGGAGAATTAAAGGGCATGGTGACACTGGTAAGGCGTATTGTAACAGGTACGCTGGCGGTGGAATTGGCAGGGGCAATTTTATGTTCTTTTGTATTTGTACCGGAATACGGATTAGCAAAAGGAATGTTTTGCGCTCTATTTCATGCAGTTTCGGCCTTTTGCAATGCCGGTATGGACATTATGGGCGAGCAGAGTCTGATTCCTTATGCACAAAATCCATGGATGAATCTGGTTACGATGCTTCTTATTATCCTGGGAAGTCTGGGTTTTCCAGTGTGGTGGGACGTGCTGGATACGTTTGGGCAGCAGAAACAAAAGCAGATGTCATTGCAAAAAGCAGTTCGCCATCTGACCGTGCATACGAAAATTGTGCTGGTTATGACGGGGGTGCTGATTCTGGTTCCTGCCATTTTTTTCTTCTTTTTTGAATATCAGAATCCGGAAACCATAGGAACATTTTCGCTATTTGGAAAGCTTCAGGCTTCCTTATTTCAGTCGATAACCACCAGGACTGCCGGTTTTGCTTCAGTGGATCAGGGGAAACTTACCAATGCGTCTTCCCTTTTAACACTGATTCTGATGTTTATCGGAGGTTCGCCGGCGGGAACAGCGGGAGGAATGAAGACTACTACCATCGCTGTTTTACTTTGCACGGTGCTGTGTATGGCAAAAGGACAGAATTTTACCAGCATATTTAAACGAAAGATTTCTCCGGAAATCATTCGTTCTGCACTTTGTGTTGTCATGTTGGGACTGGTGACGTTGGTTACTGCCTGTATGTGCCTGATGGCTGTGGAGAACTTTTCTTTTTTGGATATTTTATATGAAGTTATGTCTGCACTGGCAACTGTAGGACTCAGCCGGGGGATTACCGGCCAACTATGCATTTTCAGCAAACTGGTGCTGGTGATCGCCATGTATATAGGAAGAATCGGGCCCATCACCATGGTGGTAGCTATTATGCGTAAAAGCCAGAAAAATACCGTTCGGTATGACCTGCCAAATGGACGGATTATCGTGGGATGACAGGCAGTGGTGTAAGGTAATATTTTATCAATGTTTCATGTTGAAATGCTGCTTTGCTGAACAGATATGTAACTTAAATAGAAATAGAAACACGATAAAGTGAGGGAAAAAAATGAGAAAACAGTGCATTGTAATCGGAGCGGGTGAATTTGGAACCAGTGTGGCGCTGACGTTGGAAGAACAGGGGTGTGAAGTGCTGGTGATTGATCAGGAAGCCAAACGCATCGAAGCAATTGCAGATCAGGTTACCCATACCGTTATCGGAAATGCTGCAGATTCCGAATTATTAAGTAGTCTGGGAATCCGTAATTTTGATCTGGCTGTTATAACAATCGGAAGCAATCTGGAAGCCAGTATTATGGTCACCATTTTAGTAAAAGAATCGGGTGTTCCCTATGTACTTGCCAAAGCGCGAAATGATCTTCATGCGGAGGTACTGCGCAAGGTAGGAGCCGATAAAGTGGTATTTCCGGAACGAGCCATGGGTGTTCGGGTGGCAAGAAACCTGCTGGCGGGACATTTTATTGATATGATCGAGCTTTCTGACCAGTTCAGTATTGTGGAAGTACAGACTCCCCAGAATTGGATCGGGAAAAATCTTCTGGAGCTGGATCTGCGCAAAAAAGGACTGAATATTATTGCCAGAAAAGATGGAGAGCAGGTGGAAACCGTTTTAGAGCCCCAACGGAAATTAGCTGCACAGGATGTGTATATTATTTTCGGTTCCAATGATGCATTGCAGTATCTGGGATAATGGTAAAAGATCTGGAATTTAAAAGGTGGAACAATATAATATAGAAGTAAGTGGAAATGGAAGGACACTACTGCTATGAAAGAGCAAAAAAATACCATAACCTGTATTACCAGTGCATCCAATCCAAGGATCAAACAGGTAATACAGCTTCAGAAAAAGAGAAAAGAAAGAGAAGAAACCGGATTATTTACCGCAGAGGGAATCCGATTATTTGAAGAAATCCCTGCAGAACGTCTGGAGCAGGTATTTGTGTCAGAAAGTTTTCTGGAACGGGAGGATGCAGATGCCATTTTAAAAAAAGCAGAAGGAATTGAACTGGTATCGGTTAAGGATTCTGTATTTGCCAGCATGTGCGATACCCGTACACCGCAGGGAATCCTTGCGGTGGTTCGCCGCAAAGACTGGTCTTTGGACGAAATCCTTTCCTTATCGGAAACGCCCTTTTTTATGATGACAGAAAATCTGCAGGATCCTGGAAATCTGGGAACCATTTTAAGGACGGGAGAAGGCGCTGGTATCACTGCACTCATCTTATCAAAGGGTACGGTGGATATGTACAGTCCTAAAGTAACCCGTTCCACCATGGGCTCCCTGTTTCGGGTTCCGTTCATTTACGTGGAGGATATGGCAGAAACGGTGGCATTTCTTCGACAGAGAGGAATCGAAGTCTATGCGGCCCATCTGGAGGAATCCGTGCCTTATGATGAACCGGATTACAGTTGTCCATCTGCTATTTTAATAGGAAATGAAGGCAATGGTTTGACAGACCGCACCGCAGATGCCTGCACCAAACGTGTGCGGATTCCCATGGAAGGTGCAGTGGAATCCTTAAATGCAGCCATGTCCGCTGGAATTTTTATGTATGAAGTGCATCGGCAGAGACGCAGATAGTGTATTGTTGGGAAAGTTGTGACAAAATTGTTACGTAATATTTTTTAAAAAAGAAGTCGATTTCCGGCTTCTTTTTTTGTGTCCAAAGTGGAACAAGCAGGATAAAAAACGGCTGAAATGGGCTTAAAACAAGGAATTTTCCTGCTTTTTTGTGTTCTTATTCCCATACATGGCCATATACAATGTGCACAAAAAGTGTCGAAAAAGATAAAAAAAGTCTTGAAAATTGATGTTTATTGTACGAACAAGACTATAAAACTCGGAAAATGCGATGATTCAGACTTGACAAGTGGGTAAATGTTTGTTATTATACTTGTAACATTTTTGTAACAAACATAACAAAATGTTAACAACACAATTGCAAACTATCAGAATATGGAAATAACATAACAACTATCAGCTTACATGATTAAATGGAGGAATTTATGACAAAGCTTGGTAAAGCAGCAGTGAAAGCTGCAGCAATTACCTGTCTTGCCGGATGTTTCTTCCTTGCTAATCCATATAGCCCTGTTGTAAAGGAACAGCAGAGTTATGAGATGAGCATAGCTAATGCAGGAAATATCCTGGAAGTTGGCACATTGGAAAGAAATACATCAAAAGACAGTGTAAATCTGAATGGAAACCGCGAAGTTGCAGGTCTGGCCGCTATCATTTCCGGAGAACTGGAATTGAATGAAACTACGACACAGAACACAGCAAAAACAGAATCCACGAAAGCAGAAGCTGCCAAAGAAGAGAAGGTTATTCTCACAGCAAAAGTAGATAATTCATTAAATATCAGAAAGAAACCTGATGAAAATGCCGATGTTGTGGGTAAGTTATTCAGAGGCTGTACTGGTGAAGTGATCAGTGAAAAAGGTGACTGGTACAAAATCAGTTCCGGTGATGTAACCGGCTGGGTCAATAAAGAATACGTGTTGACCGGTGAAAAAGCAGAACAGTATCTGGAAGAAGTAAAACCTTCTGTAGCAACCGTAACCGCGAAATCATTAAACCTCAGAGCAAAGGCCGATACAGACGCCGATGTGGTATCCGTACTGAAAAAAGGTTCCAAATTCATGGTACTTTCTGAAGGTAAGGAATGGGTGAAAGTCCGTTACACCACAAATCTGGAAGGTTATGTGAGTGCTGAATATGTAAAAATTACAGAAGGAGCCGGTGAAGCCGTATCCTTAGAAACTTTAGAAAAATATGTAGAACTTGCAGAAGAAAAAGAAGCAGAACGCGAGGCCGCTGAAGCAGCCGCAGCAGCAAAAGCTGCAGCAAGCCAGTCTTCCAGCTCTTCCAAGAGTTCATCCGGAACTTCTACTGAAAAGAGATCTTCTTATTCCGCAGGTACAGATGACGTAACACTGCTGGCAGCTCTTTGTCAGTATGAAGCAGGTACCAACTATGAGAACTGTCTGGCAGTAGCCAATGTTGTACTGAACCGTGTACGCAGTTCTTCTTACCCCAACACAATCCGTGGAGTAATCTATCAGAAAGGACAGTTCGGTACCGTAACAAGTGGTGCATTAAACCGTTTCCTGTCCAGTGGACCTAACAGCACCTGTGTAAAAGCGGCAAAAGCAGCTCTGGCAGGAAGCAACAATATCGGAAGCAGAGTACAGTTCCGTGCAGTATGGGCAACAGATCCTTCTTCACACAGCAACTCCGTAGTAATCGGAGATAACTGCTTCTTCTAAAAACAAAACAGAAATAAAAACATAAAAGAAAAACTCCGGCAGTGATGCCGGAGTTTTCTTTTTCCCCAAATTGCGCTTATTTGGCAGTGTTTGGAAGATATTGGGAAAGGATTACATAAACATTACTGCATATATCCGTTTAAATATTTGTTACACATACGTAATAATTATTTATTTGATTCTGGTTCTGTTTAATGCTAGAATGATTGTAACAGCACGGCAGGTACGAAACTGCTGTGCATGAAATTATCCGGTAGTTCATATACATAGATTTATAACCTCTTGAAACGACTGGGAATAAAAGCTTATATCCTGCAGGAATGTTTTATGAAAGACCGGAGGAAAGGAAGAACAATATGGAAGCAATTTACTGGCTGTTGATTTGTATTTTATTAATTGGTATTGAACTTGCGACCATGGGACTGACTACGATCTGGTTTGCAGCAGGTTCTCTGGCAGCATTTATTGCAGCAAATCTGGGTGCGAATTTATTTGTTCAGCTGCTGGTACTGATTGTAGTTTCTCTGATTCTTCTGTATTTTACAAGACCTGTGGTGGTAAAATATCTGAATAGCCGCACAGTGAAGACCAATGTGGAAAGTCTGATCGGAAAAATCGCGGTTGTTACAGAAGATATTGACAATGTGGGAAGTAAAGGTCAGGCCAGCGTGAATGGACAGATCTGGACCGCACGAAGTACTGATGATAAAGTGCGTTTTGTTCAGGGAGAACAGGTAGAGATCATGGAGATCAGAGGCGTGAAGCTGATTGTTAAAAAACATATACAGGAGGTATAATTTATGAAATTCGGTTTATTAATTCTTGTAATTATTCTAATGATTATCCTGGCATCCTGCATTACCGTTGTACCGCAGGCAAAGGCCATGGTAGTTGAGCGTCTGGGCGGTTATTTGGACACATGGTCAGTAGGTATTCATTTTAAAGTGCCCTTTATTGATCGTGTAGCCCGTAAGATCAATTTAAAAGAACAGGTTGTGGATTTCCCTCCTCAGCCGGTTATCACCAAAGATAACGTTACCATGCAGATTGATACCGTTGTATTTTTCCAGATTACGGATCCAAAACTGTTTGCTTACGGTGTGGAAAATCCCCTGGTAGCTATTGAAAATCTGACGGCAACCACACGTCGTTACATCATTGGTGATCTGGAACTGGATCAGACTCTTACATCCCGTGAGCTGATCAATACTCATATGCGTGCTTCACTGGATGAAGCAACCGATCCCTGGGGTATCAAAGTAAACCGTGTGGAACTGAAAAATATCATTCCTCCCAGAGAAATCCAGGAATCCATGGAAAAACAGATGAAGGCAGAACGTGAACGCCGTGAAAAGATTCTGCAGGCAGAAGGTGAAAAGAAATCAACCGTCCTGGTAGCAGAAGGTCTGAAAGAACAGGCAATCCTTGCAGCAGAAGCGGAAAAACAGGCAGCAATCCTTCGTGCAGAAGCAGAAAAAGAAAAACGAATCCGCGAAGCAGAAGGTGAAGCAGAAGCAATCCTGAAAGTGCAGCAGGCAACCGCAGAAGGTATCCGCCTTCTGAAGGAAGCAGGAGCAGATGAAGCAGTTCTCCGTTTAAAGAGCCTGGAAGCATTTGAAAAAGCAGCAGACGGCAAAGCGACCAAGATCATCATCCCTTCCGAAATTCAGGGAATGGCAGGTCTGGCAAAATCTGTAGTTGAAGTAGTAAAAGAAAAATAGACGTGTTACGGTGGACAAACATGATTTTAATATTCATGAAATACAGAAAAAATGAATAAAAAAACATGATTTTGTTTGATAAAACCAAAGTAATAGTTGAAGTTATTCAAAAAAATTGTTATAGTATAAGCTGAAGTTACAAATGACCTGAATCAGGGTCTGTCGTCTCAAGTGACAGACCCTGACTTTATTTTTTTCGGTAACTATTTAAAGCATAAGGCATGCATTGACTGTCGCCATCATTTCTGTAAGAGATGATGAATGCTTTGATCGCAATTGTTATCATACATGATCTAGGGAGGATATTATGAATTTAAAGGGACGTAGTTTTTTAAAGCTTCTGGATTATACACCAGAAGAAATCGAATATTTAATTGACCTTTCAGCAAAACTGAAAGCACAGAAAAAAGCAGGTGTGGTAGATAAATGTCTGACCGGCAAAAATATTGCCCTGATTTTCGAAAAGACCAGTACCAGAACAAGATGTTCATTTGAAGTAGCTGCTTATGATCTGGGTATGGGATGTACTTATCTGGATCCCAGTGGTTCCCAGATTGGTAAAAAGGAAAGTATCGCAGATACTGCCCGCGTACTGGGAAGAATGTATGATGGTATTGAATACCGTGGTTATGGTCAGGAAATCGTGGAAGAACTGGCAAAACATGCAGGTGTTCCTGTATGGAATGGTCTGACCAATGAATTCCATCCTACACAGATGATCGCTGATATGCTGACCATTCGTGAACATCTGGGCTATCTGAAGGGTGTGAAATTTGTTTACATGGGCGATGCTCGTTATAATATGGGCAACTCTCTCATGGTAACCTGTGCAAAACTGGGTATGCATTTTACAGCATGCGCACCGAAAGCATATTTCCCCAATGAAGAACTGGTAGCAACCTGCCGTGCCATCGCTGCAGAAACCGGAGCAACCATTACTCTGGAAGAAGATGTGATGAAAGCAACAAAAGATGCACAGGTTATTTATACCGACGTATGGGTATCCATGGGCGAACCCGATGAAGTATGGGAAAGCCGTATCCGTGAGCTGAGCCCTTATCAGGTTAATGCGGCATGTATGGCTAACGCAGCAAAAGATGCTATTTTCATGCATTGTCTGCCCGCATTCCATGACCTGAAGACCACCATTGGTGCGCAGATCAGCGAAAAATTCGGTATCAATGAAATGGAAGTAACCGATGAAGTATTTGAATCTGCTCAGTCTGTGGTATTTGATGAAGCAGAAAACCGTATGCACACCATCAAAGCAGTTATGTACGCAACACTGATGGATGCAGAATAAGCGGCAATAAGAAGCAGATAGGAACAGTGGAACAGTTCAGCAGACATGTGTCATGCTCTGCTGAATGGATAGAAAGATAAAGTGAGGAATTCAGAAGTTTATGAATCGAAAAAAAAGCAGCATGCATATGATGAACATGGTGGTTGATTTTATTCACATTGGAATCTGTATTGCGATTATTGTGCTGGCAGTGATCGTGTTCCTCAAGCCTATGAAAAATGTGCAGTGTTATCCGATTATCTTCTTCCTGGCTTCGGTGCTGAATTTCACCAGTGCCTATGCGCGGATGAATCAGATCCGCCCCGGCAGAAACCGTTCCACATCGGGAATCGGTGTGCTGATTTTGGGCATTTTCTTCCTGATCTTATCCATTATCAGCGGTGTCAGCATCTGGGGATAGGAATTCACAAGAAAATCCTTAGAACTGTCTAAAATCAATGGCGGAATGGAGATAAAGTGAAGATGAAAGAAAATAATGATTGTCTGTCTCTTCATGAACTGAAGCAGTGGATGGATACAAAATGGATGGGTCAGACGCTGTATTTTCATGAAATTGTGGATTCGACCAATCTGGAAGCGAAATCTCTGGGAGATGCTGGTGCTTTGGATGGAACGGTGGTAATTGCAGACTGCCAGAAACAGGGACGTGGCCGCTTAGGCCGGGTATGGACTTCCCCGGCTGGCTGTGGACTCTGGATGTCAGCAGTTTTAAGACCATCCTTTCCGCCGTTTCAGGCATCCATGGTGACTCTGGTAGCTGCCATGGCAGTGATGGAAGCCATTGAAGAAGTAACCGGTGTACAGGCTCAGATTAAATGGCCCAATGATCTGGTAGTGCAGGGGAAAAAAATCTGTGGCATTTTGACGGAAATGAGCATGGAAGGCAGTAAAATCCGTTATATTGTTCCTGGAATTGGAATTAATGTGAATAACCTGGATTTTCCCGAAGAACTTTGTGGAAAAGCCACCTCACTTGCTCTGGTTACCGGAAAAATCACAAACCGGGCGCAGCTGGCAGGTGCCGTATGCCGAAGCTTTGAAAAATATTATGCAGATTTCCTGGTGCATGGAAATCTGGCAGGGATGAAAGATTCATATAATGCACGGCTGGTAAACCGGAACCGGCAGGTCATCATTTCTGACGGAGCAGGTTCATTTACCTGCATTTCAGAGGGAATTGATGAAACCGGTGCGCTGCTGGTACAGAAAGAAGACGGGACAAGAGAAGCAATCTGTTCCGGAGAAGTATCAGTACGTGGGATTTACGGATATGTGTAAATCAGAGCGAACTTTTTAAGTATTACTTGAATTTTTATAAAAAACGTAAATGGCGGAATTACAGAGCCTTCACTACCTTATAAAATTACACAATCAATGTTCGCTCTAGGTCACAATTCGGGACAGACGTTTCTGTTTAGAACGTGTTGATATGGAAAGGAAATAAAGCGATATGGAAGAAAATGTTGTTTTATGTGGTGCAAATTCCTATACACAGAAATTTTATCTGAATCAGAAATTTCATAATCTTCCTGAACTGGTACAGGATGAGCTGAAGGCCATTTGTGTACTGTATGTGGAAGATGTAGGCGGTATTTTTACCATGGAATTTGATCAGGAGGGAAGCCTGGAACTGAAAGTCACCAGCGACCCGGGAGATTATCTGTTTGATGAAATCGGCAGTGTACTGAAAATCAAGCAGATTCAAAGTGAAAAGATTGAATTGCTGGAAAGCCTGGAAGTCTATTATCGTCTGATGTTTCTGAATGAAGATGAGGATGTATAGAATCGATATGAATATTGATACGCGTATGAGGAATTTCTTTCGGGAGATTCCTCATCATTTTGGAGGAGAAAATGACAGTGAAAATCGGAAGCTTTGAGCTGGAACATCCAGTGGCACTGGCGCCTATGGCCGGTGTTACCGATCAGGCATACCGCATTCTCTGCAAAGAGCAGGGCTGTGGTCTGATGTATACGGAAATGGTCAGCGCCAAAGCGATTCATTATAAAAACCGCAACACCGGTCCTCTGATGGAGGTTTCACCGAAAGAAGGAGCCGTAGCGCTTCAATTATTTGGCTCCGATCCTGTTTTGATGGGAGAAATTGCCGCTCAGGTGGAAGATGGACCGTATGTCTTTCTGGATGTGAATATGGGGTGTCCTGTGCCCAAAGTGGTTAATAACGGCGAGGGTTCTGCCCTTATGAAAAATCCACATCTGGCAGCAGATATTATCCGGGAAATGGTCAAACGGGTGCATAAACCTGTTACCGTGAAATTCCGCAAAGGATTTTACGGTGATGAAACCTTGGCACCGGAATTTGCCAAATATATGGAGGACGCTGGAGCGGCTGCAGTAGCAGTCCACGGACGCACCAGAGAACAGTATTACTCTGGTAAAGCTGACTGGGATGTGATCCGGCAGGTAAAAGATGCCGTTCAAATTCCCGTATTTGGCAACGGAGACATTTTTACACCGGAAGATGCGGTGCGTATGATGCAGGAAACCGGCTGTGACGCGGTTATGATCGGCCGAGGAGCCAAAGGAAACCCCTGGATTTTTGACGGTATCCGGAGAATTCTGGCCGGAGAAGAAAAACTTCCGCCAAGAACTCTGGAAGAGGTCTGCAGTATGCTGCTGCGTCATGCACAGCTGCAGTGTGAACTGAAGGGCGAATATATTGGCATGCGGGAAATGCGTAAACATGCTGCCTGGTATACCACAGGATTTCCTGATTCCTCTGCATTTCGTGCACAGGTAAACATGACACAGACCTATGAGGAATTTGAAGAGCTCATAAAGAAGTTTTTTGGGTGATTCCTGCAGGAAAATAGGAATGTCTGCTTGGGTGGATAGTTACGAATATACCAGGAATTTCCCAGCTCTGTAAAGTAAAATCTTATTCGCACAAAAGTATATAAAGTTACTGCTGTTTTTGCAAAATTATGGTATCTTTGAAAGAAAAAATTATTCGCAAAGGCGGCAGTTGCCATGGGAAGAAAAGAACAACGAGAAGCAA
>JBGVFN010000236.1:0-3878 GCA_045121095.1 Lachnospiraceae bacterium | reverse complement strand
TATGGCCATGAGAGATAAGGATGATCATGCAGAAGAGGAAGAAGCACCGGAACCTTTGTGGAAACTGGCAATTCTGACCGTAATCGGTATTGCCATGGTTGTAGTGGGCAGTGATGTGGTTGTAGACAGTGCATCAGAACTGGCACTGATTTTTGGTATGAGCCAGCGTTTTATCGGTCTGACCATTGTGGCACTGGGAACTTCTCTGCCGGAGCTGGTAACTTCTGTTGTGGCAGCAACCAAAGGCAAAGCAGACATTGCCATTGGTAATATCGTAGGCAGCAATATTTTTAATATCCTGTTTGTTGTTGGTATTACAGCGCTGATCGTGCCGGTGCCTTTTGCATCCAGCTTCCTGGTAGATGCACTGGCGGCAACTCTGGCAGCAGTGGTTCTGTGGCTGTGTCTGATCCGCAACCGTAAACTGGTACGTCCTCATGGTATCATTATGCTGGCCATTTATGCCTGCTATTTTGTATACCTGCTGATGTAATGGGATTTGTATGGAAATGAAAAATCAGGCAGGGGAGCAGCTGATTCTCACCCAAAATCAGGTGCAGGTTTATCAGTATGCCAATCCCCATCTCCACAGCTTTTGTATTTGTTTGTATCTGCGTGCAGGTTCTTTGTTTGAAACCGATGAAAGAAATGGTATTTCTCATTTTTTTGAACATGTGGTATTTAAAAATATCAATCGGAAATATGGTGGAGAACTGTATCGGACTCTGGACCGGCTGGGACTGGAATTTAATGGGTGTACCTATAAAGAATTTATGCAGTTTGTCATTACCGGTGCCCGTGAGCATTTTTGTGAAGCAGCAGACATTATTACATCCATTTTTGAACCGCTGACTTTATCAGCGGATGAAATTTCCACCGAGAGACGGCGGATCAAATCAGAACTGCGGGAATCCGACGAACAGCATTCTCTGGATTATTTTACCCAGCAGATCATCTGGGCAGGAACCAGTTTGAAAAACAGTATCGGCGGAACATTTTCTAATCTGGACCGGATTGGAATACAGGCTTTGCGGCAGGCTTCACAGGAGCTGCTTTCGGTCAATAATCTGTTTTTCTATGTAACAGGCAGCTACAGTCAGGAGCAGATTCAGCATCTCCTTGGACAGATTGAAGCGTATCCACTGAAACAGACCGTACCTTTGCGGGAAAATCTGGCGCCGATGCCTGGTGCATTTTTCCAGCGGAACTGTCAGGTGTCCGTGAAAAACAGTACCTATTATTATGTGCGTTTTTCCTTTGATGTGGATACCAGCCGTTACACAGAAGCGGAAAATTCGCTGTTATTTGATATTATGTTTGAGGGAGAAAGTTGTAAGATCCATCAGGAGCTGTCGGAAAAAACAGGTTATGTTTACAGTTTTGGCTCCCAATATGAGCGATATAACAACCTGGGCAATATCAGCGTTTATTATGAAGTACGTCC
The DNA here is from genome assembly GCA_045121095.1 of Lachnospiraceae bacterium. Classification (GTDB taxonomy): domain Bacteria; phylum Bacillota; class Clostridia; order Lachnospirales; family Lachnospiraceae; genus TWA4. Next base: position 2,434 of record JBGVFN010000236.1, on the reverse strand, counting down.
GGCTGATCTGTACACTTCCATTGAGAAGGTTATTGATGTATGCTGTACCATGAAAGAACATCTGACCGATGAACTGGATTATGTGAAACCACCCTATGTGGACAATGCAGAGCTGATGCTGGACGATGCGGAGGATTTTAACTGGAATCGGGCTTATGAATGTCACATTCTTTCCGAAAACTATCCGACCATGGAAGACCGGAGGACTGCTTATGAAGCGGTCAATGTGGAGCGGATCATGGAGATGGCAAAAGAAATTTTCCGGATGAATCATCTGGTTGTAACATTAAAAGCACCAAAAGATAAGGTGGATACAGAGCGCATCCGATGCATCTGCAGCCGCCTGGAAAAATAAGTAACCGTTCAGCTTTGCTGAATCGTTACAAAAAGAGGAGGAAACCATTATGGCTATGGGAAACGAAATGGCAAATGAAATGTCAAAAATTGACAAATGCGACCCTACAGACTGCAGTACCTGCGGCGCTGACTGCAGTTCCCGTATCAATCTGGATGAAAGAGTCATTAAAATCACCACCGATGAAGGGGAAGAAATCAGCTGTCTGATCGTACTGAAATATGTGATGGGAGCAAAGGATTATGTTGCAGTTATGCCTTTAAAGAACAATCCGGAAGGCGATATCTATCTGTTCCGTATGGTAAATAACCGCACAGAGCTGGAAAATATCGAAGATCAGGATGAATATGAAAAAGCTGCTGAAACCTTTGGAATCGAAATGGAAAAGGCACAGCAGCAGTCTAAAAAATAAGGGATTATTCCTTAAATAAGGGTGTAGAGAAATAGCGTTTCGCAGTATCGGGCAGGATTGTAACCACAGTCCTGCCCTTTCCTGATTTTTTCGCCAGTTTCAGGGCAGCGGCCACATAATATGCAAAAATTCCATATATTTTTCCAGAAGGTTGTTTTGTATCTCTTGAAAGGTTTGGGCGAAAATAGTATAATCATCTTATATGTGCAAGAAACAGGATGAAATTTCAGGAAGGAAAATAAGAAAAACATGAAAAAGTACAAAATTGTCAGTATCATACTGGTAGTCATGCTTTTGGCTGCGTGTTTCCCAGCAGGTGTCAGAGCGGATTCTGTGAAGGAAATGTCTGCGGAAGGTGAAGTCGTGAATATTCAGACTTCTCTTTTAGTTCGTGAGGCACCGTCCAAATCAGCAGAAATCCTAGGATCATTAAAATATGGTGCAGAAGTTACCATTACAGGTGAAACGGATGACTGGTACCGTATTGAATACAAGTCTGGTACTGCTTATGTGAGCAAATCCTTTGTAAGTGCCAAATCAAAAGATAATCAAACGGTGGTAGATTTTCAATCAACTGCTTATGTAAAAGTAGATGGTACATTAAATGTACGAAAAGCTGCATCCATGAACGCTTCGGTTATTGGCTCACTGACCAATGGGAAAACAGTAGAGATCAATGGTGAGGCAGCAGACTGGTTCCGTATTGAATATGGTTCAGGCAGTGGATTTGTCAGCAAAGACTACATAACTTTTAGTAAGAATGATACAGTATCTGGTTCTTCTTCCGGCACATCGTCCGTCAGCAGCGGAAAGGGAATCGTTCGTGTAAATACCACACTGCTGGTGAGGAAAACAGCATCCACTTCCGGTAAAGTAATCGGCTATCTGACCAACGGAAAGCAGGTTTCCATCACAGGTGAATCCAATGGATATTATCAGATCCGTTATCAGTCTACCACAGCTTATGTCAGCAAGAACTATGTCGTTCTGGGAAGCGGTACCACATCCAGTAATACCACATCTGGAAGCTCCTCATCAGGAAGTTCTTCATCCGGCAGTACGGGTTCTGTTACGGCGGTATCCAAAACTGGTTATGCAGATGTAACCACTTCTTTGCTGGTGCGAAGCAAAGCATCTTCTTCTGCTTCTGTAATCGGAAGATTAAAACGCGGCGCTGCCATTTCCATTACAGGAGAGACTGATAACTGGTATCAGATTCGTTATTCTGGAAAAACAGGTTATGTCAACAAAGCGTATGTGGCATTCGGTGCCATTTCCGTTAATGGATATGAAAAGATCAGCTTAAATGTTCCATTATATAAACAGTATGACAGCAGATGGGCTTCTGTGCGTATCGGCAGTGAAACATTAAAAAGTGCAGGCTGTGCAACCACCTGTCTTGCCATGGTGCAGGAATATCGTACAGGAACCACATGCACCCCTGCTATGATGGTCAGAAAGCTTAGTTATACCTCAGGAGGCAGCGTTTACTGGCCCTCCGGTACTACACAGTATACGGGTTCCAACTATCTGGCGGTAATCTACCAGCAGCTGGCAGCGGGAAATCCTGTTGTAATTGGTGCCAAATTCTCCAGCAGCAATGCACAGCATTATGTGGTTGTTACAGGATATAATGGAAGCAGCACCAGTTTAAGTGCCTCCGGATT
>JBGVFN010000235.1:0-2916 GCA_045121095.1 Lachnospiraceae bacterium | reverse complement strand
CAAGATCGGATTTGAACTTGGCAGAAAAATTTCTTCTTGTTCGTGACATAATTATAACCTTCTTTCTATAGATATCAGTAGTATATCAGATTCATTATAAAATGTCTCGAAAAGTGTCTTAAATTACGGTACCATTATAGTAATAAATAAAAAAACAAGATAATACTGATAAAAATTCAATAATACTTTGTTTTAAATGTGTTATTTGTTTCCAATAATAGACATTTGATAACATCGAAAATTTTAGCTTTAAAAAAATCCCCCAGCCGAGAACATTCTATATCATGTACTCTTCTGGGGGGATTTCTAGTTCATTGATCTATTTTTATTTTTCTTTTTTAAACAGTTTCTGGAAACAGCTTGCTGCTACCAGAACGCCAAGTACCATCAGAAGAACTGCGATAATCAGCTGTAAACCATCCACCAGGAAAGTGGCATTTCCAGCTGCTACATTACCTACCAGTGCAATGATTTTCTGTACCAGAGCGGTAAATGTAACTGCCAGCATTGTAAACATGGGGATGTACAATGTCCAGCCGGTGCGTCCGGTTGTTTTTAAGAATACGGACAGTGTAATCAGTACCAGTGCTGCCAGAAGCTGGTTTGCGGAACCGAATAAAGGCCATACGTTGTTGTAACCGCCCAGGCATAACAGCCAGCCAAAGAATAGTGTAATTACAGTTGCAAAATACTTATTGGTCAGTACTTTTCTGATGCCGCTCATTTTTGCGGGGTCTGTGGTATCTTCATAAAATAATTCCTGGAATGACATTCTTCCGATTCTTGCTACGGAATCCAGAGAAGTCAGCGCAAGGGCAGATACGCACATGGTCATAAATACAGTCGCGATATCCACCGGTACTCCCAGCATTTCCAAAAATCCTGCAACGCCCGATGAGAAAATGGAAAATGGTGTTCCTTCGGGTTTTGTTCCGTTGACAGCTACTGCGCCAACTACAACAAGTGCAATAATACCCAGCAGAGATTCCACTACCATGGCACCATATCCAACCATGGGCATATCCTTTTCGTTGCGGATCGTCTTGGAAGAAGTTCCGGAAGACACCAGACTGTGGAAACCGGAAACCGCACCGCAGGCAATGGTTACGAATAAGGTGGGGAACAGATACGACTTGCTGCCATCTGCTGCAGCCAATACAAAACCATTAAATGCATTTAACTTCATAACAGGATGTGCCACCAGAATACCCACAACTGCTCCGATGATCATACCAAGAAGCATATATGTAGTCATATAATCTCTCGGCTGCATCAGTAACCACATGGGAAGCACCGCTGCAAGGAAAATATACGCCATAATGATATAAATCCATGTCGTTTTATCCGCATAAATCGGAAAATGCATACCCACAGCGAACATGGCAACGATCAGTGCAATCGCCAGAACACCCTTTGCAATCTCATTCATATTCGGGCATTTTTTCAAAATCACACCCAGAACAACTGCCACCAGGATAAATAACATGGAAACAGACGCTGCTGCACCATTGGCAAATACCAGATCTGCAGAAACATTACCCGCTGCATCTGTAACAAATGCATTGAACGTACCCGCTACCATATCTGTAAACGCTGCAATTACCAGCAACGTAAACAGCCAGCAGAATAACATAAACAACTTTCTGCCCATTTTACCGATATATTTCTCAATAATCATACCCATGGACTTTCCTTCATTTTTAACAGATGCATACAGCGCACCAAAGTCCTGGACAGCTCCGAAAAACAGACCGCCAATAATCAGCCATAAGAAAACCGGCACCCAGCCAAATACAGATGCCAAAATAGGACCCGTTACAGGGCCTGCACCCGCAATCGAAGAAAACTGATGGGAAAATACCGTAAACCTGGAAGCCGGTACAAAATCCTCACCATCTTCATATTTCACCGCCGGAGTCTCTGCCTTGGGATCAAGTCCCCATTTATTCGCAAGCCAGCGGCCATAAAGCACATAACCAGCGCCTAACACAAGCATTCCGATTAATATAATTACTAAGCCATTCATAATCTCACTCCTCTGTCTTACTTCTGTCTTACTGAAAATACCGTAAGGACATGGGGGATACTCTGCTGAATCCTATTCACAAATTTATGTTTATTATGTTTACAAAATTTGCCTTTATAAAATACTCCTGAGTATACAGCCATGTATCCCTCAATATACCTCTGCTATATTGAAATTACAATATCGGTAACTTGTAAAAACAGGTCATAAAATGGGTGTTATTCATAAAAATGCATAAATGTGGGATAGAATGCATAAAATGGAATTTTAAATATTATTTCGGTTTAAATTCTATTTTCTCTAATATCCGTTCCCAAATAAAAAAGACCATTAAAAAGTCTCCGGAAGCAATCAATCGACTTCCTGACTTTCTTAATGGTCTTTTTACATTTCATTTTGTTAATGCCCTTACGGGCTAAACTTCATTTTTACGAAAATGGATATCAAAGCTTACACATTACAGTAATTGTGTCAATGCCCTTACGGGCTAAACTTCATTTTTACTGGAAAATCACAAATAGATTGAGAAAAAAATCTGATGTGTCAATGCCCTTACGGGCTAAACTTCATTTTTACAATATTAAGTTAATATATTAATATCTGTACAGTCGCTGTGTCAATGCCCTTACGGGCTAAACTTCATTTTTACTTTATTATGGAAAAAAAACGGATTTTTAAGAGTGTGGTGTGTCAATGCCCTTACGGGCTAAACTTCATTTTTACACTTGGTTTCAAGTTTTCGGAGACATGGGAAACTTGTGTCAATGCCCTTACGGGCTAAACTTCATTTTTACGCTTGCAACTCCCTGAAGATACATTGAAAAAACTGGACTGTGTCAATGCCCTTACGGGCTAAACTTCATTTTTACAGTAATAGTATTGGTAACTTT
>JBGVFN010000234.1:0-24031 GCA_045121095.1 Lachnospiraceae bacterium | reverse complement strand
AATATTTTCTCTTCCGCCCAGCAGAGCAATGATACGCTCAGGCTGGCTGTTTCCACCAGATTTTGCACCGGAGCCAGAAGAAGCTGCTGAAGCATTTTCTTCATCATTTTCATCGGTGTAGTTGCCAAGACGGCCGGGAGTTGCAAACTGGAATTTACCAATCATAAAGTATGCAACCACATAACCAATTGCAAAGAAGATTACTACACAGATAATAAAGTGAATAATATCACTGCCCAGACCTGCTTTTAAGGACATGGGAACACGAGTCAGGAATTCCAGGTTACCAAAGGAATGCAGACGCAGGTCGATGATACCAGCCATTGCAAATGCACATCCCTGAAGTACTGCATAAACAACGTACAGAGGCAGTGCACAGAACATGAACATGAATTCCAGAGGTTCGGTAACACCAGTTAAAAATACAGCCAGTGCAGTAGAAATAAACATGGAACGATAGTTTTTACGTTTATCTGCATCTACGCGACGATACATAGCCAGTGCAACACCCAGCAGAAGGCCGGTTGCACCGATCATCTGTCCTACTTTGAAACGAGCAGGAGTTACAGTTGCCAGCAGATTTTCATAAGAAGCCAGATCACCAGCATCCTTAAAGTTGATCAGGTCAGTTACCCATGCCAGCCACAGAGGATCCTGTCCGAATACCTGAGAGCCTGCATTGATACCGGTCTGAATTGTATATGTACCACCGAAAGAAGTATAGTTCATAGGAATTGTCAGCATATGATGCAGACCAAAAGGCAGCAGCAGACGTTCCAGTGTACCATAAATAAACGGAGCAAATACAGGTGATGTGGAAGAAGAGTTTGCAATCCATACACCAAATGCATTAATACCGGACTGAACTACCGGCCATACAGCTGCCATAATCAGAGAGATTACAGTAGAGTAAGCGATTACTACCAGGGGAACGAAACGTTTGCCGTTGAAGAATGCCAGTGCATCCGGCAGTTTACGGAAGTTATAGTACTTATTATATGCTACACCACCGACGAAACCGGCAATAATACCAACGAATACACCCATATTCAGAGCAGGAGCACCGAGTACGGAAGTAAAGTAATTTTCTACCAGCATTTCCTGACCGAAGAAGGAGTATACTACTGCTTCGGAATCAGCAAGCATATCACTGGTTACACCAAAAATAGCACCTGTGATACAGTTGATCAGAACGAATGCAATAACTGCTGCAAATGCACCGCCTGCACGTTCTTTTGCCCAGGAACCACCAATTGCTACTGCAAACAGAATATGCAGATTGTTAATGATCGCCCAGCCGATGTTTTCCATAGTGCTGCCGATGGTCATTAGGATAGAAATATCTGCACCGGCCATCTGAACCAGTTTACCAATACTCAGCATCAGACCTGCGGCAGGCATAACTGCGATAACGGTCATCAGTACTTTACCAAGTTTCTGCAGGAAGTCAAAGTTAATCGCAAATTTCTTCTTTTCTTCCTTTGCTTCTGAAGCAACAGCAGTATCTGCTTTTGCGGGTGCAGCTTCTGTAACTGCTTCTTTGCTGTCAGCTGCTGCTTTTACAAAAAGTACAGCACTTTCGCCAGCTTTTACAGCCATTCCTGCAGCTGCAGGTTCCATCTCTTTATCATCAATACCATCACAGATCAGTACAGGAGTGATGGATTTAATATTTTTACTCTTCAAAAGTTCCAGATCTACTTCTGCAATCAGGTCACCAGCTTTTACCTTATCGCCTTCTTTTACATGGACAGTAAAGCCTTCACCCTGAAGTCCTACTGTTTCCAGACCTACATGAACCAGTACTTCCAGTCCATCTTCTGACTGGAAACCATATGCATGCTGTGTTGCTGCAACAGAAGTTACTTCACCAGTTACCGGACTTAAAATCTTACCATCCTCCGGAATAATTGCAACGCCGTCACCCAGAACCTTTTCAGCGAAAACCGGGTCGGGAACCTGATCCAGTGCAACCGTTTGCCCTGTCAGGGGAGCCATCACAAAAAGAACAGCATCCTGTTTTCCTGTGCCTTTCATAACAATGATCCTCCTTATAAAATTCGTGTTATTCTCCTGTTTTCTGCATTCAATTGATTACTTTAGAAATTTGCGTAAAAAAATAACGTAATTTTAAAATTTTCCTTGTTTGTTTGCATTGAATTGCAGAAACTTTACGCAATTAATATAAATCGATTGCACAAAAATTGCAAATAGTTTTTTCCATTTTTTACAGTTTTCTACGTTTTACACAGTTCCAGCCGAACTTTTTCAGCTATTTTTACTTCATTTCGCCAGTTTTTTATTGATACACTCCCCAGTTAACTTCTTTATCTGTACCCCTTGCAGCAGTTTGCGCAACATTCGTGCAATTCATTTTTGTCATGTTCCTTTTTTTGCACTTTCTTTGCACGCAATTCTACCGTTGTAATAGTTGACATTTTCTTTAATTTCTTTTAAACTGTTTTTAAAGAAAAATTTCTTTTCTTTAATATATAAACCAATATATACAACCCTTTCCTGATATTTCAGAACTGCATTCCGAAATATCGTGAAAGACATAAATACCCTTAGAAATGATCTTAGAAAAGAGTACCGCTTATGGCAGTTACAATTAAAGATGTAGCGGCTCTGGCAGGCGTTTCCCCTTCTACAGTTTCACGCACCTGTAAGGATAACCCTTCTATCAGCAAAGAAACCAAGGAAAAAGTACGCCGTGCCATTGCGCAGCTTGGATATGAACCCAATTTTCAGGCCAGTAATCTGGCTTGTCAGAACTCCAAAACAATCGGTATTATTCTTCCGCCTTCTGTGCGGGAAGCGTATGAGAATTCCTTTTATCTGGAAGCAATCCGCGGAATCAGTCAATTCTGTAATACCCACCAGTATGTGAATACCATTATTACCGGCCAGGACGATGAAGAAGTGCTGCAGGCAATCCGTTCCATGATCCGAAGCGGACAGGTGGATGGTTTTATCGTTCTTTATTCCAAAAAGGATGATTGTATTGTGGATTATCTTTACGATGAAGGGCTTCTTTACGTACTGATTGGAAAGGCTTATCAATTTGCCAACCAGACTATTTATATTGACAACGACAATCTTCTGGCCGGTCAGGAGGCTACCGAATATCTGTATCAGATGGGACACCGCCGGATTGCCTACCTTGGCAGTGAAAGTATCATGCAATTTTCCGCAGACCGTAAATCCGGATATCAGCTGACACTGTTACGCCATGAACTGCCTGTGGATCCCCGTTATTGCATTGAAGTGGAGCAGATTCCAATGGATTGCTGTGATAAACTCCACGCACTGCTTCAGCTGGAAGACCGCCCCACCGCCATTGTGGTAAGTGATGATATTCTTGCCGTTGCCCTGGAACGTGTCTGCATTCAGTGTGGTTTATCTATTCCAGAAGATTTATCCATTATTTCTTTTAATAACTCATTGTTTGCACGGCTGACCTCTCCCCAGCTGACATCCATCGATGTAAATTCATTCCAGCTGGGTATTGAAGCAGCGTCTCAGATGATCAACCATATTGAAAATCCGAACCTGCTGGCAACCAAAATCATCGTTCCGCATTTTCTGATTGAACGGGACAGCTGTAAGAAAATATTATAATATCCGTGCAGCTGAAACACTGCATAAAAGCAGCACGGTCTATTAAATCGAATATCCTTTTGTACATCCTTGTACAAAAATAATAAATACATATAACATATGGAGGTAACTACTATGAAACCTTATGCTTTTGGTGTGGACATCGGCGGTACTACCGTCAAAATCGGTCTTTTCTCCACAGACGGCGTTCTTCAGGAGAAGTGGGAAATCCCTACCCGAACAGAAAATGGCGGGGAAAATGTTTTACCTGACATTGCCGCATCCATCAAAGCTAAATTAGCTGAAAAAGATATTACACCTGACCAGGTAGAAGGTATTGGCGTTGGTGTTCCCGGTCCTGTGGGTTCTGACAATACTGTTTTCCGCTGCATCAATCTGGGCTGGGGCGTATTTAATGTAAAAACACGTATGAATGAACTGCTTCCTGAAATTCCCAACGTAGCTGCCGGCAATGATGCCAATGTAGCTGCTCTTGGAGAACTGTGGCAGGGCGGCGGCAAAGGTTACCAGAGTGCAGTCATGTTCACACTGGGAACCGGTGTTGGCGGCGGCGTTGTAATCGGCGGAAAGATCATCGCTGGTGCCAACGGCGGTGCTGGTGAAGTAGGTCATATGACTGTTAACCCGAAAGAAACTGTACAGTGCAACTGCGGTAAATACGGCTGTCTGGAACAGTACGCTTCTGCCAACGGTATTGTTCGCCTTGGCAAAGTAATGCTTTCTGAATGCGACAAACCTTCCAAGCTTCGCGAAATGGAAAAATTCTCTTCCAAAGATATCTGTGATCTGGCCCGTGACGGCGAAGAAATGGCAATGGATATCCTGGATCGCTGCTGTGATTATCTTGGACAGGCCATGAGCTTTGTTTCCTGTACCATCGACCCTGAAGTTTTCGTAATCGGCGGAGGTATGAGCCGTGCAGGTTCCATCGTTACCGATACCATTCTGAAACATTACAAAAACTATGCATTCCATGTTTCTACCGGAACCCAGATCAAAGTAGCAGAGCTGGGCAACGACGCAGGTATGTATGGCTGTGCAAAAATGATTCTGTAAAAACGGTAATGAAGGCTCCATTACCGACCTACATTTACGTTTTCAGGTAATACTATAAAAACGGTTCGTGAAGTTCCTCAACGACTTCACGAACCGTTTTTTTACTTTAATGTTCAGACGCAGCGCCTGCTTATTTTCTATTAATAATGCTTCCCCGATGTATCTGTGTCACGATTTCCAGCTGCTCATTTACCAGGAGAATATTTCCATAACAGCCTGCTTTCAGACTTCCATATTCATCCTGTACACCGATTACTTTTGCAGGGTTATAGGTTGCTGCTTTTACCGCACTGTCCAGGGGGATTCCCATGGAAAATACGGCATTTCTCATGCAGTCCATCAGATTGGTGGCACTTCCTGCAATGGTTTCCGGCTCTTGTGTTAATACGGCTCTGGGACCGATTACGGTAACTGCCTGTCCGCCCAGTTCATAATCTCCATCTGGCAGACCAGTTGCTCTCATGCTGTCACTGATCAATACTACTTTGTCGTCTCCAAACAGTGAAAATGTCAGCCGCACCATGGCAGGATGAATATGAATTCCGTCAGCAATCAGTTCCACTGTAGCACCATTTTCCCACGCAGCAGCAATAGGTCCCGGTTCTCTGTGCGTCAGTCCGGGCATGGCGTTATAAAGATGGGTCACGTGGGATGCACCTGTTTTAAATGCCTGAACAGCAGTATCATAATCCGTACAGGTGTGTGCCACAGACACGATGGTATCCTGCTTCACATCCTGAATAAATTCCATGGCTCCATCTTCCTCCGGAGCCAGAGAACAAAGCTTAAACATTTTGCCGGAACGTTTCTGAAGCCGTTTAAACATCTCACTGTCCGGTTTGTGGATGTACTTTCCATTCTGAGCGCCTTTCTTTTTCAGGCTGATAAAAGGACCTTCCATATTGATTCCTACCAGATCAGCGCCTCTTCCATTTTGATGAGCTGCTGCTGCATCTGCAATTTTTCCAATGCGTTCCTCATCATAGGTCATGGTAGCCGGGCAGATGGCTCCAATTCCACTTCTCAGCTCATACGCTGCAATCTGTGAAATGGTTTCTTCCGTTCCATCACAGAAATCCACCCCGTCACATCCATGAAAATGAATATCCACCAGCTCCGGAATTGCCATCAGTTCTCTGGCATCAAAAACCACACCATCTTTTTCTCCCGCTTCACGGTCCTGGGTAATCCGCTCTCCGTCCAGATAAATGTCTTTTTCCACAAATCCATCCTGAGGATCAAACACTTTCGCATTTAAAATAATCATTCCGCGCACTTCCTTTCTATTCTACTATAGCTTTTTATTTCCCGATCCGTCAACCAGATCTTATTGCCGGATCTACTTACTCAAAAACCGCAAAGAGCCGGTGTTTTCCACCGACTCTCCGCTTTTAGCTGGTTTATTTATATCTACTTACTCTGGCGGGGCTGGTAAACGCCAAAGTATAGATCAGATATTTTTTCTCAGTTTAAAGTAATAAACTGTCCCTGCCAGACCTGCATCATTTTTCAATGCTGCCTGCCTGATCTCCAGTCCTTCTGCAAAAGCCGGCATAATGCCTTTTCTGACTTTTTCAGTCAGAGGTTCAATTAAAAGCTTCTGCTGGCTGCTGACGCCTCCGCCGATCAGAATCAAGGAAGGATTAAAAATATGTACCAATCCGATCAGACCAAATGCAATTTCATCCATCCATTTGTCCAGAAGTTCCAAAACTGCTTTGTCACCTGCTTCTGCCCGGGCAAAAATGTGTCTTCCATCTACCAGCTCCGGATCGAGTTTTTTTGCTTCTCTTACCAGCGCAGTAGTGGCTGCATGACGTTCATAACAGCCCCGGTTGTGACAGCCGCAGGGAATACCGTCACCGGCATGAATCTGCAGATGCCCCAGTTCACCGCCCAGTCCGCGGCTTCCTTCCAGAAGTCTTCCGCCCGTAAAAATGCCGCCGCCGATTCCGGTTCCAATGGTAATTCCAATAAAATCACTGCAGTTTTGTGCTGCACCGATCCACCGTTCTCCCAGACACATGCAGTTGGCATCGTTGGCAACGGTCACCGGGAGTCCAAATTTTTTCTCCAGTTCAGGACCAATGGCAGTTCCTTCCCAGCCGGGCATATTTCCACCGGTTCCTGCAATGATTCCCCGTGTGGAGTCCACCTGGCCGGTAGCGCTGACACCGATTCCCTGAAGTCTGCCGGCTTCTTGCGGATGTTCCTTTAAAAATGCTTCTGCCGTCTGCAATACGGTGTGGAGAACAGGGGTCTGATATCCATCGAAATTCACAGACTGCTCTGTTCGAAAAAGAATCGCTCCATCCTCCTGAACAATTCCCATTTTCACCGCAGTTCCGCCAATATCAATACCCAGATATACTTTTTTCATACTCTGAATTCCTTTGTTTTAAAAATAATAGCAACTGCGCTTCACCGTTCCATGCAAAAATCCATTAAAACCGCCTTTTCCATGGAACTTCTGCACGCGCCAAACAATTATTCAAAATCCTTCATAGCTGCAGTAAAACGAGCGGTAATTTCAGCAGGACGTGTGATGGCACCGCCTACTACTACTGCAAATGCTCCTGCTTCCAGACACTGTTTTGCCTGTTCCGGATAATGTACATGTCCTTCTGCAATAACTTTGCAGGATACGGTTTCAGATAATTTGCGGATCAAGTCCAGATTCAGTTCATCCAGGCCCTTGGTTTCAGGCGTATAACCACAAAGAGTGGTTCCTACAAAATCACAGCCAGCTTCGCAGCATGCTACTGCTTCTTCTACTGTGGCAATATCCGCCATCAGCAGCTGATCCGGATATTTTGCTTTGATCTCACGGATAAATTCTGCCGGATATTTGCCATCGGGACGTACCGTATTGGTACCGTCAAATGCCAGAATATCCACACCGCATTCTACCAGTGCATCCACTTCAGCCATGGTAACGGTAATATAAGGACGAACTCCAGGATAATCTTTTTTAATAATTCCGATTACAGGCAGATCTACAACCTCTTTAATCTGTGTAATATCACGAACCGTATTGGCACGAATGCCCACTGCACCTGACATGGCTGCTGCTTTTGCCATCAGAGGCATTACACCGCCCTCGGGACGATATAAAGGTTCATGTTCCAGTGCCTGACAGGAAACAATCAGTCCATGTTTAATCTGTTCAAAAACTGCTTCTTTTTTCATCTGTCTATCCCTCCTGCAAATCAGATTTTTGAAAGTGCGTCTTCATCACCAACCAGTGTAAAATCAGGATGCATCTGTAAAATAGATGCAGGAACCTGAGGCGTAACGGGTCCGAAAAATGCAGCTTTTACAATATCTGCCTTATTCTTTCCGCTGACTACCATTAACACTTTTTTCGCCTGCATGATGGTCTTAATTCCCATGGTGTATGCCTGACGGGGCACATCTTCCTTCTTTTCAAAATAACGTTTATTAGCTTCAATGGTACTTTCATCCAGATCAACACAATGAGTACCCAGTTCAAATGCTGCACCAGGCTCATTAAAACCAATATGTCCGTCTACACCAATTCCCAGCAGCTGCAGATCGATGCCGCCATTGGACAGGATCACCTGATCATATCTTGCACATTCTTTTTCTGCATTCAGATTGGTACCGTCGGGTACATTGATCTTCTGAGGTCTTACATTTACATGATTGAAGAAACGATCATGCATGAAATACCAGTAGCTCTGTTCGCTTTCGCGGGACAGTCCTCTGTATTCATCCAGATTAATTGTAGTAACTTCTGAAAAATCAATATCACCCTTGTTATACCATTCGATCAGCTGTTTATAAATACCTTCCGGGCTTCCGCCTGTAGCCAGTCCCAGTACGCAATCCGGTTTCATGATTACCTGCGCACTGATAATATTAGCTGCTTTTCTGGACATATCATTATAATCTTTTGCACGAATAATCTTCATTGTTTTACCTCCATTTTGACAGCAGTTCCGAAATTCCGCAGAACTGCTGTCGTTTCAGCTTATCACACTACTATATTAGCACCATGTTTTAATTGCTGCATCAATTAAAGCACAACATTTTTCAATCTGTGCTTCATCTTCCGGAACAAGATCAAACAGCGGTCTGCGTACACCACCAATATCCAGTCCTTCTCTGCGGCGAAGTACTTCCTTAATGGCAGCATACATATTACCTTTGCATCCGCACAACGCATAAATAATTTCATTAATTGCATACTGGATCTTTGCAGCTTCCTGCATTTTTCCTTCACGGATCAGTTCATCTGCTTTTAAGAACAGTTCCGGCATGGAAGCGTAGGTACCGCCGATACCGCCAACAGCACCCATAACACGTCCGGAGATAAACTGTTCATCAGGACCGTTAAATACTGCAAATCCTTCTTCACCTTTCTCCTTACGACCTGCAGTCAGGAACATTTCAATGTCCTGTACAGGCATGGAGCTGTTCTTTACTGCTACCACATTGGGATTTTTCAGCATTTCTTTCAGAAGAGCCGGTGTCAGTGCAACACCTGCCAGCTGAGGAATGTTGTAGATCACAAATTCGGTATTGGGAGCCGCACTGGAAATATCATTCCAGTACTGAGCTACTGCATATTCCGGTAAATGGAAATAAATGGGGGGAATTGCAGCAATTGCATCTACACCGCATGCTTCTGCATGAGCAGCCAGTTCCATGGAATCTGCGGTATTATTGCATGCAACATGACAGATGACTGTCAGTTTTCCTTTTACGACTTCCATTACTGCTTCCAGAATCGCTTTTCGTTCTTCTTTTGACAGGTAGATACATTCACCAGAGGAACCATTTACGTAGATTCCTTTTACGCCTTTACGGATCATGTACTCAGCCAGTTCCTTTACACGTCCTGTATCAACCTTTCCTTCTGCATCATAGCAGGCATAAAAAGCAGGAATAATTCCCTGATATTTCTGAATGTCTCTCATAATGTCTCCTTTTAAACCAGTAAGATTTTATGTATATGTATCAATTCGTCCATTTTATTTGCACTTTTTATTGCGGGTAAATGCCTCTGATGTTATAATATAGCAATGCGAAATTGCACTCTATTATATAGAAACATCAGGATATAAAAATGAATAAATTTAACAAAAAATTTGATTTTTTCGAACAACTCAAACAAAGTTACCCCGAACTCACAAGATCTTCCCGCAAAATCTGCGACTATCTTTTGGAAAACGCTGCCAAAGCACAATATCTTTCCATCTCCAGTCTTGCAAAAGAATGCAACGTAGCAGAAGCTACCATTTTCCGTTTCTGCAAAACCATGGGATTTGAAGGATACAATGAATTAAAGATCGCACTGGCCAAAGCCTGTGCCACATCCGACTCTACACAATACTATACGACGTATGGGGAAGCCACCCCCGACGAGCCTTTCGATCACTTATGTGACAGACTCTGCATGGCAAATATGGATGCCTTAAAACAAACGAGGGAACGGATTGAACCGGACGCATTCAATCAGGCCGTCAGTATGCTCTGTGAAGCCAATCGTGTTTACTGCTTTGGCCAGGGCGGCAGCATGATCATGGCTATGGAAGCCTGGAATCGTTTCCTGACCATTTCCGACAAATTCCATGCCGTTTGGGATAATCACCTTCAGTCCATGACAGCCAGCTTAATGAATGACCAGGATGTCATCCTGTTCCTTTCTTATTCCGGCTCCACCCGGGACATGATCGATACACTCCGACCCGCCCGTGAAAGAGGTGCCCGTGTGATCCTTATCACCCATGAAAAAGATTCCCCGGCCGCTAAAATGGCTGATGCGGTACTCTTATGCGGTGCCACCGAAGGTCCTTTTCAGTCTGCCAGCATTTCCACCAAGGTGGCGCTTTTATTTGTTATCGACATCCTTGTTGGTGAATTCTGCCGGCGTAATCTGACGCAATGTATCGAAAACCGGGAAGCTACCACCGATGCCCTTTCCAGCAGACATCTGTAAGGATTCTGCATCCAATGCTATTTCCCTGCCGCGAAGCAAACGATCTCTTTCTGTTTTGCCCCGCGGCATTTTTAATGATTCCATACCCGTCAAACTTACCTTTTTTGCTGTTGTAAAATTATTTTTCTGCCGTAATGCGCACTTTAAAGACTGCTTTTTTTACCTGGCAGACTTCCTGATTTTTTACTTTTACCTTATGGGCATCTTCAGGAAAAGCAATCAGAAAATCACCTTTTTCCATACAGCATACAGCCTCTGCTGCACCTCTGTATCCGGTATAATCTGCTGCCGGATCGCTTTCAAATTCTTCCAGCTTGCTTCTGTGCGCAATTTCAATCTGTTCTGTTCCTTCCAGAACCACATGAATATCAAGATAATCTGTGTGAGCTTCAAAAAATCCCTTCTCAGATTCCATGGTTTCATAGGAAAAACAGTTAATATATACGTCTTCCCCCGAAATCACATTTTTCCCCGGAACCACACTGGAAAAATCCTTTCTGGAAATAAATTCCAGTGCCAGATCCAGATTTTTATCAATTCCGCAGTATTGTTTTGCATCTTTCTGTTTTCCATAAATCATATCGGCATCATTTCCTTTCTCACCCCAGTGTTCTCTTTTTCACCAGCTTCTCTGTCC
This sequence comes from Lachnospiraceae bacterium, assembly GCA_045121095.1. Taxonomy (GTDB): domain Bacteria; phylum Bacillota; class Clostridia; order Lachnospirales; family Lachnospiraceae; genus TWA4. The sequence goes on along the minus strand of JBGVFN010000234.1, from coordinate 12,752 downwards.
GCAGTTTTTTGCATCCATTCAGCAGAGCTCCATGTCTTCTGAATGTTGATTAATGATTTGCGTTATTGCGGTACAGATGACAGGCTACGCAGTGGTCTTTTCCGTCATAGTTGTACAGTGCCGGATCCTCTGTTTTACAGATATCCATACATTTCGGACATCTATTGTGGAACGCACAGCCGGAAGGTTTGTTAATGGGGCTTGGTACTTCACCTTCCAAAATCTGGCGTTTCTTGGTCTTATGAATATCCGGAACCGGAATTGCAGAAAGCAGTGCCTGTGTATACGGATGCAGCGGTTCATCGTACAATGCCTTGGAATCAGCAATTTCTACCACTTTACCCAGATACATAACCACGATACGGTCACTCATATACTGTACTACAGACAGATCATGAGCAATGAAAAGGTAGGTCAGATTCATATCCTTCTGAATTTCCTTCATCAGGTTCAGAACCTGCGCCTGAATGGATACGTCCAGCGCGGAAACGGGTTCGTCACACACCAGAACCTCCGGATGTACTTCCAGTGCGCGGGCGATACAAAGTCTCTGACGCTGACCGCCGGAAAATTCATGAGGATAACGCATCAGATAATCAGGCTGGATATTTACCATTTTCAGCACGTCGCTCATCATCTTTTCCCGTTCTTCCTGACTGGAAATACCATGCACCTTTAACGGTTCTTCAAAGGAAGTGTAAATTTTCTTCTTGGGATTCAGTGCAGAATAGGGATCCTGGAATACCATCTGTACTTTCTTGCGGAACTCAAACATTTCTTCCTTATTAAATTTGGTAATATCCTTAAATTCTCCGCCATAGTTAAACAGTACCTGACCGCCGGTGGGACGTTCCAGACACATGATGCTCTTGCCAAATGTGGATTTTCCGCAGCCGGATTCCCCTACGATACCCAGGGTTTCACCTTTGTATACCTTTAAAGATACATCATCTACTGCCTTTACATGACCAACTGTCTTTTTCATAAAGCCCTTTTTAATAGGAAACCATGTCTGGAGATTCTTAATTTCAAATATCACTTCACGATTGTCATTTTTCATGATTATTTCACCTCCGGATAGTTGTCAAATTTCAGGCAGCGTACATAATGTCCGGGAGATACTTCAAATGAAGGAATCTTTCCTTCACGACAGCGTCCCATACATTCGCTGCAGCGGTCTGCAAATTCGCATCCGCCCTTGAGATCAGCAGGATTGGGGGTTGCACCGGGAATGGTTTCCAGCTTCTGTCCATCTGCCAGTCCAAGAACCGGAACGGAACGAAGCAGTGCACGGGTATAAGGATGAGAAGTATGATCAAATACATCTTCTGCAGAACCAAATTCCACAACGCGGCCCATGTACATAACGCAGACTTCATCTGCCATTTCTGCCACCAGACCCATGTTATGTGTGATCAGGATAATAGATTTTCCTTCATTTACCTGCAGATCCTTTAACAGCTCCATGATCTGTGCCTGAATGGTTACATCCAGAGCGGTGGTGGGCTCATCACAGATGATCAACTCTGGATTACAGATCATGGCAATGGCAATCACGACTCGCTGCTTCATACCGCCGGAAAATTCATGAGGATAACTGTTCATACGGTTTTCTGGATCGGGAATACCCAGTTTTTTGAACATTTCCAGAACCTTTTCTCTGGCTTCTGCCTTTTTCATACCTTTGTTGTGCTGAAGAAGACCTTCTGCTACCTGATCACCAACACGGTAAACCGGATTCAGAGAAGACATGGGATCCTGAAATACCATGGACATATGAGGGCCGCGCAGAGCACGCATTGCAGGGCCATTGGGTTTTTCAACCTTTTCCAGATGATATTCCATAACTTTATCATTTTCCAGAGCATTGTACTGAATCTTATCTGCTGTTACTTTGGAATTTTTTCCAGTAAAACGCATGATGGAGTTCATGGTCACACTCTTACCGCAGCCGGATTCCCCTACAACCGCCAGACAGGTACCTCTTTTCAGCTGAAAAGATACATCCTTTACAATTTTGATTTCTTTTTTATCGGAAATAAAACTGGTGTTCAGATTCTGCACATCCAGAATTACTTTCTTTGTATCAGTTTCGTAACTCATTTGGTACCTCCTTACTGCTGCTTGGGATCCAGCACATCTCTCAGGCCATCCCCAAAGAAGTTAATTGCCAGAACAAATAAACTGATCGCCAGACCGGGGAATACCCAGATCCACCACTGATTCGTTACAACAGAAACGGACTTTGCTGCATTCAGAATATTTCCCCAGGTAGGTGTACTGTCCGCCACACCCAAACCGATAAAGGAAAGAGCCGCTTCCTGCAGGATAAAGAATGCAACGTTTGTTGTTGTTGATACGATGATGGGAGACATAACGTTGGGCAGGATTTGTTTGAACATAATGCTGTTCTTGGACATACCAAATGCCTCACATACTTTTACATAGGTTTCTGATTTCAGAGACATGAACTCATTACGTACCATACGGAAGGTTGTCATCCAGCCTGTTACAACAAAGATAAACAGCAGATTGCCCAGACCACGTTTGTTCATGATGGCAACCAGCATCATAACCAGTACCAGCTGAGGGAATGCCTGGAAAATTTCTGAAATACGAATGATCAGGGAGTCTACTTTTCCGCCGAAATATCCGGCAATCGCACCCAGAACCGCACCGATCACAGAACTAAGTACGGAACAGAATACACCGATAAAGATGGAATAGCATCCACCATACAAAACTCTGGCAAACAGATCACGTCCGATGGTATCAGTACCAAACAGATGCTCTCCATTGGGGGCCTGTTTTAAAATAGTAGGGTTGGGAGTATTGTAATCTACACCCACCAGAGCACCTGCCACACAGGCAATGGTCATGACAACAATAACGATCAGACCAAACAGTGCCAGCTTATTATTCATAAATTTGCGGATATTTTTCTTCATCAGAGAGGAAGAAGCGCTTTTATTCTGATCTTTAATACTAACTGCAGATCCACTATTACTCATTGTTTTCCTCCTCTCCTATTCACCCAGACGTACTCTGGGATCCAGCAGCGCATTCAGCACATCCACCATAAAGGAACAGATCAGCATAGCCGCTGCAATAATCAGTGTAGTGATCAATACAACCGGATAATCCATGGATGTAATGGCATTGGTCATGGTCAGACCGATACCGGGATAGGAAAATACGGTTTCAATAACAACGGAACCGCCAACCAACATGGGAATACGGAATACCAGGATAACCAGTACCGGTTTCATAGCGTTTCTGAAGCCATGTTTCAGATAAACCTTCCATTCCGGAATACCTTTGGAACGAGCGGTTTTAATATAATCGCTGTTTAAAACATCCAGCATGGTATTTCTTGCATAACGCATCAGAACCGCTACCATACCGATGGTCAATGTCATAACCGGCAGGAACAGATGAAGAAATGCATCTGCAAAAGCATTTTGTGCATCCGGACTAACACGGTTTCCTGAAGGGAACCAGCCCAGACGGATTGCAAAAATCTGAATCAGGATGATACCTACCAGGAACTGAGGAACCGCCTGGCCCAGAACCGCCAGAACACGTCCGATATAGTCGATGATACCATTCTGACGGATTGCAGAAATAATACCGATTCCAATACCAATAATTGCAGATAAAACCAGAGAATATCCAGCCAGCTCAAATGTATAGGGCAGACGTTCTCCAATGATGGAAGAAATGGGAGTACCATCAAAAGAGTAACCAAGATCGCCCTGCAGGCAGTTGCCAAGCCAGCGGAAATACTGTACGATCAGAGGATCATTCAGACCCAGAGATTCTCTCAGTGCATCTACGTTTTCTTTATTCGCAGACAGCACTTCAGGACTTACCATAAAGTTAATAGGGTCAATCCCCGTCATATTCAATGAAAAATAAACGATGATACTGATCAAAAACAGCATCGGGATCATCATAAGCAGTTTTTTGACGATATATTTTAACATGTCACCCCTCCTGTATCCGGCACAAGCCGGAAACATCGTTAAAAACAGGAGGCCGCAAAATCAATTTGCAGCCTCCCATCTCTTTGTGCTACAAATTTGAAAAACAGGATTAACTGTTTAACACCTTCACCTTTATAACAGGACTGAATCCGTTATTAGTTGGCAAGTTCCCAGTTTTCAAAGTCAAGATCACAGCTGTAAAGAGGATTACAGAATGTAACACCTTCGGGTACTTTTACATTACTGCTGGTGAATACATAAGTACCAACGGTAAATGCAGGTACTTTATATACATTTTCCTGTTCCATGGCCTGCAGTTCTTTCAGGATTTCGTTTCTCTTTGCAGAATCTGTTGCAGCAGATAAGTCTGCGATCAGTGCATCAAAAGTAGTATCGCCGCCGAAGATATTTGCAAACAGTGCATCTGTGCTCATGTATTCGGTATACCATTCGTCAATTGAGAAAGAGGATTTACCTTTGAAACCGATATCGTAATCACGAGTTGTAAACAGGTCCGTTGTACCGTCGTTAGACAGAGTTGCTTCTACAGTCAGACCCATCTGTTCCAGATAGTAAACAACCATGTTGATCAGGTCGATGGAAGTCTGGTCATTGTTGTAGTAACAGATCTTAATGGGGCGGCTCATATCATAGCCGGATGCTGCAAGATCTTTCTTTGCCTGTTCTACATCAAATGCATATTCATAACCGTTGTATGCTTCATTTTCATTGGGAACACCAGAGTTCAGAACCGTTGCGTTGGGATATAAACCTGCTAAAGTTGCGCGGTCAATTGCTTCTACTAATGCTTTACGAACTTCTACATTCTGCATTGCTTCGTTTTCGTTGCCATCAATACCCTTCATATTGAAAATGAAGTATTTGTAGAACAGTACGTCAACTTCGTTTGCAGTGAAGTTTTCCATCTTGGAAAGTTCTTCTACCAGACCGGAATCGTTACCAAATACATAGTCTACGGTGCCTGCCTGAGCAGCAGTAATAAAGTCAGATACAAAATATGTAGTTACTTTTTCAATCTTAGGTGCAGTACCTTCATAATATTCGTTCAGTTTCAGAGTGAAATAGTTACCTTTATTCAGTTCATCCAGGCAGTACATACCGGAGCAGACGGGATTCTGCCAGAAGGAGTCGCTGTCCAGAGACAGAGGATCTGCATTTTCCAGACAATGCTTGGGCAGAATTGCGAACTGAGCCAAAACGTCCATCATGGCAGCATAAGGTGTGCTCATGTTGATGGTCAGTACATTGCCATCTGCTTTCATCTCTGCAATATTGGAAAATGCTGCAGTATAAATAGAGTTGATTGTTGCTGTCTTCAGAGCTGTTTCGATGGAGAATACTACGTCATCAACTGTCAGCGCTTCACCATCAGACCATTTCAGATCTTCTTTCATGGTTACAGTGTAAACCATACCATCTTCAGAAACAGTAACTTCTGCCAGATCCGGTTCTGTTTCGGTCAGAGTACCATCCGCCTTTAACAGAGAACGGAACATCAGGTTTGTAGCCATCTGGCGGTTATACCAGGGTGTAGGAATCTTATCATCCGTAGAAGAACCATCACCTGTTGTGATCGCCAGTTTCAGGAAACCGCCGGAAGATGTCTGGGTTGCAGCATTTCCTGCACTTTCGCCTGTCTTGTCGTCAGACTTGCCGCCGCATCCTGCTATACAGGATACAAGCATTACCATTGCCAGTAACAGTGCTAAAAATTTTGAGATTTTCTTCATAATACCTCTCCTTTCTTAAAATAAATGCACTCTCACGTATCGTTGCCCGCTTCTTTTGTATTGTTCTTTTTTTAATACAAAAATGAAATATTTTTTCATTTTGAAGCGATTTTTTTACAGATAAACCGCGGTTGCATTCGATTTATCTGTAAAAGATGACTATATTTTATGAAATATTTTTTCTTTTGTATATTGATTTTTTTACTGTTTTTTACCAGTTTTTTTGGACATTTTTTACATTCTTTACTTTTAATTTATGCATTTTAACTATTCTTATCCGGATAAGTAAAAAAAATTTTCATTTATTTTGTGCACGTTTTTCATTTTTCATTGTATTTTTGAAAAAAATTTTATTTTTTGAACATTCTCCCTTCTTTCACTTATTTTCTGATAAATAACAAAAAAGGAGCCGTTTCAGAAATTTTTTTCCAAAATCGACTCCTTTGTCATGGGCGCGATTATATCCCCCTTTTTTTTATCTGTCAAGCAAAGTTCCGGTTTTTATTTTCCACTTTTTTACATTTTGTTAGTTTTTGAATAATTCGGCTGCTTTTTTACCAAAATTATGATTTACCTGACAAAACATAAAAAATACAATTTTTTGTAAAAATATGGAACTACTACATCTGGATCCATCCCATTACGTTGGCGATGGAACTGAGTAAAATGATCACCAGACATACCGGCACCAGATATTTCATTACAAAACGATACAGTTTTTCCCGTTTAAATTCGGAGGAACGTTTTACTTCTTTTACAATGGTATCAAATCCGGCTATTTTCACCACCAGAATGCAGGTACAGAAGGCTGCAACAGGCATCATAATGGAATTGGTCAGGAAATCCCAGAAATCCAGTACGGACATACCCAGAATCTGAACGAAATCCCATGCGCCAAAGCCAAGTGCGCTGAATGTTCCCAGTGCCAGAACAACTCCCAGCATGATCAGACAGCAGTTTCTGCGTTTCCAGCCCAATTCATCCACCAGGGTGGAAACAGCCGTTTCCATCAGAGAAATAGCACTGGTCAGCGCCGCAAATAATACCATCAGGAAGAATACAAAACCAACTACATTCCCAAATCCCATACTGTCAAATACCTTGGGAATGGTAATAAACATCAGGGACGGACCTGCATTCAGAGTATCCGGATCACCGCCTGAAAAAGCAAATACCGCAGGAACGATCATTAATCCGGCCAGTATTGCAATGGCTGTATCAAATAATTCCAGCTGTTTTGTGGACTTTTCAATATCTGCACTATCATCCAGATAAGAACCATAGGTGTATAAAATACCCATGGCAATGGATAAGGAATAAAACATCTGTCCCATGGCGGCTACCACCGTCATAAAGGAAAAGTTCTTAAAATTGGGAATCAGAAGATATTTTACACCTTCCATAGCACCAGGTCTTGTGACAGAATACGCCGCCACCACAATGGCAAGGATAATCAGAATCGGCATCATGATTTTGGAAACCATTTCTACACCGTGCTTTACACCAGCTGCTACCACTAAAAACACCATCATGGCAAAAACTACAAACCACAGCTCTGCATCTGCAGAGTCCGCAATAAATTCGGTAAAATAACCATCTCCGGCCAGTTCTGTTGAATGTCCCATCAGATATCCTGCCAGATATTTGGTTACCCAGCCGCCGATTACACAGTAATACGGTACGATCAGCATGGGAATTACTGCATTAATCCAGCCGCCCACGCGAAAAGGCAGGGTCTTTCCAAAAAAGGAAAAGGCTCCCACCGGACTTTTCTTCGTCATACGTCCAATGGAAGTCTCTGAAACAATCAGAGCAAAACCAAATGTCACCACCAGGATCAGATAGACCAGCAGGAACATACCACCGCCGTATTTTGCCGCCAGATAAGGGAAACGCCAGATATTTCCAAGTCCTACTGCAGAACCCGCAACTGCCAGAATGTATCCCAGTGTACTGGAAAACCGCGCTCTCTGTCCGGTCTGTTTATCATGTGTTTGTTTGTCGCCCGTTTTTTCCATAAAAAATCTCCTTCACGTTCTCTTTTTATTTGCGGTAAGGCTCCGTATCGATCCGGAACAAACCCAGCTGCTGCTGAATTATTACTATTTATCACCCTGTTGTCAAACGCTTGCTGTCTTTTCATTAGTATCTTACCAGCCCCACAAAAGTATACCCGAAATATGCATTTCGCGCAACCATACTTCACCTTTGTTTTTGGCTTTTTTACCTGCCATATACGAAAAAATACATAGTTTTTCGTAATGATTCACCATAACCTGTTTACTATGAAAGTCCCAGACGGCAGTCTCAAACACTCTTCAGAACATGTCTGCATAAAGCCTTTTTCAAACACGCTCTAAACCAAAAAAGACTCCATGCAAATATATAAAATATCTGGATGGAATCCTTTTTTGTTATTCTTCAAATTTCTTTATAAACAACACTTCTACTCCACAAATAAAGGTGTGGAATAATACCGGTCACCGCTGTCCGGCAGCAAAGCTACAATGGTTTTTCCTTTATTTTCCGGTTTCTTTGCCTGTTCAATGGCTGCGTGCAAAGCTGCACCAGAAGAAATTCCCACCAGCACGCCTTCCTTTTTCGCCAGCAATTTTGCTGCTGCAAAAGCGTCATCGCTTTCGATCTTCATGATTTCATCATAAACTTCCGTATTCAGCACTTCCGGCACAAATCCGGCACCAATTCCCTGAATTTTATGAGGACCGCTTTTTCCTTCTGAAAGAACCGGTGAATCAGCAGGTTCCACAGCTACCACTTTCACTTCCGGATTCTGGGATTTCAGATATTCGCCCGTTCCGGTAATGGTTCCGCCGGTTCCTACACCAGCAATAAACAGATCGACTTTTCCGTCGGTATCGTTCCAGATTTCAGGACCAGTGGTTTTTCTATGAACAGCTGCATTGGCAGGATTGACAAACTGTCCGGGAATAAATCCACCGGGAATTTCTTTTGCCAGTTCCTCTGCTTTAGCAATAGCACCGCTCATACCTTTGGCTCCCTCTGTCAGAACCACTTCTGCACCATATGCTTTCAAAATGTTCCGCCGTTCCACACTCATGGTATCCGGCATGGTCAGGATCATGCGATATCCCTTAACCGCTGCGATGGATGCCAGACCAATGCCGGTATTACCGGAAGTAGGTTCAATAATAACAGACCCTTCTTTCAGCAGCCCCTTTTCCTCTGCATCTTCAATCATCGCCATCGCAGTACGATCCTTTACACTTCCCGCCGGATTCAGATACTCCAGCTTTACAAGAACCGTTGCTTCCAGTCCCAGTTCCTTTTCAATATTCACCACTTCCACCAGAGGGGTATTGCCAATCAATTCCAGCGCACCTTTATAAACCATGGTCATCCTCCATTCCTGCTAAAATGCTGCTATTCCTGCTGTAAACGTAGAATATGTCTTCAGGATCCTCTATACAGAATAACTGTTTATAACAGTTTAAAACTGTTTAAAAGTCATCTGTACTCCTATCATTTCCTGCGCAGCACCTTTAACATACTTTTCTAGTATGTTTTATATGATAAGACTATTTCCATCTCTTGTCAATACCTTTTAACAGCGATCCTTATTCTACATCAATCATATTCGGATAGATTACCTGCAGTTTTTCATCCGGATAGTAAATATCCATGGCCTCCTGCCAGCTGCTTGCTGCTTCAACGCCCTGACTCCGCTGATCACTGCGCACCAGCGCCAGAGCCGATACCGCCATATTGCAGCACATAAATACCACCATGATTCTGGTAATGATTTTTCCAGCTTTCATGGGAATCTGCTCGATTATAGTAGAAATATAAGGATACAGCATTTTAAACCATACAACTGCTGCAATTCCCCAGAAAAAGCAGTACAGCAGATTGATTCGACCGCCCAGGTTAAAAGGAATCTGGCTGTAATCCCAGAATACTACGCCAAATACCAGCTCGGATAAAACACTGCAGACATATTCATAAACACCGCCCAAACAAGTACCTACCAGGAACAAAAATCGATCACTGCGATTCCGATAGCGGTACAGCAGCGCTGTTGCGGCTGCAATAGCAAATCCCCATACAATGCTGAAAGGTCCCCATACCAGACTGCTGCGGCTCATCCAGACGCCGGCCTTGAACCGGCAGAAAATGGTTTCTGTAATATCACCTAAAAACGAACCGATGACAAACAGCCATACAATTTTATCAAAACTGCATCCGTATGCAAATACACCCTCCTGAGCTTCTTCCTTCTTTTTCTTCTTATGTGCCGCCTGAGGATATGCCTTTCGGATTCTGGCATCTACACGGGTATAAATCTTCTGAGCCAGCTGATTGCTTACTCCGGTAAGCCAGGAATCCACTGCCTCCCACTGCTCCATTCGTCTGCTTCTGCCCGACAAAATCAGCAATGTGGCAGCCACATCCAGACATAATACAACAAAAAGAATCCAGATTACAATTTTTCCAATAATTCCGGGAACCAGATGAAATACCTTCAGCAGCAGGAAATTTCCCCATTCCATAATCCACCAGCATAAAACGCCACGGAAAACCGAAACAGGAACACAGATATATCCATCCAGATTCCACGGCATATTGGAATAATTCCACCATCTTTCATGATACAAATACTCAATCAGATGCCCCGCAATCCATTCTACAACAGTAATCAGGATGGCACATGCCGAAAACAGCCAGAAGCCGCTCAGTTCCTGAAAGAAAATGGTAACAAAAATCGCGGTAATACCATACGTGATACATAACGGCCCATTAATCAGACCACGGTTTACAAATCTGCGGTGTCTGACCGCCGCGATCAGCGTCTCCAGAATCCATCCGCTGAAAGCATAAAGAAAGAACAGCCACAACATTTCATACCATGTAGTAAACATAAACTCGCACTCCTTATTATTTAACAAATGTAACAGTTCCGCGGGTGCAGATTTCCTACGATCACCTCATTCTATAAAGCGAAGGAGATCTATCGACAAAAATATACATCCTTCTGCATATTTTTTACACCGTTACATACCATAGCAAGGAATGTGGCCGTTTTCTATCGTCCAGTTACCTTTTTTACCAATTTTAAAATTTTGTTACCTTTTTTCATATACTTTTTCATACACTTTCATTCCACCCAGATAAGTGGCATATATGGCAATGTCTTTTAACGCTTCTGCTTTCACTTCAAAAGGATTCTGCTCCAGGATCACAAAATCTGCCATCATGCCCGGCCGGATCCTGCCTTTTTTTGTTTCCTCAAAACTGCCTTTGGCACTTCGGATGGTATAGCTGTCCAGCGCTTCCTGTACAGTAAAAGCTTCTTCCGGAAGATAAGAATCCCCGCTGGTCAAAGGTTTTCGCGTTACGGCGCACTGTATTCCCGCCATAACATCCGGTAATTCCACCGGACAATCGGAGCCATTACTCACCGATACGCCTTTATTCATCAAAGTTTTCCACCGATAACTGGTTGCAGCCAGTTCTTTTCCCACACGTGGTTCCACAATGTGAACATCATAATCCAGAAAAATGGTCTGCGCATATACGTGCAGATTCAATTCCCGGATTTTTTCCAGCTGATCGGCTCTGGTAATCTGACAATGCACAATTCCATGACGATGGTCGCCCCGGGAATGGGCTTTTAATGCTTTTTCAAAAGCACCCAGTACCCAGTCCAGACAGGCATCTCCAATGGTATGCACCGCAACCTGCATTCCTGCTTTATGGGCATAACCAATCATCGCCTCCATGGTTTCCCGGGTAAATACGGGAATTCCCCGTGTGGAAGGCTCATCGGCATAAGGGATGGACAAATAAGCCGTCCGCGCTCCCAGAGCACCATCTCCCAACATTTTCAGCGGGCCGATCCGAAACAGATCAGTTCCTGTACCGGTTCGATTCCCCGCATCGATAAAAGCTTTCAAATCCTCCAAACTGGTCAGATTACTCTGCTCATAAACGCGAACCGTCAGTTTTCCCGCTGCCTCCAGTTCCCGATATGCCTGATTTACGTTCTCCCAGGGGACCTGACGGAAGGTGCAGTAATCATCGGTCTGACAGCTGGTAATTCCATAAGAATTCAATTCTTTGCAGGCAGTGCGGATCATCTGTTTCAAAGTCTCCTGATCCGGTACCGGAATGACATCATAGACCAGATCCATGGCATTATCATAAAAACAACCGTCCAGAATACCATTTTCCATACCAATGCAGCCCCCTTCCGGCTGCGGCGTTTCTGCTGTAATCCCCATCAGTTCCAGTGCCCTGCTGTTTACCACCAGACAATGTCCACAGGCACGTACGATACAAACAGGAATTTCTCTGGAAACCCGGTCCAGATCATGGCGGTCAGGCATACGGCTGACATCCGTAAAATAATCCTGATTCCATCCCCTGCCCAAAAGCCAGACGGATGAATGATCCTCCATAAACTCACGTAAATATTCTAACATTCCTTCCAGACTATCCGTATGCTTTGCCAGCTGTGCTTCCTGCAAAGCCTTTCCAAATCCCAGCAAATGCATATGGCTGTCCTGAAAGCCACTGCATACAAAACGCCCTTCCAGGTCCACCAATAAATCATCCCTATCTGCCATGGATTTTGCCGTCTGCGTATCCCCTGCATAAAGAAAAGAACCATTTTCCTCAATAAAAGCCTGCTGCAGAGGTAACTCTCCTGTATAGACCACACCGTTATAATAAATTGTTTTCATATAGTTTCTATCCTTCTTATTTCATCATGCCTTTTTTATTTTTATAACACATTTGCCTGTTTTGTGCTATTTATTTGCCCAAAATGTGATGTTTTTTCTTATTTTTCAGTGTTATAATGTTTGTATCTATCTAGTATGTCTTACACTAATTACTAGTACTACAGCGAACTTTTTAAGTATTACTTGAATTTTTATAAAAAACGTAAATGGCGGAATTACAGAGCCACATTGCTAAGGAGACCTTTGGTCAAACGTCGGCACTTAACGAGCGGCTTTCTGTAAAGAAAGACGAG
>JBGVFN010000233.1:0-15940 GCA_045121095.1 Lachnospiraceae bacterium | reverse complement strand
CAGAGGAGAAAATGCGGTCTGTAACTGTGAATAAGTACTTATCCAATCGCAATCGTTGTGGATTTTGAAAGGATGTACAGATAAGACTTGTAACATCGTCAATGAAACAGCAGTAGACAGGAATTTACTTTACAGAGCTGAAATAATATAAAGTTTTTCTGGACAGAATGATTTTTTTGTGATATAGTTATGCGGTGTGAGTAACCGCCCGGACTTAGCACACGGATGCTCCAACCCGTGCTCAGTTTTGGGTATGTACCGCAAAGTGGTTTAAATTTAAGAAAGAAAGACAAGTAAAAACTTGTGAATTTAAACCGCCCAATATTATATTTTTATTAAGGAGGTAATCGTCATGATTACAAAGGAAAGAAAAGCAGAAATTATCGCTGAATACGGCAAAACACCTACTGACACAGGTTCTACAGAAGTACAGGTAGCTCTGTTAACAGAAAGAATCAGAGAGCTGACTGAACATCTGAAAGATCACAACAAAGATCATCATTCCAGAAGAGGTCTGCTGAAAATGGTAGGTAAAAGACGTGGCTTACTGGCATATCTGAAGAAAAACGATATTGAAGCTTATCGTAGCCTGATCAGCCGCTTAGGAATCAGAAAATAGTAAAGACCGTTTGGTATTTGCCAAAAGGTTGGGTTTAATTTTTGGCCACAGGAGTTATATGTTTGTATTTCTCCTGTGGTTTTTTACTGGTAGCAGATCATTGTGGTAGAGCGTATCCGGGAAATCATTTTTACCATTTTTTGTAAAAAGAGTTTTTTGATACGATTCAGGCAGAAGCATGCCCGGGACCACTGAAAAGTACAGTGCCAAAATATGTAACAGTCCAGCAGGAGCTGAACGGTCTTGAATGTTTATGAAGGAACTGTATTTTTCAGTAGTTTCGGTACTTCTGCCATGATACCCTACTTAATTCGGAGCATTTAACGAAAATCTGCGCTCGTGTTTACATTCAGTCCGGTATGGGTTGAAGGATTATTAATTGAACTAAATGGTTATTTTATGAAAGAAAAGTTATAACTGTGAAGATACTGAGCAGTTATAAGTCGTTAAGTTTTATAAGATTGGAAAGGAGCATTGAATATGTACAAGAGTTATTCAATGGAACTGGCAGGAAGAACCCTGACAGTTGATGTGGGCAGAGTAGCTGCTCAGGCAAATGGCGCCGCATTTATTCATTATGGAGATACTGTTTTATTATGTACTGCAACTGCATCTGATAAACCCAGAGATGGTATTGATTTCTTCCCTCTGAGTGTAGAATATGAAGAAAAAATGTACTCTGTAGGTAAGATTCCCGGAGGTTTTAATAAGAGAGAAGGAAAGGCATCCGAGCATGCCATCCTGACTTCCCGTGTAATTGACCGTCCCATGCGTCCTCTGTTTCCCAAGGATTACAGAAATGACGTAACTCTGAACAATATGGTTATGAGTGTGGATCCTGATTGTGCACCGGAAATCACTGCGATGCTGGGTTCTGCCATTGCTGTTGCAATTTCAGATATTCCTTTTGATGGCCCTACTGCCAGCACACAGGTAGGTCTGATTGATGGAGAACTGATCTTCAATCCGACCAACGATCAGAAACAGGTATCTGAGCTGGCTCTGACCGTAGCTTCCACCAGAGAAAAGGTTATCATGATCGAAGCTGGTGCAAAGGAAGTTCCTGAAGAGAAGATGATCGAAGCAATTTTTGCTGCACACGAAGTAAACCAGCAGATCATTGCATTTATCGACACCATTGTTGCAGGATGCGGCAAACCCAAACATGAATATGAACACTGCGATACACCGGAAGAACTGTGGAATGATATGACTTCCTTCATTCCTTCAGAAGAAATGGAAGAAGCAGTATTTACCGATGTAAAACAGGTAAGAGAAGCAAATATTAAAGAAATCAAGGAAAAACTGGCTGCTCGTTATGAAGAAATGAATCCTGACTGGATTTCTCTGATTGACGAAGCGGTTTACAAATATCAGAAAAAGACCGTTCGTAAGATGATTCTGAAGGACCACAAACGTCCCGATGGCCGTGCCATCAATCAGATTCGTCCTCTGGCTGCAGAAGTGGATTTACTGCCCAGAGTACATGGTTCTGCCATGTTTACAAGAGGTCAGACACAGATTTGTACCGTTACAACTCTGGCACCTCTGTCTGATGCACAGAAGATTGATGGTCTGGATGTAAATGAAACTTCCAAACGCTATATGCACCACTACAATTTCCCTTCTTACTCTGTAGGTGAAACAAAACCCTCCAGAGGACCGGGACGTCGTGAAATCGGTCATGGTGCACTGGCAGAAAAGGCTCTGGTTCCGGTACTGCCTTCTGAAGAAGATTTCCCTTACGCAATCCGTACCGTATCTGAAACCTTCGAATCCAACGGTTCTACTTCTCAGGCAAGTATCTGTGCATCCACCATGTCTCTGATGGCAGCTGGTGTACCGATTAAAGCTCCTGTGGCAGGTATTTCCTGTGGTCTGGTAACTGGTGATACTGATGATGATTACATCGTACTGACCGATATCCAGGGTCTGGAAGACTTTTTCGGCGATATGGACTTTAAGGTAGCTGGTACCAAGAAAGGTATCACTGCGATCCAGATGGATATTAAGATTCATGGTCTGACCCGCCCTATTATTGAAGAAGCAATCGCACGCACCAGAGAAGCTCGTTTCTACATCATGGATGAAGTAATGTCCAAAGCCATTGCAGAACCCAGAGCAGAAGTAGGCAAATATGCACCGAAGATTGACAAGATCATGATCGATCCTGCCAAGATCGGTGATGTAGTGGGTAAACAGGGCAAGATCATTAACCGTATCATTGATGAAACCGGCGTACGCATTGATATTTCCGATGAAGGTCTGGTTTCCATCTGCGGTACTGATAAAGCCATGATTGAAAAAGCAAAGAAGATGATCGAAATCATCGTAACTGATTTTGAAGAGGGCATGGTACTGGAAGGTATCGTTGTCAGCATCAAAGAATTTGGCGCATTCCTGGAATTTGCTCCTGGCAAAGAAGGTATGGTTCATATTTCAAAGATCAGTAAACAGCGCATCAACCATGTAGAAGATGTTCTGACTCTTGGCGACAAGGTAAAAGTTGTATGCCTTGGCAAAGACAAGATGGGCAGAATCAGCTTCAGCATGAAAGATGTAAAATAATGGAGGCATCCGGTGATTGATGTATTAGATATTCATACACACACACTGGCCAGCGGACATGCATATAATACCCTTTATGAAATGGCAGCTCAGGCCCGCAATCTGGGTCTGGAGGTGCTGGGGGTAACCGAACATGCTCCTGCCATGCCCGGAACCTGCCATGAATTTTATTTCAGCAATCTGAAGATCGTTCCCAGAGTGATCAACGGGCAGAAAATGCTTTTAGGTACGGAGTTGAATATTCTGGATCGTGATGGTCATGTCGATCTTTCGGAAAGTATCATACGGGATATGGATGTGTGCATAGCCAGTATTCATCCGCCCTGTTTTCAGCAGGACCGGAGCAAAGAGGAAGTGACCAGAGCGTACTTAAATGCCTGTGAGAATCCTTATATTACCATTATCGGTCATCCTGATGATGGACGTTTTCCGGTGGATTATGAGCGGCTGGTGATAAAAGCCAGGGATACAAAGACCCTTCTGGAACTGAATCAGGGTTCTTTAAGACCCGGCGGTTTTCGTATGAACACCAAAGAGAATGCCAGAGTGATGCTTCAGTATTGTGAAAAGTATGGAACACCGGTCATTTTAGACAGTGATGCACATGTGTTACCGGAGCTGGGGAACCACACCTGTGCCCGGGAACTAATTGCGGAAATGAATTTTCCAGAAGAATTAATCGTAAATCGTTCTTTGGAGGAATTTACCAAATTTCTTGTAAAAAAACCGAATTGGTTGTAAATAAAAGCAGAAAGGCCTGCCGTATATACGGTGGGCCTTTTGTGTTTTTGGAGAAATACCTGTGAAAGAAAAGGAAAAAAGAGACAAAGTGTGGAAATTGTGCAAATTATCCGGGTTTTCGCCAATACTCTTGCAATTATTTCCTGAATATTATAAATTATATATGAAAATTTGAATGTCTTTTAAATGTCTTTGAAAACATCCAATTCATTCATGACTTCCTAGTAACTGTTACGTGTTACATTAAGGAATCTTACATACACATATCTGTATCTGCCCAGCAGATATGGAAGAAAGAGTGGAGGACATCGTATATGAGTAATTCATCAGCGAGCATGCGTATTACCAGTTTACTGGATGCAGGCAGTTTTGTCGAAATCGGCGGAAATGTTACTGCCAGAAGTACATCTTTTAATATGCAGGCAAAGAAAACACCCTCAGATGGTGTAATTACCGGATATGGTACAATCGATTGCAATCCTGTTTATGTATACAGCCAGGATGCATCTGTACTTGGCGGTACCGTTGGCGAAATGCACGCCAGAAAAATTGTAAAACTTTATGAACTTGCCCTGAAAACCGGTGCACCGGTGGTAGGTCTGATCGACTGCGCCGGTATGAGATTACAGGAAGCAACCGATGCACTGAATGCATTTGGTGAACTGTACATGTGCCAGATCAAAGCAAGCGGCATCATCCCCCAGATTACCGGTATTTTCGGTGTTTGCGGCGGCGGTATGGCAGTGATACCCGCACTGACTGATTTTACCTTTATGGAAGCCGAAAAAGCAAAGTTATTTGTAAATTCCCCCAATACACTGGACTGCAAAGATGCTGATGAAATAGCAACTGCAAAATTCCAGGCCGAAAAAGTTGGCGTGGTGGATGCTGTAGAGACAGAGGAAGCGGTTCTTGATCAGATGCGCACATTGATCAGTCTGCTGCCTTCCAACAGCGAAGACTGTGCTCTGGAAGAAGAATGCACCGATGATCTGAACAGACTCTGTGAAGGCATTGAAAATTGTACAGGAGATACGACAATCGCATTATCCATGATTGCAGATAACAATCTGTTCGTGGAAACAAAAGCAGCTTATGCAAAAGAAATGGTAACCGGTTTTATGCGTCTGAACGGTGCTACCGTTGGTGCAGTGGCAAACCGTACCGAAATCTGTGACGAAGAAGGCAATGTAACAGAAACCTTTGATGGCAAACTGACAGCAAATGGATGCAGCAAAGCAGCAAAATTCATCAAATTCTGTGATGCATTTAATATTCCCGTTCTGACTCTGACCAATGCATCCGGTCTGAAGGCAGATAAACATCAGGAAATCAAGCTTTCCAAAGCAATGGCAGAGATGGCTTACGCTTACGGCAGTGCCAGTGTTCCCATGGTAAATGTGGTTGCTGGTCAGGCTTATGGCAGTGCTTATGTGGTAATGAACAGCAAAGCACTGGGTGCTGATCTGGTATTTGCATGGCCCGAAAGTTCCATCGGCATGATGAATGCAGAAAGTGCAGTTCGCATCATGTACGCGGAAGAAATCGAAGCAAGTAAAGAAGCACCTGCTCTGATCAAAGAAAAGGCTGCAGAATACGAAGAAGCACAGTCCAGCGCACAGGCAGCTGCTTCCAGAGGTTATGTAGATGCCATTATTGATCCTGCATCTACCAGAAAACATGTAATTGCTGCATTTGAGATGTTATACACCAAAAGAGCAGCAGTTCCTGCCAAGAAACATGGAACCGTTTAATATTTGAGGTGAGATCAGATGTCATTAGGTGAGATTTTAGTAAAAGCACTGATTAATACACTGCTTGGTATGGGCACCGTGTTTGTTGTTCTGATTTTTATTGCTTTTCTGATTTCTCTGCTGCCCAAACTGACAGCAGCTATTGAGAAAATTGGCAAAAAATCAGAGCCGGCTCCTGCGGTCCCCAAACAGGCTGCAGCTCTTGCAGCAGCTGTTGTAGTGGAAGAGGAAGAAGAACTGGTGGATGATCTGGAACTGGTAGCCATTATTACTGCAGCAATTGCTGCAAGCGAAGGCATGTCTACCGATGGTTTTGTGGTTCGTTCCATTCGTAAATCCCCCCAGAATAAGTGGAAGAGAGCATAAATTAAGGAGGAAAATTCCATGAAGAGTTATATTATTACCGTAAATGGTGTTGCATACGATGTTACTGTAGAAGAAGTGGATGGAGCAGCAGCTCCTGTGGCAGCCCCCAAGGCAGCTCCCAAAAAAGCAGCTCCTAAAGCAGCAGCAAAACCTGCCGCAGCAGCTGGTGCTGGCAGCATTCAGGTAAAAGCTGGTGCAGCTGGTAAAGTTATAAAGGTAGAAGCAGGCGTAGGTACTGCTGTAAAGAAAGGTGACGCGGTTATTATTATTGAAGCAATGAAGATGGAAATTCCCGTTGTTGCTCCCGAAGACGGTACGGTAGCTTCCGTTGATTGCAAAGTTGGCGATGCAATTGAAGCCGGTGCTGTATTAGCTACATTAAATTAATCCTTAACGGAGGTTCTATTAATGGGCATTTTAGAAACATTAGGAAACCTGGTGCATCAGACTGCATTTTTTGGCCTGACTTTTGGAAATTACGCCATGATCGCAGTTGCCTGCGTTTTCCTGTACCTGGCAATCGCCAAGGAGTATGAACCCTTACTTCTTGTACCGATTTCTTTTGGTATGTTATTGGTAAATATTTATCCCCCTATTATGGAAGAGGGTGGATTATTACATTATTTCTTTATGTTGGACGAGTGGTCAATTCTGCCGTCTCTGATTTTTATGGGTGTTGGTGCCATGACCGACTTTGGTCCCCTGATTGCAAACCCCATGAGCTTTCTGCTTGGTGCAGCGGCGCAGTTTGGTATTTTCGCAGCTTATATCGGTGCTATGCTGTTAGGCTTTTCAGATCAGGCAGCAGCAGCAGTTTCCATCATCGGTGGTGCGGATGGTCCTACCTCCATCTTCCTGGCTGGTAAGCTGGGACAGAGTGATCTGATGGGTCCCATTGCGGTAGCAGCATATTCCTATATGTCACTGGTACCGATTATTCAGCCGCCTATCATGAAAGCACTGACCACAGAAGAAGAACGGAAAATCAAGATGGAACAGCTTCGCCCTGTAAGTAAACTGGAAAAAATCCTGTTCCCGGTTATCGTTACCATTGTTGTATGTATGATCCTGCCTTCCACAGCACCTCTGGTAGGTATGCTGATGTTGGGTAACCTGTTTAAAGAGTCTGGCGTTGTAAAACAGCTGACTGAAACTGCATCCAATGCCATGATGTATATCGTAGTTATTTTGCTGGGTACCTCTGTAGGTGCAACCACCAGTGCAGAAGCATTCCTGAACTGGACAACCATCAAGATTGTTGCATTAGGTCTGATCGCATTTGCTTTTGGTACTGCTGCAGGTGTTGTTTTTGGTAAGCTGATGTGTAAGGTAACTGGCGGAAAGGTAAACCCTCTGATTGGTTCTGCCGGTGTATCTGCCGTTCCCATGGCAGCCCGTGTATCCCAGAAGGTTGGTGCAGAAGCAGATCCTACCAACTTCCTGCTGATGCATGCAATGGGTCCCAACGTAGCCGGTGTAATCGGTACTGCAGTAGCAGCCGGTGTATTTATGGCAATTTTCGGCGTACAATAAAAGTTGTAATAGTTCAGCTTGGCTGAATAGTTACTGAAACTTAATAGAGTGGTTGCGAATTTGGAGGTTTGAAATTATGGCAAATATGGAAAAGAAGCCAATTAAAATTACAGAAACCGTATTAAGAGATGCGCATCAGTCACTGATTGCAACCAGAATGACTACAGAACAGATGCTGCCCATCATCGATAAGATGGACAAAGTGGGTTATCATTCTGTAGAATGCTGGGGCGGTGCCACATTTGATGCCAGCCTTCGTTTCCTGAAGGAAGATCCCTGGGAAAGACTTAGAAAATTAAGAGATGGATTTAAAAATACCAAGCTGCAGATGCTGTTCCGTGGACAGAATATTCTGGGTTACCATCAGTATGCAGACGACGTGGTAGAGTATTTTGTACAGAAATCCATCGCAAACGGTATTGATATTATTCGTATTTTTGACTGTATGAACGATTTGAGAAACCTGCAGACTGCAGTTAATGCATCTAAGAGGGAAAACGGTCATTCACAGGTTGCTCTGTCCTATACTCTGGGTGATGCTTACACACTGGAATACTGGACTGAAATGGCTAAGCGAATTGAAGACATGGGCGCAGATTCCATCTGTATCAAGGATATGGCCGGCCTGCTGGTGCCTTACAAAGCAACAGAACTGATTACTGCCATGAAGGAAGTAACCAGCCTGCCCATCCAGTTACATACGCATTATACATCTGGTGTGGCATCCATGACCTATCTGAAAGCAGTAGAAGCTGGTGTAGATGTTATTGATACCGCTATGTCACCTTTTGCAATGGGTACTTCTCAGCCTGCAACAGAAGTTATGGTAGAAACCTTTAAGGGAACACCTTACGACACCGGCTTTGATCAGAAGCTGCTGGCAGAAATCGCAGATTATTTCCGTCCCATGCAGGAAGAAGCCCTGAAGACTGGTCTGTTAAATCCCAAGGTGATGGGTGTTAACATTAAAACCCTGCTGTACCAGGTACCCGGCGGTATGCTGTCCAACCTGGTTTCCCAGTTAAAAGAACAGGGAGCAGAAGATAAATACTACGAGGTACTGGATGAAGTTCCCCGTGTTCGTAAAGACCTGGGTGAACCCCCTCTGGTAACTCCTTCTTCTCAGATTGTAGGTACACAGTCTGTATTTAACGTACTGATGGGTGAGCGCTACAAGATGGCAACTGCAGAAACCAAGGCAGTATTAAGAGGTGAATACGGCGCAACAGTTAAACCGTTTAATCAGGAAGTGCAGAAAAAGGTTATTGGTGACGAACAGCCCATTACCTGCCGTCCTGCCGATCTGATTCCTCCGGAACTGGAGAAACTGGAAGCAGAAATGTCACAGTGGAAGGAACAGGATGAGGATGTGCTTTCTTATGCACTGTTCCCTCAGGTAGCCGTGGAATTCTTCAAAGATCGTGAAGCGAAGAAGACAAAGGTAGATCCTAAGGCAGCGGATGTGGAGAATAAGGCTTATCCGGTGTAATTTGGAATTGATACTTTCGATGTAAGTATTTTCCCTGCAATAAACGCGAGGATTGAGAGATTCTTGTGTTTGTTGCGGGGATTTTTTATTTTGGAAAGATGAAGACTTTACATATAATACATGTTAGTGTTATGATGATAAATATAGGTGAAATTCGCGAAAATTATATGTTCTTTTAAGAATATGATTTTTGATGTAAGGAGAGAAAAAATGGAACAAAAAGAAATAATGCAACTATTAGATAGTTTATATGAAAAGTCAATTCAGGGTATTCCTAAAATTAGTCAGCCGATAAATGTTCTGGCAAACGAATATTTGAGTAAATCTAAAGATACGAAAACTGCAGCTAAAAAATTTATTAACTATCAGGTGGCAAAATGTACAACTTCGGGTTTTATTAGTGGATTAGGTGGGCTTATTACATTGCCGGTTGCTATCCCAGCTAATATTAGCAGTGTAATGTATGTTCAAATGAGAATGATAGCTTGTATTGCGTATATGGGAGGATATGATACAGAAAGTGATCAGGTTCAAACATTGGTATATGCTTGTTTGGCAGGTGTTTCTATTGACCAAATAATAAAACAAGCAGGGATTCAATTTGGAACGAAATTTACTACAGCAATGGTAAGAAAAATACCTGGTACAGTTTTGACAAAAATAAATCAGAAAGTTGGTTTTAGATTTATAACAAAATTTGGAACAAAAGGTGTCATTAATATTGGTAAAGCGATTCCTGTGGTGGGTGGAATTATTAGTGGTGGTTTTGATTTTACAGAAACAAGAATTATTGCAAAAAGAGCGTATAAAATGTTTATTGAAGGCGATTTAAGTGCTTCAGATGATGGCAAAAGTGAAGATATAGAAATAGTAGAAGATATAGTCATTGAAGAAATTACAGAAGAATAAATTTAAATCATATTAATAAGTATATTTTATTATAAAAACATGAAATGTCGAAAGGTGACATGCTTCCATATTATACAGAGGTTACCTTTCGACACTTTTTGTTTCTATGCTATTGTTTTTACAATATGGTATTAGTTATGTTATATGCTTTACGCTAACAGCTCATTTACCATTTTTGCATCGAAGACTACGTTGGATACGTGGTCTACTTCAATCTGGTAGAGGGTGTTGGCAGCGATGTGTTCGGCTGCTTGTTCGAGGTCACGGATACCGGTGGTGTGTTTGTATTTTTCGATGACGGCGTCCAGGGCTTCGGGGGTGATGATACATTCATCTTCGCGGAGTCCGATGCGTTTTAATACTTTGGGCAGGGCGAATTTGGAGAAGATGATCTTCTTTTCTTCTGGTGTGTAGTCAGGGATATCAATGACTGCGAAACGGGACATCAAAGGAGCGCTGATTTTATCTTTGTCGTTGGCGGTTGCGATGGGGTATACGCCTACGGTGGGAATCATACATTCCATGTAGTTGTCTGTGAAGCCCAGGTTGTCCAGAAGGGTCAGAAGTACGTCTGCCGGATTGCCGTTGCCTTTTCCGGAGGATGCTTTATCCAGCTCGTTAATAATGAAGACCAGGTTGGATTCTCCCGCCATGGAGAATGCTTCCATAATAATTCCAGGTTTTGCGTTGGAATAGATACGGGAGCTTCCGGTCAACTGTTCAGGGTCGTTGATGGAACTCATATCCAAAGTGGTCCACGGCAGTTTTAAGATACGTGCTACGGCATAGGCAATCTGAGATTTTCCGGTTCCGGCAGGTCCTGCTAAAAGGAGTCCATATGCAGGAAGGGTATGGGTACGGTTAATCTGGATAACGGTTTCAATGATTCTTTGTTTTACCCGTTCCATGCCGTACAGTTCTTCATCCAGAATACGGCGGGCTTCTTTGGGGTCGATGGATTCGAAGTAGTTATTTTTCCACTGAATATTCATCATAATGGAAAGGGCACGCTGTGCGTGGCGTCTTTCTTCGGGAGTTACTTCGTGGGAGCGTGCTACGGCAAGGTTTCTGCGGGCCCACAGTCGGATGTTATCCGGCAGAGTTCTGCCGGCGCAGGTCATGAAATCCGCAATACTCTGTAAGCTGGTAAGTTTCATGTCATCTCCAATTTCTTCCTGATCTTCATCTTCCGGTCCTTCATCGGGGGCCGCGCTTGCCAACAGTCGTTCAATCATAAACTGCAGGAAACCGTCTTCAGCAGAAAGCTTGGTGCCGCCGCCAAAAGCAATTTCACGGATTCGGTATACGGCGTAGCCGTCCTGGCGGTTGTGCCCGGATAAACGTACATTGATGTGGTTTTCACCAAGCCAGCGGATCAGGCCCACAAAACGGGAATCAATCTTCAGAATGTCGGCACTGACCATGCCATTGTCTTCTTTGAACTCAAAAGTAGTCCGTTTATTCGGATTGGTAAAAACACCACAGGAACGATGTTTCCATTTCTGATTGCGGTTATCAATCAGTAAAATGGGATTCTCAGCGGAAGGAGTGCTTTCATTGGAACGAAAAGTTGTATATGTACATTCCGCAGGGTTTTTATCATTTGGTATGTTTTTAAAATCATAAACTGGCATAGTTATTACTCCTTTAATTTGGTAAATTCTTTCCAAAGAACGATTTACAGTTGATTCTTTTGGAAAGGTCATAAAACTACGCATATCATATCACATTTTGGCGAAAAAGAAATCATAAAATTTAGGTAACCATTCAGCAGAGCAGGATTTTGTGTAAAATGACTGTGTCAAGCTTGCTTGTAAACAGGCATTTTAATTCAGTTTGTGCCGCTATTGGTCATAAAAGAGAAATTCCTCTCTTGCGTTCAGCAGATTTTGTTGATATACTAAAGGACAGTTTCATACTTTAAAGTGAGAATAAAAGAAAGGGAATGTCATGAGCAGAATCGATGAAATTCGTACACAGCTGGATTTGTGTGATGATGAGATTATAGAGCTTTTAAAGAAGCGTATGGGGATTGTTGAGGAGATAATTGAGTGCAAGAAAGAATGCGGAATTCCCATTCTTCAGCCGGAGCAGGAGAAGCGGCAGGAGCAGATGCTGCAGAAGAAACTCAGAGGACAGAAATACGAAGAAGAGATGAAGGATATTTTCCGTTATATTGTCAGTAACAGTAAACGGATTCAGGCGAAAAATCTGTTCCATCATAATATTCAGCTGATTGGTTTTATGGGATGCGGCAAGAGTACGGTTTCTTCTTTCCTGTGCAGGATGCTGGCCATGGATTCTGTGGAGATGGATGCAGTAATCCAGGAGCGGGCTGGTATGACCATCAATGAGATTTTTGCCAATTATGGGGAAGAGTATTTCCGCAACATGGAAACGAACCTGATCATTGAGCTGGGTAAAAGAGAACAGACGGTAGTTTCCTGCGGCGGTGGTGCTGCTTTGCGTGAAATTAATGTAAAACATATGAAAAACAGCGGCCGTGTGGTGCTTTTGACTGCAAAACCGGAGACGATTCTGGAGCGTGTAAAATATAACGATGACCGTCCGCTTTTACGGGGCAATAAAAATGTGGAATTTATCAGTAATATGATGGAGCAGCGGCGTGCAAAATACGAAGCCGCTGCAGATATTGTGATTTCCACCGATCATAAATCAGTTCTGGAAATCTGCCAGGAGATGATCACAAAGCTGATGGAACTGGATGCATAAAGATGCGTAAGGTCTTATAAAAAATTTCAAATCGTTCCATTTAGGCTGAATGATCGTATTTTAAAAAATGTTTTTTAACATTGATAATAAGAAGCAGACCAGACATACAGCAGATGCCTGAATGAATTTTAAGGTCAGATAGCGGGGCAGGGATAAATCCAGCCCATATGTAACCTCCCGGGTCTGAAAAGCGGTGCTGAGTCCCCCGAATACACAGAGAAACAGGCGAAAATACCGTCTGAGGGCAGGCAGCGGAAACGTGGTGCTCTGGATACAGGCGATTCCCGTGGTCAGCTCCAGAAAAGGGATCATCAGTTTTACAATATCATTGGAAAATGCGGGCTGTGACAGTAATTCAATGAGAATGGAAAAGTACATAATATAAATCCCGGCTTTTACCATAATGCCCGTACATTCTAACAGGTAATCTTCGGTTTGTTCCGGAGGATTTGCCTCAGCTTCCTGTATTTGAAAATTACCTGAAAATGTATGGAAAGGACTTGCTGCGAATGCTTTTTGTGAATGAAACCGACAAAAAAGCCACAGGAGAAGAATGGACACCAGATAAATGATGGGCATTTCCTGTTTTAAATCTGCGTAGGCCGCCAGAAACATGGGACCGGATAAATTGCAGAACGCTGCATAATAACAGGCTGTCTCTTTCGGCAGCAGACCTCTTTTTGTGAGATCTGCTGCCGTTTTTGCACCATTGGGATATCCATTCATGAAACCGGCGGCTACTGCAAAAACAGGGCCGCCTTTTTCCAGATATCGGGTGAGAATTCCGGATAAAATCATAAACGGAAAAATAGCAGGCAGAAAATGATGATACCAGAGCAGAAGCCCGCTTCGGGTTCCCTTTAAAGTGGGTTCTGGAAACAGAAGCATAATAAACAATGCCGAGCCGATCAAACATGCGGTAAGCCACTTGTTTTTCATGGTTTTACTATTTTCCCTGCTTTTTTTGATTGTTCTGAGAATTTTGCTGCATCATGGTACGCAGAAATTCCAGCTGCTGTCGATCGGAAGGAGAAAGATTTGCTTTTACCTGATTATAAATAAGGTCAGCCTCCTGTTCTGTAAAAGTAATTCCCCGTTCATTGGCATTTTTCTGCATTGCCAGAAGAAATGGAAGGATATTATTCTGATTCAAATCTTTTCCCTGATTCATAACAGCCTGTAAAAAGGCGGCTTTTACTGGGTCCATAAGATACCTCCTTGGTTTTAATTTGGATATTGATTCATTTTTTTGTTTGAACCACTGCTACGATTAAAATGATGATCAGGATTGAAAATGCTATCATTTTTTAAATTCTCGCTATTAAAGTTGTCAGAGCTGTTGTTGCTAAAATTATTATCATTGAAATTGCTGTTAAAACCGTTGTCGCCGCTAAAGTTAAAACCGGCATTATTAAATTGTTGAAATGTTTTTTGCTGTTCAGGAGTCATGAACTGCATCATCAGGTCCTCTGGTTTGGTATCTTTTGAAAAATTTTGAAATTGTTTTACCTGATCCAGCATACGGATGGTCTGCTCTGTATTCTGGAGGGTGTGAAGAAAAGAACGCTCTGCTTCATTACAGGTAGGTGCCACCGTTCGAATAAACGTGGTAAGGTCACAGGGCGTGCGTGTCTGTTCGGAGGCTGAAATACTGCTTGCCTGAAATTGCCGCGGATTTTCCTGTGCCAATTCCTGCAAAAGCAGCTGCAGTTCCAGAATTTTGGTGAGTTTGTGAAAAACAGCCTGATATTCCGGCTGAATCAGAGAACACACGGCTTTCATCTGTTTGTATATATGACGGACATCTGTTTTTTGATTTTCTTCAGACATGGGATAAAAACTCCTTCCATGCTCTCTTTCTATACTATATGAAAAAACTGGCAAAAAAGAACTGGGAATTTATATTGTCCAACGGAAGGAGGGGGGTATTGTCCAACGGAAGGAAGGGGTTATTGTCCAACGGACGCCAACTGCCCCATGTACGAACTCCTTCCGACGACTGGAGAAGAAAATGTCGTCTACAGGAGTTGTACATGGGGCGGTTGGCTGGATTTGTATGGAGCAATATAGGGGGGAGTACGTGGATTGTTTGGATTGTTTGAATTGTTTGGATTGTTTGAATGATTTTTCAAACACGCTCTGGGCTGGATGGCATATGATATATAATTAAGGAAGGAGTGTTTTGAGATGTGGATTAAAAATAGTGAGCATGTGCTGGTGGTGGATGGGAATGAGGTTTATGAGTTGGATGAGGAGTGTTTGGAGGAGAAGCGGAGTGGAGGTGAAAGGCTGAAAGCGTAATTGACAAGTGGTAAAAAATGGTTTGTGTGTTTGATGAATTTTGGTGTAAGGTTGCTGCGTAGAATATGTGGAATCCCCCCTCTGGTCCGGAATGAGTCGGAGGGGGGATTTTCAGGTGTTGGTTCTGCTGGTAAAGTCTGTTGCTTCTCTGCTTGCTGTGAAAGGTTTGGGTTTCACGGGAAGCTGCAGGGGTTTGCAGGGCTCATACAGGCAGAGTTTTACAGAGGTTTACGATGTGTTACAGGACCCTACGAAGTTTGCAGATATTTTTGCTGTTTGATGCAATTAGCATCCGCAGCCGCATCCGCCAAAGCTGTTGCCGCCGCAGCAGAATAACAGGATCAGAATCCACAGACAGCTGTTGTTGTTATGGCAGTCACAATCGCTGTTGCCGCCAAAAAGGCTGCTGCCATTGCCACAGAAAATGGAAAGCAGGATCAGAATCCAGATCAGGTTGCATCCGCAACCACAGTCGTTGTCATTGTTGTTAAATACGCCGCATCCGCCGCCACAGTTTGTAGCTGCTAAATCACTCATAGTTTTTTCCCTCCGGGATGTTTTTACATTATATCTTATGAAAATGGGCTTGACCTGTTACAAAAAAAATATTATCATATGCCAAAGATGATTTTAATGGATTTTTGCATGAGACTATGAATATAAGAAAATGAAAGCTACATAAAAGGGAATCCACTTGAAAATGTGAGACTTGAGGGCTGAAAGAGGGAGGAATACGGCTATGAAGGTGGAAATCTATACAGATGGAGCTGCCAGGGGGAATCCGGATGGTCCTGGTGGTTATGGTGCGGTGATTTTGTACCGGGCTCCGGATGGAACTTTGCATAAAAGGGAGTATTCTCAGGGATATGTGCGCACGACCAATAACCGCATGGAGCTGATGGCGGCAATTGCTGCGCTGGAGGCATT
>JBGVFN010000232.1:0-5808 GCA_045121095.1 Lachnospiraceae bacterium | reverse complement strand
CACCGATAATCGTACCGTCAGCAATACCACATTGACCCGGGAACTGAACTGGATTCAGGAGCAATATGGAATTACGGATGAAGAAATCCTGCAGCTGGAAAGAAATGCATTGAAGGTTTCTTTTGCTCCTGAAAAATGGAAAACTGTTCTGGGAAATGAGTTAAACTGCAACAGTCCAGCGGATATTGGATGATCGTGAATTTAAATTTATTCAATGAATATTATTTATTTAATAGATATTATTTATTCAATGGATATTTATATAAATGTTTGTTTGAGTCGATATAAAAAGGAGGAGAAATTGGGATGAATGCTGTGCAGAAAAAACTGGAGCGTTGTGTGGCCAGTGTAAAAGAAAAAGTCCATTTTAAACCGGAGATTGCCATTGTGCTTGGTTCCGGGCTTGGCAGCTATGCAGAAGAAATTCAGGTGGAAGAAACCCTGGATTATTCGGAAATCGAAGGCTTTCCCATGTCCACTGTAGCCGGACATAAAGGTCGTTTTGTTTTCGGTTACGCAGGAGAAGCCCCGGTAGTTATTATGCAGGGCCGGGTACATTATTATGAAGGCTACTCCATCACGGATGTGGTCCTGCCTGTTCGCCTTATGAGAATGCTGGGAGCGAAAACACTGATTTTGACCAATGCAGCAGGAGGAATTAATTTTAATTTTCATCCGGGAGATTTTATGCTGATTCAGGACCATATCAGTTCTTTTATTCCCAGTCCGCTGATTGGTCCCAACATTGATGTTCTGGGAGAGCGTTTCCCTGATATGAGTGAGGTATACAGTAAAAGACTGGGAGAATTTGTGAAAGAAATTGCAGTAAAAAGAAATTTTCCTCTTCAGGAGGGTGTCTATGTGCAGCTTTCCGGACCCAATTATGAGACCCCTGCAGAAATCCGCATGTGCCGTGCACTGGGCGGTGATGCAGTGGGTATGAGTACAGCCTGCGAAGCCATGGCGGCCCGGCATATGGGTATGGAAATCTGCGGTATTTCCTGCATCACCAATCTGGCAGCAGGTATGAACAATCAGCCTCTTTGCCACGAAGAAGTACAGGAAACAGCCAACAGGGTAGAAAAGCAATTTAAACAGCTGATCACAGAATTCGTAACAGCTATTTATGATCAGAAAAAATAACCGCTGATTGGGCGCAGCTGAATTGATAATAGGTAAGAATCGTTCAATAAGTTATAATTCAACAGGTTATAATTCAACAGGTTGTAATTTAACAGATGATAAATCAATAAAACAGGGGGTATTTATAGATATGAAAAAAACAATTCCTTCAATGGATGCCTGGCTTGCAGAAGCTAAAAAACATGAAAGCGCACCTAAAATTGGAATGTATTTAACTCATAACGGTATTGTTCGTCAGACCGCTAAAGCAAAGGTACGTTATGGAGAAGAAGGTACAAAACCAGTTACGGGAATGGTATTTTCTTATGATCAGGAAAAAGTAGACGCTATTATTGCAGAGACCTATAAACTGGAAGGAATTTATTATATCAAAGTCTGGCTGAATGAAGGCCAGCTCCAGGTAGGCGACGATATTATGTACGTTCTGATCGGAGGCGATATTCGTCCTCATGTTGTAGATGCACTGCAGTATCTGGTAGGCAGAATTAAAAACGAATGTGTTATTGAAACAGAATTAAATTAGGCCGAATTAGACTCATTTGTCGGAATAAGAATGCATTTTGTGTCAGAATCCTCTCAATGGACTAGAGTGTGTTTGCCTGTCATTGAGGGGATTCAAAATGCAGATAAAGAGATTCAAGGAATCATTCGGACAACGAAATGATTGTTTGATTTTTGCCCCGAAAGGAAACAGTATGATCCATACAATTTAAAAGAATAGAATTGTATGTTAATATAAATAGACAGAAAATTCTGGATATTTATATTTTGTACAAAAAGTGATTGACAAAAATGAAAAAGCTGGTATAATAAAGTCATAAAACAAAAGAAAAAGTACTGATTCTCAAATAATTATGAAAGGCGTGATTCCAATCAAAATTTAAATCAGAACTTATAATCTAAGAAAGTGAGGTACAGACCCCCTTAAAATTTAGCTTATCCCCGAAGTAGCGCAACGGGATTCATAATATTAGAAGAAAGGATATGGTAAGGTCCAATGGGAAGTAATGAAAGTATACAGTACTAAAGGATATCAGATAGAAGAAGCGTTGATCTTTTATTTGATATCCTTTTTTATTGCCTTTTTTACGAATACTTGTCAGTACCTGGTCAATGACTACAGTTAATGACTGCTGGTTCAAATGATTTAGAGGGAAAGTGGTAAAGAAAAATGAAAATTCAGAATTTGCAGAAAATAACAATACGAACCACAATATAACGCTAAATTATTTTATAAAAAGAGAATATTCTGAATATTTAATAAATCTGAAAAAAGTAATTGACAAAAAAGAAATATATGTTATAATGAAGTCACAAAAACAAATAAGAGTTTTAAAAACTGAAAAAAGTACACGGAGTTTTCAATTAAATATCAGCAAGAAGCTGAAAGTTTTGTACAATGAGTCATCAGTTTAAAAACATTATTTGGAATTTTAAAACAAAAACAAGGAGGTACGGTCCCAAGGAAAGATAAGCTTATACTCGAATTAGCGACTCGGGATTCAAAAGATGAAAACCCCTCAGGGAGATTGATTATTAAGAAACGAGGTAAAGTCCATTGAACAACGCAATTGAAGACGTACAGCAGTAAAGAGTACCGGATGAAAGATAACTCGCCCGGTACTCTTTTTATGTTCCTTATTTATTTATATCTTTCGATTAGGATTCGTCCCGTTAATTGGCAGGACGAAAACTGAATTCATTTTCTTTGACAGGCATGGAGGTTGTTTCCATATCTGTAATTTCAACAAAACGTTGATTATGTAATCTGTGGATCAGGCGGCTGATCATCATACCGCTGCCCTGAACTTCCATTTCCACCGTTCCATCACTCAGATTTTTCACCCAGCCGGTCAGCCTCAGTTCCGTGGCAATCATACAGGACCAGTAACGAAATCCCACTCCCTGCACTCTTCCATGAAAAATAATGTGTTTTCGAATCATAAGCCCCTCCCGCAATACATTTTACTTTTGGGTAATTATTCAGCCTTGCTGAACTGTTACACTTTTTGTGAATTGAGTATATCACGAAAACAGAAAAATAGATATCCTGATGCAAAGTTTCCATCAAATTATGTAAAAATAGGCGTATTTCATATTGTTTTTAAAAAAGAAATACACTAAAATATGAAGGGAGTCCCAAGGACTCTTAAGCCAAAAATACTTGAAGAGTTATAATATGAAGGGAGCATTTATGGGCAGAGAGAGAACTGTAGATGAAATTTTTGGTCAGAACGTTTTTAATGATAAAGTAATGAGAGAGCGTTTACCGAAAAAGGTTTATGCAGAATTAAAAAAGACAATTGAAGGAAGAAAAGACCTGGATCCTACTATTGCAGATGTGGTTGCTAATGTGATGAAGGAGTGGGCAGTAGAAAAAGGTGCAACTCATTATACACATTGGTTCCAGCCTTTGACTGGTTCCACTGCAGAAAAGCATGATTCTTTTATCACAGCTCCCAGAGATGACGGTTCCGTTTTAATGGAATTTTCAGGAAAAGAGCTGATTAAGGGTGAACCGGATGCATCATCCTTCCCTTCAGGCGGTCTCCGTGCCACATTTGAGGCAAGAGGCTATACTGCATGGGATTGTACATCTCCCGCATTTGTCAGAGAAGATGCAGCAGGTGCGATTTTATGTATTCCCACGGCATTTTGTTCCTATACCGGCGAAGCATTGGATCAGAAAACACCTCTTCTTCGTTCTATGTCCGCTATAGAAACTCAGGCTCTGCGTTTGCTGCGTCTGTTTGGTAATACAACATCCAAAAAAGTAGTACCTTCCGTTGGTGTAGAACAGGAATATTTTATTGTGGATCGGGAGAAATATCTGAAACGTAAAGATTTGATTTTTACTGGCAGAACATTGTTTGGAGCAATGCCTCCCAAAGGACAGGAACTGGATGATCACTATTTTGGTGTTATTCGTCCTCGTATCGGTGCATTTATGAAAGATGTAAATGATGAACTGTGGAAACTGGGCGTGTCTTCCAAAACTCAGCATAACGAAGTAGCACCGGCACAGCACGAACTGGCTCCTATTTATGCAGAATGTAATGTGGCATCTGATCATAATCAGATTATTATGGAAACGTTAAAACGGGTTGCGAATCAGCATGGTCTGCAGTGTCTGCTTCACGAAAAGCCTTTTGCAGGAGTAAATGGCTCTGGTAAGCATGATAACTGGTCTCTGACCACCGATGACGGCATTAATCTGCTGGATCCTGGTAAGCGCCCTCATGAAAATAAGCAGTTCCAGCTGGTTCTGGCCTGCGTTTTAAAAGCGGTAGATACCCATGCAGATCTGCTGCGTGAATCTGCAGCCGATGTGGGTAATGACCATCGTCTTGGTGCCAACGAAGCTCCGCCGGCAATTATTTCCGTATTCCTGGGAAGTCAGCTGGAAGATATGCTGGAGCAGGTACTGAAAACTGGTGAAGCAACACATAGTTTAAAGAGCAGTAAACTGGAAACAGGTGTAAGAACTCTTCCTGATCTGGTGAAAGATGCTACTGACCGAAATCGTACATCACCCTTTGCATTTACCGGTAATAAATTTGAATTCCGTATGGTTGGTTCCAGAGATTCTGTTGCAGAAAGCAACGTTGTTCTGAACACCATTGTGGCAGAAGCATTTTGTGAGGCCTGCGATATTATTGAGGCAGCAGAAGATAAAGAAGAAGCAATCCATAATGTAACAGTGGATTTTATCACAAAACATTATCGTGTTGTATTTAATGGAAATGGTTACTCTGATGAATGGGTGGAAGAAGCAGAAAAACGGGGACTTCCTAACATTAAATCCATGGTGGAAGCAATTCCTGCTCTGACAACACCCAAAGCAGTTGATTTATTCCAGAAGTTTGGAGTATTTACGGAAGCAGAGCTTCATTCCCGTGCAGAAATTCAGTATGAAGCATATTCCAAAGCGCTGAATATTGAAGCAAGAGCTATGCTGGATATCGCCGGAAAGAGCATTATTCCTGCAGTTCTGCGTTATGCCCATGAACTGGCAGACACGGTACGTTCTTTACATGAAATAGGCGTTACCTATTCTGCAGAAAAAGAAATGCTGCAGGAAATCGCACAACTGGTGGAAGAAGCAAAAATAGAGTATAACAAACTGAAAGTAGTAGAAGATCAGGCAACACAGGTTCCGGAAGGAAAAGAACGTGCAGAATTCTACAAATTTGAAGTAGAACCGGTCATGATGGCGTTAAGAAAACCCATTGATGAACTGGAAATGATCGTGGATAAAGAAGTATGGCCCATGCCGTCTTATGGAGATCTGCTGTTTGAAGTGTAGACAGATAGCGGCAGGCATTCATAATTTTCTTCGAAATACCCTAAAGGGTACATGATTATGTTCTGCTGAATAGTTATCAGAAATTACAGTTAACGTACGCCTTCGGTGTTATTTGGTTAAATATCGAATATGATTTTCAATTAAAATCAGAGCGTGTCTGAATGATTTTTCAAACATGAACTGGCATAAATACCCGGCCGTTTTATAATGGCCGGGTATTTTTGAGTATGACGGGCATGCCGTCAGTCTGTGGTGAAAGTCCACAAGGGGCGTAGTTGCCGACGAACCCCATAGCGACTCCCAAGGTTTACATCGTGAGGTGTGGGCGAGAAGAAGGGATAGCGAAATCGTAGCCTGAC
>JBGVFN010000231.1:0-3543 GCA_045121095.1 Lachnospiraceae bacterium | reverse complement strand
TGCGTTAGAATGATATATACTATTTGCAACGAACATCTCCTTTGTAATGTGTGTATCTTGTTTTGTGGTTATTACAATTATACATCATTACTCTGGAGATGTTTGCATTTTGTGCAAAATTTGTTATTTAATCATTTATAGATAAAAGTTTAATATAAGGGGATTTATGCAAAAGAAACGTTTTAAAAACTGGAATAAAGAGATGGTTATGATCATCCTCGGTCTGGCCTGGCCTACTATGCTGGAACAGCTCATGCAGACTGTGGTTCAATATATTGATACGGCCATGGTGGGTTCACTTGGGACGCAGGCGACTGCCGCAGTCGGTGCCACCAGTACCGTAAACTGGCTGATCAGCAGCAGTATTTCTGCTTTAAGTGTGGGTTTTCTTTCCTTTATTGCCAGAGCTTATGGAGCAAATGATCACGAAAAAGC
Organism: Lachnospiraceae bacterium; assembly: GCA_045121095.1. Classification (GTDB taxonomy): domain Bacteria; phylum Bacillota; class Clostridia; order Lachnospirales; family Lachnospiraceae; genus TWA4. The sequence continues at coordinate 3,108 of JBGVFN010000231.1, read as the reverse complement.
CAAACAGGTGGTTTCACAGGCCGTTCTGGCCGTTTTAGTTGTTGGTACATTTTTCACGGTACTGACCTTGTCCCTCAGCAGCAGGATTCCTGTCTGGATGCAGGTGGATCCAAATATCCAGGAACTTGCTGCGCAATATTTCTTTATTTTATATATGCCCATGCTTCCCAGAACTGCAAGTATTATTTTTGGTACGGTTCTGAGGGCCGCCGGTGATACAAAAACACCTATGAAAATCGGTGTCCTTGTAAATATCATTAATATTATCCTGAATTTTCTGCTGATTTATCCTACACGCACCATCACCCTGCTTTCCTGCAGCTTTATGATGCCTGGTGCCGGACTTGGAGTCATCGGCGCAGCCATTGCCAGCGCAGTGGCATTTACAGTGGGCGGCATTCAAATTACAATTATTCTGTGGCGTCACCCGCTGGTTTCTCCCAGAGGACAGAGCCTGCGCCCCAATCTGCAGATTCTCAGACCTTGTCTGAAAATTGCTTTCCCCAATATGCTGCAGCGTTTTGGAACTTCTCTGGGTTACGTAGCATTTGCCTCCATGATCAATTCCATCGGAGAAATTGCTACCGCAGCCCATACCATTGCCAATACAGTAGAATCTGCATTCTATATCCCCGGATACGGTATGCAGACAGCAGCAGCTACACTTGCCGGAAATGCTTACGGTGCGGGAGACCGGAAAAAGATGAAAGACCTGGCCGCCATGTTCATTCCCATTGAAATCGCGCTGATGTTTCTCTCCGGAACCTGCTTATTTGTATTTGCGCCAAATCTGGTGCAGATTTTCTCATCCAACGAAGCCGTTATTTCCCTGGGCGTCACCGTCCTGCGCATGGTCGCTGTCTCTGAACCATTTTATGGCTTCTCCATTATTGTAGAAGGTATGATGCAGGGCGTTGGAAAAACAAAGGAACCTTTCATTTATAATATCATTGGCATGTGGGGCATCCGTATTTTCGGAACCTTTTTATGTACCCAGCTCTGGGGAATGGGCCTGGTATCCGCATGGGCCTGTATGATTCTGCATAATATGTTCCTGTTTATGCTGTTTTTAATCTGCTTTTTACGCGGGAAATGGAATCCATTTGCCGAAGATGCGAATTTACTTCGCAAAAATCCCATTGGCTTTAAGTGATTGGTCATTCGTGAATAAAAATTTGTAATAGTTCAGCATGAATTAAACTGTCTTAAACAAATGTCAACATCGCCGTTTAAAACATATCAAAATCCACAGCCTGTTCAGGAGACAAACCTCCTGAACGGGCCTTAAAAAATCAAAATCGACTTAAAACAAGTCAAAATAACATCTAGTGACAGCCAAAAAAATAGGATAAAATAACGCATGTAATCGAACAGAGCAAACAACACAAACAACACAAAACACAAACAACAGAAAACCAACATAGCTCGAATATAGCTCAAACATAACTCGATTACAAAAAAAACGTTGTACCAGTTAACCATGATTTTTAAGAAAAGGAGCAACTGATATGAGAACTTTTAAGAAAATTGCTAATTATTTTGAAAAACACAGTGTAGATTTCACTTGCGCTATGGCATCCATTAACAGCGACGTTGCTGAAATCTGCGAAATGTGCAGAAAGTAATTTTAAAATATATTAAAGAATCTTAGAGCGTGTTTGAAAAAGGCTCCAGGAAATACAGATACAGACTTATAGATAGAAACTTACAGTATAGAGATACAATATAAAAATACAAGCTATAGAAATAAGTTATAAATATAGATTTAGAATACAGGTTATAGAATACAAATTATAAATATAGGTTTAGAATACAGGTTATAAAAATAATTCAAACTATATCGAAACAGTTATTAAACATAGTTAAAAAGTGCGCGCTTGATTTATACTAACATTTAAACACACCTAACATTAAAAAAACAGATATCTGAATAATAGATTTTAAGGCCGGATTTGAGCTTCTTCTGCAAACCAATACAGAAGAAAGTCATTTTCCGGCTCTTTTTGTGCTTATAACGGGTTACTGTTGTAAAAGTTACCTGCAGCAGTCATGTCGGTTTACTCTATCATGACCTGTTCCACTATTTTTACCCGTCTGCTGTTTTAGTATTTTTACTTGCCTACAGATTATCCCCATATAATTCCGCTCCATTAACCAGTTCCCCGGTTTCCAGTTTTCGCAGTTCATACCAGAGAATGGTCTGGTTACGCCACATATCCCTGTCCTGATGAAGATGTCCCATATACCAATGCTGATAGGATGTATTTTCCCGTACCCATTCCAGGAAGAAATTAAGCTTCACTTCATCCGGATGATAGGGATGGAACAAACTCATGGTATCTTCCGGTGCTGCATGGGTCAGAATATAATCCACCTGATAATTGCAGGCAGCCAGATTTTTTCTTGCCTCATCATATTCCGCTTCCGACGGCATTTCCTGAGGCCACCAGCTGATTCCCTCTATGCGCATGGCACGGTCGATGGAATAAGCACCTCCCATAATAAAGAAACGTTTTTCTTCTATATGATAGACCTGTCCCCGCATAAGATGAATCACGTTTTTCCGAACACGGTGAATCCGGCCACCAGCCCAGCTTTCTTCCGGATAGGCCGCCAGCCGCTCATGATTCTCATGATTTCCATCTACAAAAAGTATGGTATAAGGCTTTTCTTCCAGTTCATCCAGAAATCGATTCTCCGCTTTGTTATCATCAAAAATATACCCAAAATCGCCACAGATAAAAATCATATCCCCTTCTGATAAATAGCGGTCAATCAGACAATTCCATCGATTCCATTCACCATGTGTATCGCCTGTTACATATAACATAACTTCTCCTTTCAATCTCAAAATTCCCGCAGAATCAACTCTGTAATCCCCGGATTTTCTCCCATCTGTACCTTTTTCACCTTCGGATCCCTGCCATAACTGAACTCATCCTGTATCGCACTGCGGATCCTGGTACCTCCATGGTATCCATGAATCACGCGGATACGATAGACTCCGCTATTTGCTTTATGTACCGCTTTTAATGCAGCATTGACCGCTTCTTCAGCAGTCATGCCGTGAACATCCAATTCTATAATTCCCTGTCCTATCATGTGTAA
>JBGVFN010000230.1:0-8207 GCA_045121095.1 Lachnospiraceae bacterium | reverse complement strand
TTAAGTGCCGACGTTTGACCAAAGGTCTCCTTAGCAATGTGGCTCTGTAATTCCGCCATTTACGTTTTTTATAAAAATTCAAGTAATACTTAAAAAGTTTGCTGTAGTATTAAGGTAAAGGTACTTAAAACGTATATTTTTTAAAACAAGTCTGAAAGATGATTAAGGGAAAGCAATTTGAAATGTATAAAAAATAAAGTAAGAGTAAAAAAGAAAGGGAAGTAACTATACATAATAGTTACAAAGAGGAAAATATGACCGTTGGTATTATTGGCGTAGCAGGCGTTATATTGCTCTGTGTGCTTGCGGAAAAGTTCTCTGACAAGCTGGGGATGCCTGCGCTGATTTTATTTATGTTTATTGGAATGTTGTTTGGCAGCGATGGGATTTTTAAAATTTATTTTTCTAATTTCAGTGCGGCAGAAACCATTTGTTCCGTGGCGCTGATTTTTATTATGTTTTATGGTGGTTTCAATACCAAGTGGAAAGCAGCGAAACAAGTTGCTGGAAAGGCGATTGTATTATCGACTCTTGGAGTATTGATCACTGCTGTGATTACTGCATTATTATGCATGCTGGTTTTGAAAATGTCCTGGGTGAACAGCTTTTTGATTGGTGCGGTGCTTTCATCTACGGATGCAGCCAGCGTATTCTCAATTCTGCGAAAAAAGAAGCTGAACCTGAAAGATGGAACTGCATCTATTCTGGAAGTGGAAAGTGGTAGTAATGATCCGGTGTCCTATATGCTTACGATTATTGCCATTGGAATTGTAAATGGTGATAATACAGGTAATATTTTTATTATGATCCTGATGCAGATGGTATTTGGCGTATTGGTGGGTCTGGTTCTGGCACAGTTTTCCATTTTCATCATGTCCAGAACCCATCTGGTATCAGAAGGTCTGGATACGATTTTCGTGATTGCCATGGTATTGCTGTGCTATGGAATGACCAATTTTGTGGGAGGAAATGCTTACCTGAGTGTTTACCTGTTTGGTATTGTTACAGGAAATAAGCGTATTAAAAATAAAGGGACCATTATTTCATTTTTTGATGGTGTGACCAGTTTATCTCAGATTTTGATTTTCTTTTTGATCGGTCTGCTGAGTTTTCCTCATCAGATGCCCGCAATGATTCCTGCAGCAGTTGCCATTGTACTGTTTTTAACATTGATTGCAAGACCCGTGGCTGTTTTTCTGCTGATGAAGCCTTTTCATTGCAGTACAAGACAGTGTGGACTGATTGCATGGGCAGGACTTCGAGGTGCATCCTCTTCGGTGTTTGCCATTATGGCGGTGGCAGCAGGTGTGAGCATGCAGCAGGATCTGTTCCACATCGTCTTTATGGTATCGCTGTTCTCCGTAGCCATTCAGGGAACCTTACTGCCTGCAGTGGCAAGAAAACTGGATATGGTAGATGATGATGCGGATGTACGGAAAACATTCAACGATTATCAGGATGAAGTGGCATTCCAGCTGATGAAAATGCATATTCCCAAAGGACATAACTGGGAAAATCGCAAGATCAGGGAAGTCAGCATGCCCACAGGTTCTCTGGCATTGATGATCAAACGAGAAAAACAAACCATTATCACCAGAGGAGATACGGAAATTCTGGCGGGAGACGATATTATTCTCAGTGTGACGCCCTATAGCCCCAGCAAAAAGGATATGCTGCAGGAACGTTATATTACAAGGTCCGATTCCTGGTGCAATAAGTCCATCAGTGAACTGAAACTGCCTAAGAATAAGTTGATCGCCATGGTAATCCGGGAGTCCAGTCCCATTATACCGGATGGAAAAACTGTAATCCGGGAAAATGACATTGTAGTTTTATGTGAGTAAATAAGATATACAGAAAATAAAAGGTATCCTGCAGAAAGAACAAAGCTTTCGCAGGGTACCTTTTTTGCAAGATAGATATCCATGGATGCTCTGCTGAATCGTTACAAAAAAGTTGTAAAAATTGGAAGTAAAATCGTATTGTTGTGCGTTCTGTTCGTAATTGAACGGGTTCTTATTAAATGATATACTTATATTTATTTCATGAAGAAAACATGCAATATGTACGGCAAACGTAAAGGACATTGGAAAGAGGGGATTTGCATGTGTGAAATTTTTGGATTAAGTGCGAAAAAGCCGGTTGAGATTAATGGATGGCTGAATGAATTATACAGTCACAGCGCTGTTTTTCCCAATGGATGGGGATTGGCTGTGCTGGATGGAAATGAGGTAAATATTGAGAAAGAACCAGTTCAGGCCATTGCCAGCACCTATTTGAAAAACCGGTTGTCACAGCCGATCGTAACCAATTCTGCGCTGGCTCATATTCGTCATGCAGTACCGGAAAGTATGCAGTATTGCAACTGTCATCCGTTTACGAAAAAAGAAATCAGCGGAAGACGCTGGACTCTGGCTCATAACGGCGCCATTTTCCAGTTTGAGGATCTGGAACCTTATAAGGAACAGCAGAGCGGAACTACGGATACAGAACGGATCCTGCTTTATCTGGTGGATCGAATGAACCGCATGGAAGCAGAAAAAGGCCGTCTTTTGAATGAGGAAGAACGGTTTCAGGTGCTGGATGAGATGTTTTGTGCCATGTCAGAGGAAAACCGCCTGAATATGTTGATTTTTGATGGGGAGTATATGTATGCTCATACCAACAAGAAAAATGATCTTTTTTATCGGCAGACACAGGAGTACACGGTTGTGGCAACGAAACCGCTGGATGATGAAATCTGGCAGCCGGTTCCGTTTACCACACTGATTGCGTTTAAGGACGGCGAAACGGTCTTTACCGGAACCAATCATGGAAAAGAATTTATTGAAACAGAAGAACATCTGCGAATTCTGGGATTTCGGTAGATTTGATTCTTTTTGAGATTTGGATCATTTGGCCAATTTTAAATAATTTAAAAATTTATAGAAAATACAAATAAATCCACGGCATTTATTGGACTTTACAAAATCTGGTAAAAAGTGCTCGCGGATTTATTTTTTTGCGGATATACTGGAAATATGTAAGTCATTTTGGTGTGACGATACAGCAAAGGATGAAGTCATTCACAGTAGGGGGAGATCCAGTGCGGCACCGTTACATTTTGACGAAAAAACGGAATAATGCAGATAGGAGAAATGATATGGAAAACAAATTACCGGAAAAATTTGATGAATTTGTGGAAGCAAGAAAACAGGGATTTATGGCGGCAAAGGAATTTAAGGAAAATGGCGGAAAACTGGCAGGGATTCTTTGTTCTTATACACCGGTTGAAATTTTAAGTGCAGCGGGTATTGCTACGGTAAGTTTGTGCGGTACCAGCAATGAAACCGTACCGGATGCGGAAAAAGTACTTCCGAAGAACCTTTGTCCGCTGATTAAGAGTACTTATGGATTTGCATACAGTGAAAAATGTCCGTATACCTATTTTTCCGATATTATTATCGGTGAAACCACCTGTGATGGTAAGAAAAAAATGTATGAGCTGCTGAATGAACTGAAAGAAACTTATGTCCTTCATCTGCCTCAGGGTCAGAGACGCCCTTATTCCAAAGAGGTTTGGTATCAGGAAGTAAAAATGCTGAAGGAACGGCTGGAGGAAAAATTTGGCATTGAAATCACCGATGAAGCGCTGCGTGAAGCAGTGAAAAAGAGAAACAGTCTCCGAAAAGCCATTACAGAGATGTATGAATTACAGGCGAATGTACCGCCTGCAATGAAAGGTACACAGATGATGCTGACCATGATGTCCGGCAGCTTTAAATTTGATCAGGATGAGTATATTGAAGGTGTACGCAAGCTGGTAGAGAAGGCAAAAGCAGATTATGCAGCAGGAAAGAGCACAGTCAGCGTAAATGATAAACGAATCCTGCTTACCGGATGTCCCACAGGCGGTGTGATCCAGAAAGTGGGTATGGTTATTGAAAATAACGGTGGTGTAATCGTATGTCTGGACGACTGCAGCGGTGAGCGTACCAGCCGGATGCTGGTGGATGAGGATGCAGAAGATATCCTTCGCGCCATTGCCGATCGTTATCTGGAAATTAACTGCTCCATTATGACCACTAATGAAGGCAGACTGGAAAATACAAAAGCTATGATTGAAAAGTATAAAGTAGATGGCGTCATTGAAGTCGTTCTGCAGGCTTGTCATACTTTTAATGTGGAATCCGCTAATATGGCACGTATGGCAGAAGAAATGGGAATTCCTTACATGAAATTGGAGACCGATTATTCTACAGCGGATAATGGACAGCTGGAAACACGAATCAGTGCATTTATGGAGATGCTTTAAAGGATGTCATCCAGCCTTTTGGGAAAGGTAGTGGATGGCTCCATTACAGGTATACCTTATACGGAGACTCGCTGCGCCGGTTGGTTTTTGAAAATTTGTTTGGAATGTATTGACTTTTGGAATGGGTTGGTATAGAGTCATTTTAACGTGGTTTTTGAAACCAGATAAACTGATACTAGATTTACAAAAGCAACAGGAGAGTCAATATGGAAATGAATGGTTTTAATTACATAGAAGGTGGCGTTTGTGCTGCCCGCGGTTTTGTGGCGAATGGGTTGAATTGTGGTCTGAATCCGGATCGGAATAAGAATGATCTGGGGATGATTTTCAGTAAGACCATGTGCAATGCGGCGGCTGTTTATACGCAGAATAAGGTAAAGGGTGCGCCGATTCTGGTGACGAAGGAGCATCTGGCGGCTACGGGCGGTAAGGCGCGTGGTGTTGTGGTAAATAGCAAGAATGCAAATACCTGCAATGCGGATGGTGTGGAAAAGGCAACTCGTATGTGCGAGCTGGCGGCGGCAGAACTGGGAATTCCGGTGGAGGAGATGATTGTGGCTTCTACTGGTGTGATTGGTCAGCCGATTCCCATTGAACCGTTTGAAACACATATGAAGGAACTGGTGGAAGGTCTTTGTGCAGATGGCAATGGCAGAGCAGCCAATGCTATCATGACTACGGATACGGTGAAAAAAGAGGTGGCTGTGCAGTTTGAACTGGATGGAAAGACCTGTACCATTGGCGGTATGGCAAAGGGCAGCGGTATGATTCATCCCAATATGGCTACTACCTTGAATTTTGTAACAACAGATGTAAAGATTTCTTCTGAAATGCTGCAGAAGGCATTAAGCGAGATCGTGAAGGTTACTTATAATTGCCTGAGTGTGGATGGGGATACTTCTACCAATGATATGGTCAGCGTTATGGCAAATGGTCTGGCTGATAATGAAGAAATCACAGCAGAAGGTGCGGCTTTTGATGTATTTAAGGAAGGTCTGTATCTGGTGCTGATGAATATGACCCGTATGCTGGCAAAGGATGGAGAAGGCGCAAGCAAGCTGCTGGAATGTACCGTAAAAGGTGCACCGGATCTGGATACTGCCATTATTGTGGCAAAATCAGTTATCCGTTCTCCTTTGTTTAAATGTGCGATGTTTGGTGAAGATGCAAACTGGGGACGTGTACTTTGTGCAATTGGTTATGCTGAGGCAGAGTTTGATATTGACAAGGTTTCTGTGGATCTGGCATCTGAAAAAGGCGTGGTTGGTGTATGTCGTGACGGCTCTGGTATTCCTTTCTCTGAAGAAAAGGCCAGTGAAGTATTAAGTGCAGATGAAATCTACATTAATATTGATCTGATGCAGGGGGATGCTCAGGCGAAAGCGTGGGGCTGCGATCTGACCTATGATTATGTAAAAATCAATGGGGATTATCGCTCCTGATTGAATTCTTATAAATTCGGAGATACTGAAACGTGTCTGAAAACTGCTTCAGACACGTTTTCTTCTACATCAGAGATCATAAATACATGGAGGAAATAGAGAGATGAAATGGAACATTGTGGCAGACTCCAGCTGTGACTTAAAAGAATTAAAAACTTTAACAGAGGACACAGGCTATGAACGGGTACCGTTAAAAATTATCAGTGGTGATTATGAATTTGTAGATGATGGAATCAATGATCCGAAAGAGCTGATGGATATGCTCCACGAATCAAAAAATTCAAGCTCCAGCGCCTGTCCTGCACCTCAGGAATGGGCAGATGCATTTGCAAAAGCGGATTACACGCTGGCAATTACTCTGACCAGCGGTTTATCCGGCAGTTATAACAGTGCGCTGACTGCAAAAGCTATGGTGGAAGAAGAATATCCGGATAAAAAGATTTTTATTCTGGACAGTCTTTCTGCAGGTCCGGAGCTTTCTCTGCTGGTTTATAAAGCCAACGAACTAATCCACCAGGGGCTGGAATTTGAGGAAATCTGTGAAAAGCTGACCGAATACCATGAAAATACCCATTTGATGTTTATGCTGAGCAATCTGGATACTCTGGTAAAAAATGGCCGCGTCAGCAAAGTGACCGCAGCCATGGTGGGTGTTATGAAAATCCGCCTGGTAGGAAAAGCCAGCGAAGAGGGTACTCTGGAAGTGCTGGAAAAATGCCGCGGCTTCAAAAAAGCAGTGACAGAAATCCTGGCCCGTCTGGCCAATGCAGGTTTCCGGGATGGAAGACTGATCATTGCCCATATGTTTAATGAAAAAGAGGCTATGACTCTGGCAAAGGCAATCCATGTATCTTTCCCTAACGCACATATTTCCATGATGGAAACCAGCGGTCTTTGCAGTTATTATGCGGAAGAAAAAGGAATTCTGATCGGATTTGAAGCATAGTAACCGGCAAAGAGGCAGGCAAACAGTGAAAAAATTTAAAAGTTGTCTGGATTAAAAGCAGAAGAAATTTTAAAAATGGTCTGCGCGTCGTTCTTTTCTGAGGATGTCGCGCAGATTTCCATTTTCCCATTCGGTTTTTTCTTCTTCCGTCTCCAGAATCAGGGGCGGCAGCTGGACCGGTTCTCCTTCTTTTTTTGGAAGGGCTACCATGACAAAATAAGCCCGGTTGATCAGATTCAGATCGCCGTCCAGGCTCTGTACATGAACCTCTACCCGCACTTCAATGGTCTTTCTGCCGGTATAGGTAACCTGTGCACAAAGACGCACCATATCTCCCTGATGGGCTCCTTTTATAAAGGTAAGGCTGTCCACAGTTCCGGTTACCACATTCCCTTCATAATACTGCATGGCTGCAAGAGCAGCTACTTCATCCATCCACTGCATCAAAACTCCACCGAATAAGCGTCCGGCGGCATTGAGATGTCCGGGCCGTACCATGTGAATCGTTTTTACTTTTGTATCAGCAATCTTTTTTTCTTTCATAAATGTTCTCCTGCTCTGTTTTTTGTAAATCAGGTATTTGTACCATCAATGTACAAAGAACAGATTCTTTTTTTTAATATTGTCATCAAAATCTCCTGTTTGTCAAGTGCCGGCAGTTGGATAAACTGGAAATATGCCGAATAAAAATGAAAAAATGTAAATAAATTTATGATCGTTTCATGCTGTAAACTAAAAAAGTGTTTACCAATCAGAAAATTGATGTTAAAATAGACGGGTACAAAAAAAGGAGGGGGACGTTATGGCAAAAAATACTCCCAAAGAACGTAAATACGCAATGTATGAAGCAATTCTGCATTTGAAAGATATTGATGAATGTTGTCGTTTTTTTGATGATCTTTGTGCGGTTACAGAGCTTCGTGCCATGGAACAGCGTTATGAGGTTGCATCCATGCTCATGGAAGAAAAGGTATATATGGAAATTATGGAAAAGAGCAATGCCAGCTCTGCAACCATCAGCCGGGTAAACCGGATGCTGAATTATGGCACAGGCTGTCTGCCCGAAGTAATACGCAGAACTAAAGAAGCACAGCAACAGGAAGAAGCTGCAGACAGTGAGATGGAACAGGAGTAGAAGCAGTGACTCCTTGAAGGATATAAGGCAGTTCAGTATCTGCTGAACTGCCTTCAATGTGTTATTAAATTTAAAAAGAAATACAAAGTAAGAAACGAGGAACGGATAATGAAAGAGCTGATGTTAGGCAATAAGGCCCTTGCCAGAGGTCTTTATGAAGCAGGCTGCAGCGTAGTTTCCAGCTACCCCGGAACCCCCAGTACGGAAGTAACGGAAGAAGCAGCCAAGTATGATGAGATGTACTGCGAATGGGCTCCCAATGAAAAAGTTGCCATGGAAGTGGCATTTGGAGCTGCTCTGGCAGGTAAAAGAAGCTTCTGCGGTATGAAGCATGTAGGTTTAAATGTGGCAGCAGACCCTCTGTATACCTGCTCTTATACGGGAATTAAT
>JBGVFN010000229.1:0-24012 GCA_045121095.1 Lachnospiraceae bacterium | reverse complement strand
TCATTCACGCAGTCTGCACACCCCAGTTTTTGCTAAATTTTTCTCAGATTCAGTCAGCGTAGCCCGCTACGCCTCCTTCATTTGAGAGAAATTTATCTCAAAATGGGATGCACATCCTGCATAAAGCCTTTTTCAAACACGCTCTAGGCAATATCCGCGTCAGCAGACATGTCCTGTTTACCCGTTTACTATGAAATCACTTTCCCAGATGGGCAATAATTTCTCTTTTATACTGTAAAAATTCTTCCGACAGATTAAAGTCCTTTCTGCGGGGCTTCGGCTCTTTAATAATAATTTCTTTTGTAATCGTACCTGGCTTGCCCGTAAGCAGATAAATCCGGTCAGACAGCAAAATCGCCTCATCAATATCGTGAGTGATAAATAACGTGGATAGTTTAATCTTCTCCATGACATCCAGATACCACTCGTGTACCGTACCTTTGGTCAGCATATCCAGCGCGGAGAAAGGTTCATCCAAAAGAGCCACCTTTTCAGAAAACAGATAGGTTCGAAGGAGCGCTGCTCGCTGTTTCATGCCGCCCGACAGCTGTGCAGGATATTTTTTCTGGGTTCCTTCCAGCCCGAATTCTTCAAAATACCCAGCGGCTTTCTGACGCGCTTCATTTTTCTTCATACCCCGTATCATCAGGGGAAGGGCCACATTATCCACAATGGTGCGATAAGGAAGAAGCAGATCTTTCTGGAGCATATAGCTTACATGCCCCGGCTTCCCTGTGATATTCTCCCCTGCCAGCCATACTTCTCCTTCGTCAGGAATGCTTAAGCCTGCAATAATATTAAAAAGTGTGGTTTTTCCACCGCCGCTGACCCCAAGAAGGGACACAATCTCCCCTTCCTGCAGTTCCAGCGAAATCTGGTGGATAATTTCTTCCTGTTCAAATGACTTGGAAACGCCTTTTACCTGTAAAACGGCCATTTTTTCATCTCCATCCCATTACACTTTATTGAGGTAAATACTCATTGGTAAATCCAGTATCCAGCGGAACTTCATCTTCTACCAGCTCATTTTCATTCACCCAGCTGTAGAAATTATTCCAGCGCTCTGCATCAATATAGCCCCAGTATTCTGCATCTGCCTGATACTGGTCCGCCAGATAGTTCTGACTTGCCAGAACCAGTTCAGAATCCAGCTCCGGTGCTGCTTCACAAAGAATATCGGCCGCTTCTTCCGGATTTTCAATGGCAAATTCATAGCCTTTCGTTACCACTTCCAAAAATGCTTTTGCAGTATCCGGATTTTCTTCCAGGAATTTGTTATTGGAAATGATAACGGGTGTATAGTAGTCAAACACAGGATCAATATCTGCAAATGCGAAATAATCGGTATCCAGTCCTTCCAGCTCTGTTTTTACACCTGCCCACGCATAGAAAATCCAGATGGAATCTACGGATTTGGTTTTCAGAGCAGAAACTTCATCGGTTACGGTGCTGGGAATCAAGTTTACCTTATTAAAATCCCCGCCATCTGCTTTTACCACTTCTTCCAGAGTTGCCAGTTCAATGGCACCATTCCATGTGGCGTAGCTGTGGCCTTCCATTCCCTTCGGTGTATCCATTCCTTCCCCTGCACGAGAAATAATACCAGAAGTATTGTGCTGGATCACAGATGCCACAGAAGTTACAGGCAGTGCATCCTCACCTGCCAGCGCTGCTGCCAGAGAATCCTGGAAGGAAATACCAAACTGTGCCTTTCCGGAAGCAACCAGCACCACCGCACCGTCTTCAGGTGGCTGAACAATCTCCACATCCAGACCAGCTTCTTCAAAAAATCCCTTTTCCTGAGCCACATATAAACCAGTATGGTTGGTATTGGGTGTCCAGTCCAGGACAAATGTAATCTTTTCCAGTTCTTTTTCATCAGTATTGTTACTCTTAGCACCATTATCTGCGCCTTCTGTATCACCATCTGCACCTGTACCAGAACCACATGCCGTAAATGTACATGCAGAAAGAAGCATCAGTGCAGCCATTGTAAGACTTACCAATTTCTTTTTCATAACATCTCTTACCTTTCTGTTTATTTCAAACTTTTTCGAACTTTATTGTAACTATTTATATCTGCTGAATTCATTCAAACCAGTTCAGCCCTGCTGAGCTGTTACAATTTATTTCCTTTTATTTCCTTTTATTTACTTCTCCTTCTCCCAGGGCATGCACTTTTTCTGCACCAGATCCACACCCTTCATCAGCAGCAGACTAATGAACGAAATCAGGAAAATAACAGCAAACATTTTATCAAATGCAAATGCTTTTTTTACACGGGTCATATACACACCCAGTCCGCCAAAGCCGCCCAGCCATTCGGAAATCACGGCTCCTACCACCGCATAGGATGCAGAAATACGAAGCCCTGAAAAGAACTGAGACATGGCACCGGGCAGTTTGATATAACGGAAAATCTGCCATCTGCCTGCACCCATGGCCCGAAGCAGGTTCACCGAATCCGGATCTGTAGATTTAAAACCATTTAACAATCCCACCGCAATGGGGAAAAAGGTAGTAATTACAATTAAAATAACTTTGGGTGTCATTTCATAACCAAACCACAATACCAGAAGCGGTGCAATGGCCACGGTCGGAATAGTCTGCGTTAACACGATCAGCGGATAACAGGCTTTATACAGCACTTCAAACTGATCCATCAGCACTGCCATGACAAATCCAAGCAAAATACCGATTCCAAGTCCTAAAAATGCCTCTGCCAATGTAATGACGGAATGCTCCATTAAAGCGGGGAATTCCTCCACAAAGGCCTTTGCCACCTGTACCGGTGAGGGGAGCATGAAGCTATCTACAATCCCCAAAGAACTAATCAGCTGCCACAGAATCAAAATCAGCACAATGGCTGAGCAGGACCACAGCTTACTGGTGGTGTTTTGTAACTTTCTTTTCAATGGTTAACACTTCCCCTTCCGGACGATAGTTGATCTTTACATAAGCAGACACAGACTTTGCACCTGCCTGAACCGCTACTTTCTGACATTCTTTCACGATTTCCATCAGTTCATCGTAATCACCTTCGATGGATGTTTCGCAGGGACCCACAAAATAATTCAAACCAGTGGATTTAATATAATCAATCACTGCATCAACGATGCGGATTACTTCCTCATCGTTATCTACTTTCGGCAATACCTGAATTGCAATACTTGCGTTCATAAATATTCTCCTTTCCACAACCTGATTATTCATAACAAAGAGTCTGTCTTGACAGACTCTCGCGCCTTCGGCGGTCGCTTGCGACATCTTCATTGTACGCCGAAGTGCGCATCCTGCCGGAGGCTTTTTCATTCATGGAAACAAAGTTTCCTATGAATTAAAAAAGCACCCTGATCTTCCATATAGAATACCAGGGTGCAGAAATCTGATTCAAAAGCTTAAACTATATTCAAAAGCCTAAACGATACATTCCCTACGCTGGCATTACCCAGATCAGGTTCCAGGGTTCAAGGTCATATGACCTCATCTCAGCCAGCTATCGCCAGCACCCCTCTATTGTCATCCTTTAGAGTACTACTTGTTGCAGAAATTGTCAATCGAAGAATTTGATTTGCTTGTAAACAGTATTTTGATTAGAAAATCGGTAATACTATCCGCAGAGAACACTTCCTTAAAGCGCTTCTTATCCATCATTTTAGAAAGCTTTGGAAATTGGACATCTGCTTCAGAAAGGAAACTACTGTTATGAAAAATACAATTGATCCCTCTCAAAACCATATCATTTCTGCTCCTGATTACGATGAGCTGAAAGCCTCCTCTGCAACCGACTGCACCGGGCTGATCCCAGCAGCTCCCGCTGATGAGGATGAACTGGAAAATTATGAAGAACTTTACGCTTTTTTGCCTCAGGCGGCTCCTGAGTCGGAAGAAAATAATTGATAAAAATTGTTATGAAAAAACTTTCACCCATTAGAACCCGCCCATAGCGGGCGAACTAAAAACTCCCGAAAGTGCATTTCACACCTTCGGGAGTTCTTTATTTTCTGCCTTAGCTGTATTGCCTTCGGCCTGTGCGTCTTCTATCTATGCTTCAGCTTATGCATCTGCTATTTTTGCCTTCAACTTGTGTCTTTCTATTTATGCCTCTTCAGTGACAGCTTCTTCAGCGGGGATTTCTTTTATTTCGCCTTCTTTCAGTACGATTGCAGTACGTGCAGGAAGGTAAAGTTCTACATAGTCTACTCCGTCAAATCTCTTAACGTCGTAAGTCATATGCGCTACCCGGTTCTGTCCGCCATACTGTTCGTCATCACTGGACAGTGCTACGGTGTAATCTGCATGATTCGGTACCTGTACCAGCACGTTGGTTAAGGACTGAGTAACGTTAAAGTTAAATACAAATAAGAGTCCGTTTCGATAGAAAGCGATAACCTTTTCGGGTTCTTTTAACAGCATCAGGCTGGCCATGCGCTGCTTAAAGATTTCATTTTCTTTAGCAAGGTGGATCATGTCGCGGTCAAATTCACCCAGCCACTGATATTTCAGATTCTCATTTTCCAGCAGGCTCCACTGACGGCGGCAGTAATGGAAGCTCCAACCATTGCCTTCACGAGGGAAGTCGATCCATTCGGGATGACCAAATTCATTACCCATAAAGTTCAAATATGCTTCACCGCCTCCACCAAGAGTAAACAGACGGATCATCTTATGCAGAGCGATGGCACGGTCAATGATGGAATTATGACAATCCTTGGTCATATCTGTATACATTCTGGCATCAGCCAAACGGAAGATCATGGTCTTGTCACCAACCAGGGCCTGGTCATGGCTTTCTACGTAAGCAACGGTACCTTCACCGGGACGACGCAGGCACATGTCACCCCACATCTTGCCAATATACCAGTCTTCATCTCTGCTTTCTTTTACAGTACGGATCCACATGTCCGGAAGTCCCATGGCCAGACGATAATCAAATCCAACTCCGCCATCATCAATGGGCAGACACATACCGGGCATACCGGACATATCTTCTGCAATGGTAATGGCATCCGGATTTACCTGACGAATCAGTTCGTTAGCCAGCTGCAAATATGTAATAGCTTCCACATGCGTATTCATGGAGAAATATTTATCATCACTGTTAAAATCGGTACCCAATCCATGGTCATGATACAGCATGGAAGTAACACCGTCGAAACGGAAACCGTCAAAGTGATACTCTGTCATCCAGAATTTCAGGTTAGAAAGAAGGAAGTGGATAACTTCATCCTTTCCGTAGTTGAAGCATTTTGTATCCCAGGCCGGATGGTCACCTTTGCCGCCGTCATGGAAGAACTGCCATGTGGTACCATCAAACATATTGATACCTTCTGCGGTATTCTTTACAGCATGAGAATGTACCACATCCAGCAGAACGCGGATGCCCATTTCATGAGCCTTATTCACCAGATATTTCAGATCTTCCGGTCTGCCGAACCAGCTGGAAGCAGCATAGAAGCTGGATACCTGATAACCAAAACTTCCGTAATAAGGATGTTCCATAATTGCCATCAGCTGAATGGTATTATATCCGGCTTTTTTCACTCTGGGCAGAACGTAGTCAGCAAATTCACGATAAGAACCAACTTTGCCGTCTTCCTGCGCCATACCTACATGTGCTTCATAAATAAACAGAGAATCTTCTGCCTTGAAGTTCTGATCTGTCCATTCAAAAACCTTCCGGTCATCCACGACTTCTGCACACCAGGTAATGGTTCTCTGATCCTGAACAACCCGGCGGGCATAAAGCGGAATATGCTCGGTGCGCTGCAGATTGGCATCTACAACGGTTTTTACCTTGCAGCCTTCCCATAAAGCATCGTCACCCTCCAGGAATAATTCCCAGATACCATTGTCAAGTTTCTTCATGGGGTACTCGGTCTGATTCCAATTGTTAAAATCACCGTTCAGATAAAGCTGGTAAGCACTGGGGGCCCATTCACGATAAACCCAGCCGCCTTCCACATGATGAATACCAAAATACTCATACGCGTTAGCAAAATCATTCAGCGTACCGCCGTAAGGCAGCAAACGGCTTTTGGTGCTGTGATAATTGGACATACGCAGTTCAATATCACCTGCGAAGTGCTGTAATTGGGGATTCAGTTCTAATACTCGATACATTGTGTCACCTTTCTGACAGAGACGTGGCTCTGTCTCTTTTTATATGGGTAAATGGTTCTCAACTGACTGACTATAGATTCCGCTGTCGGCTGAGATTCCTCATTGACAAAAAAATGCAGATATTTGTCAACAGAGGACACCCTCGATTGGCCGAATAACAAGAGCATCTTCCATCCTTCCATCGAGGGTATTAATGTTTTATTATTATAACATTTTGAAAAATAAACATCAAGAAATACACCCGAAGCAACTTTCACAAATCTACCCCAATATTTCCTTTGTTTTCCCCGCCAAATATAATGGAATGTTACAAATAGCTTCGTTTCTCTGGTAATTTAAACCAGAATATCGGACTGCTTTTGTGCAATTCTGTCTCCTGATGTATCGACGGAATGCATTGGCGTGAGTACTTGTTCCCGCCTTAATCTCTCCCGGAATAATATCTATTCCATCCTGAATAATCAAATCAATTTCTTCCTGTGCAGTTGGAGCAAAATAATGCGGTTCTACCTCATACATTCCCTGAAGCTGCTGTACAATATAATTTTCTGTTAAAGGACCAGCAAATTGATAGTCTGCCTTTAAAAGAATCGCTTCATTACTGATTCCAGCCATCCGCTTTAACAGCCCCACATCAAATAAAAATAATTTAAAATGATTCAGCTGCTCATAGACTCTGATCGGGTGTTCTGTTTTACTTACATTATAAACTCGCAAAACAATCCCCGCTGATACCAGCCATTCAATTGCTTCCTCAAATTCTCTGGCTCTTGCCCCCTCTTTTACACATCCATATATGAATTTCTCATTATCCTTTGCCAACTGTGTAACAATACTTCGAAATACCAGTAAAATACGCCCGCTGTTTACTTTCCCATTATGTTTGGAAAAATCATTTTCATATAAAGAAATCAACTCATCCTGTATTTTATTAATAACAGCTGCATCTTCTGATTCAATCCAGTTTACCACACACTCCGGCATTCCCCCGATAATCAAATACAGCCGATATGCATCCATCAGTTTTTCATGAAATATGGATTCGATTTCTGTCGTTTTTTCAATTTCCTGATAATACTCATATAAAGCAGGCTTTGTTGCTGCCAGAAATTCCTCAAAAGAAAGAGGATTTAAATACAAAATATTCACTTTCCCAACAGGATAGGATTTCGGTTGAGCAAGTAAAGTCCCTAATAAACTTCCAGCCGCAATCACATGATATTCATTCGCCTTTTCATAGAAATATTTTAATGCATTCAGTGCCTCCGGACACTCCTGCACCTCATCAAAAAGAATCAAATGTTTCTCCGGTAATATTTTCCTCTCGCAGATCAGACCAAGCAGCTGGATAATACGATGCGGATCCTTATTGGTTCTGAAAATTGATTTCAATTCCTCTTCTTCGTCAAAATTGAAGTAAAAATAATCTTCATAATATTGTTTGCCAAACTCCAACATGATCCAGGTTTTTCCAACCTGCCGTGCCCCCTTTATAATCAACGGTTTTCTTATGGGGCTCTGCTTCCAGCTAATTAATTCTTTCATGACATTACGTTCCATAATCGATCGCCTCCATTACTTTTACACATTTTCAGTACATATATATATATTATATTACACATATACATGTGTTTTTTCAATATGCATTTACACATTTTTTCAATATTAAACATTCATATTTTACACATTTTAAGTCTTTTATGATTACATTTTACACATTTTTATTCTTTCAAACCTGCAAATCACACATTTTTCAGAGACGATCATCTGTACTTTTTTCTTTCAGAAACGTTTTACCATATGGACGGTATCAATCGATACTTCACCTTCTTTATTATACTCCGTATATCCCGCAAGACCTTCTTCCAAAACTTTTTCTTCATTACGGATACGAACTACAATTGCCGCCGGATACAGCAAAAAGACAACAAATGAAATTCTCCAAGGCCCTCCAAACTTTTTCAGGGGGTGTACAGATATTTTTTTGTTTCTTATACCCCTGGTTCGAGGTATTTCAGGCACTTTTTTACTCTATACACCCTAAAACTTCTTTTTCAGGGGTACTCAGACAGTTTTCCTGCTTCTCATACCTCCATTTGGGGGTATTTCAGGCCATTTCTTTCTTCCTACACCCCTCATACTTCTTTTTTATCTGCTTTTCTGGGCCATAACGTAAGTTTTTTCGCATTTGGCCCAAACTAACCATCTTAAATTAGTACAAAATGGGCATTACCCCCTGCTTAACATAACCCACTGTTCAACACATCACACCAACACATCGCACCTTTTAGCACGCTTAGTATCTTCTACCCTTTAAAAGGCACCAGCCCGATATCAAACTGGTATTCCTTTTCGTTCAATCCGTATTTTTCAGATAATACAGAACCACAGCTGTTTGATGTAGTCTTCGTGCATTTCTGCAACGGTCATATAGCCATTTCACAGAAAGGAATATAAATTGCATTAGACAAAATATGCACAAAATGGTACAATCATACAAATGACAAGGCAAAAATATACATAAAATTGTACTTGATGAAATTCCATTCCTGATTTTTCACTCATTTTGTACAAATCCCGGCATAATCTTTTCAGGAGGTACTCACATGTATACAAACTCTGCATATTGGCATAATAAAATGCTGGATTTCAAAGATAAAACTCATCCGCTTTTTGTGGGCAGCTGCGGCATGTATCATTTATTTACCAAACCCCGTCTGCCTACCCATCGTCCCCGGGGAAGAGTGGATTATCAGCTTCTGTATATTGCTTCGGGCAAAGGACATTTTTACTTTGATGGTGTGGAGGAAATTGTCCCTGCGGGAAATATGGTGCTGTACCGTCCAAAAGAAGAACAGCGTTACTACTATTATGGCGTTGACCACACAGAGGTATACTGGGTCCATTTCACAGGTTATCATGTAAAAAACATTCTCCGAAAATACGGAATTACAGATGATATGCGGGTGATTCCCACAGGAACTTCGCTGAATTATAAATGGCTGTTCCTGCAGATGATTCAGGAGCTTAAACTGGGTAAAGAGGATTATGAGGAACTCCTTATCAATTATCTTCAGCAGCTTTTTATATCCATTCATCGTATAATTGAAAGCAAACCGCGAATGAAAAGCCCCTATCTTATGAATGAAATGGATACCGCTGTCCGGTATTTCCACGAAAATTACAACAAACCCATCAGTATTGAGGATTACGCCGCCTCCCAGCATATGAGTGTCAGCTGGTTTATCCGCAATTTTAAAGAATATACCGACTCCACTCCGGTCCAGTATATTCTCTCTCTGCGCATTTCCAATGCACAGACTTTGCTGGAAAGTACCTCTTATAATATTACCGAAATTGCCGATATCGTCGGCTACAGCAATCCGCTCTATTTCAGCCGGATTTTCAAAAAGCAATGTGGAATGTCCCCTTCCGAATTCCGAAAACAGCAGCAGCAATTATCCATGTAAACGAAAATATATGTTACTTCAGACACCTCCAATTAAATGAAAATCAAAAGACGTCATGTAAAGTTTTTTGCTTTAACACATAAAATTGATAATGCAAAATCCTCCAAAACATACCACTTTTGGAGGATTTTCTGTGCTTTAGAAAGTAAAAAAAAAATTTACTTTCCTGTGCATGAAAATTTACGTAAATTTCAATTGTGTTTTTTCTGTGAATGTTAGACTATGAACAAGTTTTTGGTCGCAGGATATACAGTAACCTTTTGCATCTGTTGAAGGATTATTCCAACCAGTCAGCATCCGCTGAATAAACATCCAACCTGACAGCGACGCTGAATTATTCTCTTACTTGCTACCAGAAATGAGATGCACAAATCTAACATGTCATTAAAAAGGAGGACGTTATGAACGCAAAAAGATTAGTGGCAGCATCTTTAGCGCTGGGACTGACAGCATCCGCTGTATTCTCCCCCGCTTTATCCGCATCCGCGGCCAGTTATGGCGGCGAAGTAAACGTAAACACAAACTCATTTAAAGCCGACACCGATGCCAGTGAAGATTTCCAGACCTGGCTTGAAAATATCTGGTCAACTGAAAAAGCTGATTCCGGTAAAATTGCTTTAACTCCTGGAGAAACAGAAACTGACCTGAATTTCGCATGGTACAGTGAAACTGCCGGTACTCCTGCAGTAAAAATCTGGAAAAAAGGCCAGAATAAGAAAGCAAAAATCGTAAAAGGTACTGCAACTGAAATAAATCAGACCAACCAGCAAGGGATCACCTATACTGCATCCAATAAAGTATCAATTGAAAATTATTTCAAAGAAAATACTACTTATGAATACCAGTATACGGACAATTACAATGGTAAGAACACAGAATGGTCTGAAACGGAAACATATAAGACCAGCAGTTTTTCTTCTTTCACTGCAATCCTGACCGGTGACCCTCAGATTGGTGCTTCCGGAAGTGAAAATGACAACACTGCCAGTGACAGCAGTGTAGCCAGAGATACCTACAACTGGAATCTGACCATGGAAAGCGCCATGGAAGTAGCTCCCAATGCCGCATTCCTGTTATCCGCCGGTGACCAGATTGATAAGAGCGGTGTATCAAAAGAGTCCGACCTCAAAACAAGAGAAAGTGAATACGCTGGATATTTATATCCCGAAGCTTTCAGAAGTCTTCCTATTGCATCTACCATCGGTAACCACGATAAAGATGGTATCGATTATACTTACCATTTTAATAACCCCAACTCCGAAGATAATCTGGGAAACACTGCAGCAGGCTGTGACTACTACTTCTCTTACGGTGACGTATTATTTATCAGCTTAAACAGCAACAACCGTAATCAGGAAGAACACAGAACACTGATGAAAGAAGCGGTAGCAAGTCACAAAGATGCCACATGGAAAATCGTAATTTTCCACAGTGATATCTATGGTTCCGGCGAACCTCATGCAGATACTGATGCTGCCAGCAACCGTATCATTTTCGCACCTTTAATGGATGAATTTGATATTGATGTCTGCCTGACTGGTCATGACCACACTTACTCCAGAAGCTATCAGATTCTGGATGGTAATGTAGTAGACTACGATATCTCTGACGGCAGCGTAAAGAACCCTGAAGGTACTTTATACATTACAACTGGTTCCGGTTCCGGTAGTAAATATTACAACCTGTTAAACTACACACCTTACTATATTGCAGATCGAACCAATGTATGTCTGCCTGCTTACTCTACTCTGAAATTTACCAAGAATTCCTTCACCATCTGCACATATGATTATGAAGGAAACCAGTATGCAGATTCCTTTACCATCAAAAAATCCGGTAAAGCCGTATCTGCTGTAAGCCTGCTGGAAAAAGCAGACTCCATTGACACAAGCCGCTACACCGAAGCAAGTGTACAGGCAGTCAAAGAAGCAGCAGAAGAATTGAGAGCACTGGTTCATACAGAAGATGCTTTCGCAGCATTCGCTTCCGCTGCTTATGGTACCTCTGAGGATCCTTTCTCAGGATATGGTTCTGTAACAGATACGTATAAAGATGAGTCAACCGGTAAAAAAGCAAACCGTCTGGCGGAAGGTAATTCTACTCTAATTGACAAAACCATCTACATCCAGAACTTCTCCGATGATGCAGAAAATCTGCCCATCGTCAGTGCAGAAACCTACAACGCTGCAAAACAGAAATTAAGCAAAGCGCTTTCAAACTTAAAGACTGTGAAGCAGACAAAGCCGAACAAGACCAATAAACCCGGTAAAAAATAATCACCTGGCAGAACGTTAAAATCTGGCAAAACCGAAAACCAGGTCAGGATTAAAAAATACACAAAAAAACGCAAAACGCCTTTTTTTGTATTAGTATGATAGTGCAAAATCTCAATCAAATAATACAAACAACAATTGTTATCCCCTGTTAATACAAAATAAATGGAGTGCAAAAATGGAGAGTCTTAAAAACAGAAGGGCATTTGTCGCTGGACTTTATGCCATAGTTATTCTTATATTAATTGCAACAACGATATTTTATCAAAAAGTAGAAAGAACGCCTCTTGTTGCTGAAGATCATACGGAATTCGCCAAGGCGGTTGTTCTGGATGTAAGCAGTGAAGATTCTGCAAAGGAAGGAATTGATGCTGGAAATCAGCAGGTACAGCTGAAGATCACTTCCGGAACCTATCAAGGCGAAATCATCACCGGAAGCAGCATGAATGGATACCTTTACGGTGCCTACTGCGAAAAAGGAACCAAAGTCATTGTCCGTTTAAGTGAATACGATGGTTCCATTTCTGCAAGTGTCTATAATTATGACAGGGAAATGCCCATTCTTGTTCTGGTGGTATTTTTCCTGCTTGTTATGTGGATCGTAGGCGGAAAACGTGGAATTCATTCCATCACTGCGTTGATTTTTACATTTTTCCTGATTTTGACTTTGTATGTTCCTCTGATCTATATGGGATGCTCTCCTTTTCTGGCAGCAGTTTTATGTGTGGCGTTAATCACTACTCTCTCCATTTTCCTGATCGGAGGACCCAGTAAAAAATCTTTATGTGCCATTGTGGGAACTGTGACAGGTGTCGTTGCCGCCGGTGTTATTGCACTGATTTTTGGTAAAGCAGCGCATATTAATGGCTATAATGTGGAAAGTATTGAAACATTGATATATATTGGCCAGAACATCAACCTGAATATCGGTGAAGTTCTTTTCTCCGGAATTCTGGTTTCTTCTCTGGGTGCCGTTATGGACGTTGCTATGTCCGTTTCCTCCGCACTTACGGAAATTACGGAAAATTCCCCTGGTATTTCCAGAAAAGATCTGTTCAAATCCGGTATGCAGATTGGCCGTGATATGATCGGTACCATGTCCAATACCCTCATTCTGGCTTATGTGGGCAGCTCTGTAAATACCCTGCTTATTATTTATGCCTATCAGTATTCTGCTCATCAGGTTTTTGGCATGTATTCCATTGGTATTGAAATCATGCAGAGTTTGTCTGGCACGCTGGGCATTATCCTGACTGTACCTTTTGTATCTGCAGTGAGTGCTTATGCACTGTGTAAGAAAAAGTAATACCCATTAAAATATTACTATAAGATCCGATGTCAAAGCAATTACTGTAAAAATACTGCTATAAAACAACTACTATAAAAAATACTACCTAAGAAAAGCCAGAAACTCCTCAGCTTAAGTTTCTGGCTTTTTTACTTGATCCGCTTCAACTCCACCCTTTTATTCTGTTAACTGAATTAATCCTGCTGAAAACGGTTTTAATGTACAGGTCAGCACGCTATTTTCCAGTGTAAATAACGATTCCGTTTCAGGCGTTCCCCCACCAAAACGTTCCCAGTCACTGTATAGTAAAACTTTGCATGCTTTTTTCGGCTCCCGAATCTCTACTTGATATCCTTCCTGCACCCGATTGCTGAAATTAAATATGGCTGCCAGTCTTTCCTCTCCGCCTTTTCTCAAAATGGCATAAATCCCTCTCTGCTCCTGATGGCAATCCAGCCATCGGAAACCTTCATCCTTGTAATCCCACTCTGACAAGGCCGGATGCTCCAGATAAATATGATTCAATGCTGCCATATCAGTTTTTTACCGGGATGAACCACCATATAAAGATACATAGCTTTTGCCTGATGGAATTTATCTTCATATTGACCATTCATTTTCTGAAGGATAGTGGCCTTCCCATGCACCACCTCATCGTGAGAAAAAGGAAGAAGATACTGTTCATTTTTAAAATACACAACCATGAAACGCTGTCTGCATAAAAAACCTGATTTCGTCGAGCCTTTTTTATGAAAACTCATAAAATCGGCATTCGACAAAATCAGGTTCTTCCATTTAATCATCAAACAATCTTGTCTGCGTTAACAGATATACCGGCTTGTAACAGCTTTCTAGAACAACATTGCGATTGCTGCTACGGTAATTCCTACAACGGTTATAATGGGCATCAGACAACCGCTGCAGCCACATCCTCCGCGATACGGGCGGCGTCCCATTCCATAATCACGACGGGGCGGCATCGGTCTGTGCTCATATCCACGATGACCACCAAATCCGCCGGGACCTCCGGGGCCTCCCATACCACGGCCGGGACCTCCTCCAGGGCCTCCCATGCCACCTCTATGGCCTCCGGGACCTCCCATATCACGTCCTCCGCGTCCTCCTGGACCTCCGCCAAAACCTCCGGGGCCTCCTCCATGATGTCCTCCTGGATCTGGCATAACGTATTCCTCCTTTCGCCAACTGCTTATAAATCAGCAGTGCAATCCGTACGACTGCCTGCTGAGCCATTACAATTCAATACAATTAATGCAAGTTACCTTCAGTGAACAAAAGGATACACGCTTTGCCCACTGAGAGTATTATAGCATGATAATCTGACAATACCAATTATAGAAAATTTAAAATACAACCAAAAGAAAATTTATTTGCTGTACTATCCCAAACGAAATTTCAATAGAAAAACAAATCATCTTGCTTTCCATCAGAATTTCATTTAAAATTAGAGAAATGTAAAGGAGTTTTCATATGTACAGTAAAGCATTTTGTAAAGTATACAATGAATTCGGATGGAACTATTTTCCTGAAGCATTTGGCCCTCAGCTGCTGAAATGGATTCAGGAGAATCAACTGACGGTTAAAACCAGCATGGATCTGGCCTGTGGAACGGGAATTTTATGCCAGATCCTGCATGAAAATGGCATAAAAGCCGCCGGAATGGATTTTTCAGAGGGTATGATCGCGATTGCGAAGGAACGCAGCCCGGAAATCGAATACGAAGTGGCAGATATGATCACCTATCGGCCGGATAAAAAATTTGACCTGGTGACCTGCACCGGAGATGCCATCAATCATATTATTCATATCGATGATGTAGAACAGATTTTCAAAAATGTATACGGTTATCTGAATGAAGGCGGCCATTTTATCTTTGATATCCTCCATGAAAATACCGTTTCCCCGGAAGAAGCCATCGACCTGGATTTCAGTGAGGAAGTGAAAGCACAATTTTCCGTTACTCAGGACGAAAAAACAGTGAATTTAAAAACAAAAGTCTATGAAAACGGTGAATTCCAGTTTGAAGAAAATATCACCGAAACCGTCTATGATCCGGAAGTAATCTGCGAACTTCTGCGCCGGAATGGATTTGAAATCGTCCGGTGCGCAGACCAGTTGATGGACGACGGTGAAAAACATGGAACAACTTGGTTTATTATCGCAAAGAAGTAATACATACACAAAGAAGCAATACCTATTCGTAACGCATGCATAACTGCAATAATGCACGCTCGGAAAGCATGGACAGCAATCTGTGTTCACGGAAAATAAAGCATGTACAACACTTCATGTTCATGGAACATGAAGCATATACAACACTTCATGTTCATGGAAAATAAAGCATGTACAACACTTCATGTTCACGGAAAATAAAGCATGCCCTCAACGTACAAAGAAAAATTTATTTTTCTCTGTATGCTGCGGGCATGCTTTTATTTCAGCTTTTACATGTATCAATTTTTATATGTATCAATGCGGCTCCGGGGTATTTTCGGTACTTTTTTGCTTTCTGCACCTCCGGCCCGGGGTTTTTCAGTTACTTTTTCACTTTCAATACCCCAAAATTGTCTTTTCGGGGGTATTGTTGACTGGTTTCCATCTTCTGCACCCCCGGTCGGGGGTTTTTTCGCTGCTTTTTCATTTCCCCTATCCTGGAATATATCTGAAAATGCCTTTTCACAGAACCACAGACTACTAACTACTTGGCTAATTAAGAAGGATTATGTTAATGACCACTCTATCGATCTTTCCATATATGCAAGAAATTCGATTCCACGCAACGACAAATCACCGCTTCTCAATCCGCTTCCGCACAATCATAAATGTAATAATATGTGCCACTGCCGTCAGTACCCAGCTGATGGGATAAATAATATATACTGTTTCAATGGTATGAAAAGCATCAATCTGAAATACAGTTGCCAGCCACAACAGACGTGTTGCGCAGGCGCCAAGCAGAGATACCACCATGGGAACGAAAGAATATCCCATTCCGCGAAGGGATCCTACCATGGTATCCATAATACCGCAAAGTGCATAGAAGCTTCCAATAATCTTCATTCTCACCATACCTGCCTCCACAACAGCTGCACTTGTAGTATACAAAGACAACAATAGGGGGCCCATGGCAACAGCGCTTAAACTGAACACAGAACCAATGACAACGGTACATCCCTGTGCCACCAGCAGGATTTTATTAATCCGCTCGTACTTTCCCGCACCGCAATTCTGGCTGGTAAAAGAAATCGATGCCTGATGAAATGCATTGGTGGATACATAAATAAATCCTTCAATATTCTGCGCAGCAGAGTTTCCTGCCATAACCGTAGAACCAAACAAATTAACGGAAGACTGAACAAATACATTGGACAGTGAAAACAGTGTTCCCTGAAAGCCCGCTGGCAGTCCAATCTGCAGAATCGTTAACAATTTGTCCTTATAAATCCGGATTTTCTTTGGATAAATGCGAATTGCCTCCTGTTCATTCATCAGACATCTTACTATAAATACAGCTGAAATCGTCTGAGAAATAGTTGTTGCAAGTCCTACGCCGAAAACATCCCATTTTAATACGATTACAAAAAATAAATTGAATACCACATTAATAACACCTGCAATGATCAGATAATACAGAGGTCTTTTCGTATCACCAATAGCGCGCAAAATAGCCGCTCCGAAATTGTAGACCATCATGGATGTCATTCCGCAGAAATAAGTTCTTAAATAGATCACCGCCAGTTCCAGCACTTCTTCCGGCGTCTGCATCAATTCCAAAATAACAGGGGCACCAATCACACCGATCACGGTAAGAATCAGCCCACTCACAATACTGAGTGCCATGGTGGTATGTACCGTCTCTGATAATTCATCTGATTTCTTTGCCCCGAAAAATCTCGCCACCAATACATTGGCACCGATGGAGCATCCCATAAACAGGTTCACCAGCAGATTGATCAGAGAAGTGGTTGATCCCACCGCTGCCAGGGAATTATCACCGGCAAAACGCCCTACCACAATAATATCCGCTGCATTGAACAACAGCTGCAGAAGGCTTGATGCCATAAGCGGCAGCGCGAAAAGCAACATTTTCTTAAGAATCGGCCCCTCACACATATCCATGGAGTATTTTTTTGTGACTGTTTTTGACACAAGTTTTCATCTCTTTTCTTCATTTTTGTGTAACTATTCAGCCAAGCATGACCGTGTGCCCTTTAGGGTATTTTCTGGCAAAATACCGTGTCAAGCTTGCTTGTAAACGATATTTGGGTCAGAAAATCGTATTTGACGTTTAGCCAAATGAATAATTTCTGAAAGAAATTATGAATGTTTGCTGAATGAGTTCAAGACAGTTCAGCAAAGCTGAACTGTTACATTTTTGTATTTAATATGATTCATGTCAATTACATGCAGGTTATATTGGCCTATAAGACATCCCATGAGCCGGCAATACAATATCCACGGAATCAACTCCAGACAAGTCAGCCACTGCTGAATTGTCTCTTATTTTCATTATACATTAGCATGCAAAAAACCGCCAGAGATTTTCTCTCTGACGGTACGATACATGGCATTTTATATTAGGTACCTATTGTTTTATCCACTGACTATACTACAGTTTCCAATTATCCGTTTTCCATCTTTGAAAAATTCCAACGTTACACCTTGCATTTATTCCCATTTTTAGGTATTATATAAACTGCTGTAGCAGTTCAACAAAGATCCACATGCATACTTTCCATCATGATTTCTTTTAGAAATTACAACCATCCATATTTCGTTTCGATCCCATCCAACCAACATGATCGAATACGATGCCAAACACGAAGGTTTCTGCCTGTGTCATCCGATATTTTGCGAAATCCGCATACAGCATGAAGGAAAAGATGAGAAACAAACTTACAGGAAGTGGGAAAGAAAAGATGAAGGCGTACAAAGATTTAACCAAAAATGAATTATTAACCTTAAAAGCGGCTTTAGAAGAAGAATACAAAGTACTGGAATCCAAAGGGCTGAACCTGAATATGGCCCGCGGAAAACCCGGATTTTCACAGTTGGCGCTTTCCATGCCAATGCTTGACATTTTCAACAGCGGTTCCGATATGAGAACCATCCTTGGTAATGATACTCGTAACTACGGCGATCTGGACGGTATCGGTGAATGCCGCCGCCTGATGGCAGATATGATGTCTGTTAAAAAAGATAATGTTGTTGTCTGTGGTAACTCCAGCTTAAATATCATGTATGATACCGTGTGCCATTCCATGGTGAAAGGTGTTAATGGCTCTACTCCCTGGTGTAAACTGGACAAAGTGAAATTCTTATGTCCCGTACCCGGATACGACAGACATTTCAAAATCACCGAATATTTCGGTATTGAAATGGTGAATATCCCTCTTTCCAGCGATGGACCGGATATGGACCTTGTGGAACAGTATGTTAATAACGATCCCGCTGTAAAAGGTATCTGGTGTGTACCGAAATACTCCAACCCTACCGGTATCTCTTACTCTGATGAAGTCATCAGACGTTTTGCAAACTTAAAACCTGCAGCAGAAGACTTCCGTATTTACTGGGATAACGCATACTGCATCCATCATTTATATGAAGATACTCAGGATGAAATCCTGAATATTCTGGAAGAATGTGAAAAAGCCGGCAATCCTGATATGGTTTACATCTTTGCATCTACTTCAAAGATCAGTTTCCCTGGTTCCGGTGTATCTGCAATTGCATCTTCTCTGAAAAACATTGATTATATTCAGCGTTATATGACTGTTCAGACCATCGGTCACGACAAGATCAACCAGCTGAGACATGCTCGTTTCTTCAAAGATATCAACGGACTGAATGCTCATATGAAATTACATGCAGAACTGCTCAGACCCAAATTCGAAGCTGTACTGAACACTCTGGAATCTGAACTTGCCGGTCTGGAAATCGGCAGCTGGATCAAGCCCCGGGGCGGTTACTTTATTTCTTTCGATGCTCTGCCCGGATGTGCAAAATCCATCGTTGCCAAATGTAAAGACCTGGGCGTAGTGCTTACAGGCGCTGGTGCGACCTTCCCCTACGGCAAAGACCCTCAGGACTCCAACATCCGTATCGCACCTTCCTTCCCTACACCGGAAGAAATGGAAGAAGCATCTAAAGTATTTGTACTGTGCGTAAAACTTGCAAGTGTGGAGAAGCTTTTAGCTGAGATGGAATAAGGCTGAGATAAGCAAAACCAGAACAGTCAGCAAAGGTTGAACTGTTTAGCATTTCTTAAAGTGACCGATTAAAAACATCTATACTATATCAAATATACTATACTATATTAAAAAGAGAAGTTACAGCCTGCAAGAACACTCTTGTTCAAACTGTAACTTCTCTTTTTGGTTCTTTCAAAAGAACTCTCACCGCTTCACAAACTCAGCCATCTCATCATCAACTGCCAGTTCCTTCATCACCTTATTCTCAATCTTGATTCGTTTCAAAGATTCCATAAAAGAAATCAAATACTTAATCTTATTATCCGGTCCCTGCAGCTGAGCCATCACATCACCATTTTCCAGATTCTTACAGAACCCTGTTAATTCCAATCGCTTCGCCAGTTCACATACTTCCAGTCGAAATCCCACTTTTTGAACCCGGCCCGAAAAAATGACCTCATATCTGCGGATCGTATCGGATTTAAACTCCGGAAGTTTCAGATTTTTTACCTGGTTGATTACATAATTGTCTCTGATTTCTACAAATTTTGACTTTAAACTCATTTTTTTACCACCTCTAATTCTTTCATCAATCTCATCCCCAAAAGTACATGATAAATGTCATCTCTCAAAAAGTGCATAATAAATCCTATCTTTAAAAGTGCATAATAAACACCATCATTATAATTATTCCCAAATACAATGGTACCTGCTAAAGAAATATAATAACAAAAGAATCAACATCAAAACAGTTCCATCCACTTTCCGGTGAGCATTTTCTGTAATTCCATAAGCAGTCTCCTCGTGTTGTATATTAATGGTATTTTCGTATACAAAAATCAGTATCCCCTGTATACTGAAGGGATCTCAGCAGATTATGGGCATGTATCCTTTTTTATTGTAGTACCTCTTTCCTCTTCATCCCCAATCCAGCTAAACCGCTGATAAACCTGTCCATCCCTTTCTACCGTCTCATTCCACATGGATGCAGGGCGTACCCACACGCCGCCTTCTCCATAAAGAGCACGGTAAACCACCATTTCCTCACAGGTTTCGCTGTGTCTGGCGGTATACAGAACCTCGTATTCGTTTCCTTTGAAATGTCTGTATTTTCCTGGTTTGATCTTGTATTCCATAATGAATCTCCCCTATGTAATCAATCTAATATTTACAAATACTGCACAATCTTCTCAATCAGCCCTTTATCTACCGGCAGCCAGTCCACACTGTCCAGTGTCTCCTTCGTCAGCCACTGAGCCGCTTCATGTTCCTTTTAACAATCCAGTAAAGCAAAATTATAATCTGCTACAACTAAAACACACGTGTTTAAAACCCATATAAATCCCGCTGCTTGGTCTTTGCTTACTTCATTTTGCTTTTTCAAAATCTCCACATAATTTACATGTTCAAATATTGTTCTAAGGTTTTCCTCTGACTCAGTAATATCCTCTTGAATCCGATTTGCTTTATTAATACTATAGCAAACAATCGTCTGAAGCATTTTTCGCATGTGCTGCCAATAGCTTAAATGTTCTGTTAAATACCCCATTCCCGTTAAAGTGCTGCGCATTTGATAAACAGCAGTTTTAATAACGCTTTCATCCACAATATCCTTCAAAATTTTATAAATATCATCCACAAGATTTTCTGCATTATCCAATGAAAGTAACTGCTTCATACTATTTTCAACGCTTTCAGTATCATCTACACAAAATCTGTCCATCAAAATTTCTCTAATTTTCTGTGGCAAACCTGTATTCTTTGCAACAATCGAATTGCGAACGCGCGCTTTATATGCTGCTCCTGGCTGTACAGTTACCGAAATTTTTCTTTCCTGATATTTTGTATCAGGAAAATTATCTATATGCTGGTACGATTCAATCATAGGGTAATTGATGTATAATTGCCCAACATCCGAAGAATCTGTAAAATAATTTTGCAATTTTAAAATCTTTTCCTCTGAAAATGAAGGATCGTGATGTTCATAATCAAACACAAGAATAATATTTATAAAATCTTCTTTATATTGCAAAGGCTGATATCCATTTTTTTTACTCAATACAAACGGTAGATCAATATCCGTTTCATGCCAGTCTTCACCATATTCTATCACAATATCTGCATATAGTTTATAGATATTTGTTCCATATATCCAAACATCTTCCATGTTAATCTGCATTTCCGGAAAACTTTGAAATATCAACCAAAATAATTCATTCTTCTCATGAATTCCTTCTACAATCAACAATGTTCGACCACGTACTCTTGGCCGCAGTTCATCATAATCATTCATACCGATCAAATTCCCCACCAATATACATTTTTTCCAGATTGTGCCCTTCACGAAGTTCTCTTTGTGTTGCGTTACAAAGAGCAGTCAATTCCCCTTTACGTGATAAAATCTGAAGACAATCCGGACGCATCAACCGATTTGTCATAAGGTTTGTATTATGAGTTGTTAAAATAATCTGACAAGCTGGATATTTCTTTTTAAAGAAACGAATCACATTTTCAGCCATCTCATAATGATAAAAAGCATCAAACTCATCAAAATACATAAAGGAAGCTGTCTTTCCTGCTACAATAAATCTCCGGTATAAACTTACCAAGGCTAATGTACCACTGGAAGCTGTGTCGTAAAATAATACTGGTTTTTTATGATTAAAATAAAGCTGCTTATGACCATCTGGTAAAACTTTAATCAGAAGTTTACATTCAATTCCCATGATATTTAAAAATTCTTCAAAATTCTTTAAATTATCATCTTTGTCCAAAAATTCAGCAAAATTTTCCTCCATATTTCGCGTCCTGAATGTAGTAGGGCCACTGACAGTTACTATCATCATTCTCTTTATATAATCATTGAGTTTCATTAAAACGGATCCCCCTTTAAAGGCCGTATTATTAATCAGCCAGCGTAAAAAAGGAATTACCACTTCATCTATTGCACCAAAGCTTTCTATCTCTGATAAATATTGAATATATCGTTCTGGAATAACGGTTTCTGCTTCAATTAACTTCAGATTAGCAAAATCATACTGTTTTGTTTCAAAGTCAATAGAAAAAATCTTTTCTCCATTAATAAAAAGCTTTTCTTCACATAACTTTATTTCTGAACTTTTTTTGTATTCGTAAAGCAGCGCCTGACCATCAAACAAAAAAGTATAAGAAAACCCTGCACATGGTTCTTCTGAATCCGCATTTAAATATACTCCATCATTACGAAACGGCATTCCCATAAGTGATCTGCTAATATCCAACAACCCCAAACCCAGATTCGTTTTTCCGGTTGCATTTCTTCCATAAATAATCATCTTACTGATTAATCCATTTGTAATGCATTCGGGATTAAACTGATATCCACCTACATTTCCAAAATTAATTATTATATCCTCTTTAAAGTTTTTATAATTTCTCAATACAAATTTCTTTAACATGAACTATATACTCCTTTCATGCTCCAGAGATGTCTGAAAATCATTTAGGTAATCTCTAGAAAATTCCCCCATAGCGTGCCATCTTATAGTACACCAAGAGTCCTATGGTTTACTGAGGGTACCTATAGTATACACCACATATGCTCTTACAGCAACAAAATGCCGTAAAAAAATTACGGCACTTTGTTTAATAAAAAGACAAATAAACAATAACTTTTCAGTTTTAATACCCTGTCCCATTATCCACATTTTTTGCAATTTTAACCAACCTGCTGGTTCCAAGTCTGTCTGCGCCAAGACACATAAACTCCTCCGCGTCATCAAAGGAAGAAATTCCGCCTGCTGCTTTTACTTTTACGTCTTTACCAATGTGTTTTCTCATAAGTTCCACATCTGCAAAGGCTGCTCCGGAGGTGGAAAATCCTGTGGAAGTTTTAATATATTCAGCTCCGGCGCTGGTTACAATTTCACACATTTTTATTTTTTCTTCTTCTGTAAGCAAGCATGTTTCAATGATAACTTTCAGGATTTTTCCATTACAGGCTTCATGAATCTGGCGAATCTCATCTTCGATTTCCTGATATTTTTTATCTTTCAGATGACCGATATTAATGACCATATCAATTTCTTCAGCGCCATTTGCAATGGCATCTTTCGTTTCAAAAACTTTTACAGCTGTTGTATTGTATCCGTTAGGGAAACCGATCACTGTGCAAATGGGTAATTTTCCTCCTACATATTCCGCTGCCTGTTTTACATAAGATGCAGGAATACATGCAGATGCCGTTTCATATTTCATGGCATCATCAAGGATCTGACGGATTTCATCCCATGTGGCAGTCTGTGTAAGCAACGTATGATCAACAATCTTTAAAACATCTTTTTTGTCCATAATTTTAAGATTCCTTTCTTTGATCAGC
Organism: Lachnospiraceae bacterium; assembly: GCA_045121095.1. Taxonomy (GTDB): domain Bacteria; phylum Bacillota; class Clostridia; order Lachnospirales; family Lachnospiraceae; genus TWA4. The sequence continues at coordinate 292 of JBGVFN010000229.1, read as the reverse complement.
TTTTATCGCATGATCTTTAATCGATATTTTCTTTCTATTATTTTATCGCATGATTTTTAATCGCTCTTTTCTTTCTATTATTTTATCTCATAATTTCAATTTCCATCCAGATTTTCTATCCTGCATTTTTTATTTCACATACTTATACTAATTTCACCAGTTTACAATTTTTGAACTTTTTTAAATCCTGACAAGATATACTTTTCCAGTACCTTGATCAGAACTTTGCTATTTTTGACGGTTTCGAGGAAATTTCCGAAACTGCATAAAATTAAAAATGACTGGATCTGCT
>JBGVFN010000228.1:0-32863 GCA_045121095.1 Lachnospiraceae bacterium | reverse complement strand
TGTATGAGGTTGTAAACGCAAAAGCAGCCGGTCCGGATAATAAAGATAAACGTGCTCCCGAAAAGAAGAAACGCAAATCTCAAAAGCAGGATAATCCGGTAGTTGAATCATAAAGTTATTTAAAATGGTTTATACTAGTGAGTCATACTAGATGCGATAGTAAGTAACGCTTAGCCGCTCTTTCAGCATCTTTTTGGCGCGATTAATGCGCACTGCTACAAGATTAACAGAAAGACCGGTTCTGCCGGCGATTTCCAGATTGGTCAGTCCATGTATGTAACGTAATTTTAAGGGAACTCGATAGGAATCATCAAGACTGTTGATGACATTTGTCAGCTCTTCCAACGTTTCTTGATGAATGACATATTCCAGGGGATGATTGTCGTATTCGGGAGGATAATCCTGATTCTCAATTAGTGTTTCCGGCATTCGGTTTCGCTTTCGAATATAATCAATGCATTTATTTCGGATAATCGTGATAAGAAAATATTTTGTCATTTTGCTTTCTACATCTTGTATGGCTGTGAGATGTTCCGAAACTTTGATAAATGTTTCTTGAACCATATCTTCTGCCAGCTGCATATCTTTCAAATAGCCAAAGGCCACATACCACAGGGAGTGATAGTAGACCTCATAAAGTTGTGAAAGTTTTTCCTGATCAGTTTGAAAATCTGATTGATCAGGATCCGAATTTGCTGAAGGTGTTATTGCGGCAGAACTCTGCGTAGCAATCATAGCAATCTCCTTTCGACCCGTTAGGGTCAGAAAAGGTGTTTCAGGAAGCGAAGTCGTTATTCATATCAGCTTCTCGGCACACCGGGTTAACATAAACTGTGATTCCGTGTATTTCTCAGTGCCTTTGTGATATGAGGCATCCTTACTCTTACGCATGATCTTTCCGCTATATACTCTAGAGCGTGTTTGAAAAATCATTCACACAGTCTGTACACCCACCCCAGTTTTGGCTAAATTTTTCTCAGATTCAGTCAGCGTAGCCCGCTACGCTTCCTTCATTTGAGAGAAATTTATCTCAAAATGGGATGCACATCCTGCATAAAGCCTTTTTCAAACACGCTCTAAGGGCAGAATTGAAGGATTGGAAAATTGAACGTCGAATATAATTTTATTAAAAATGTTAAAAGGCATGTGCATGCTCTGCTGAACCGTGATCCAATCCTTAAAATTCTTGATATAAATTTATTATAAAACAAAAAAATAGGGCGAACAATCGGTTTACCTTGAAAAAGCAGAGCAGCAATTGAGGAAAATGTAGAAATTGTTCGAAAAAAGGCGAAAAAGGGATAAAAGGGGGGTTTTTCATCTAAAAAGGGGTGGACAGCATTGTTCAGCTGCCGTTCAAGTCCATATGTCTCCTTCTGGGACCCGCTCTCGCTTTACAAACAAAGCTTCACTGGAGCTTTGTTTGCATACCGTAGGTAACCTGCAAAGCGCAGCGGAAAGGGTAGAGAGTAATCGCTGAATTTTCTTGCATCTTTTACGGGAATTCCGTATAATAGAAATGGTATGCTTATGGACAGCTGTATTGGTGTTATTGTCATGGTCTGTGAGCAGAAAATAGATATAGAGTAGAAGATGGAAGGGAGAGGTTCGAATTATGTGTGAAAAATGTAAGAAACCTTATTATATTACCACAGCGATTGCCTATACGTCAGGCAAACCTCATATTGGAAATACTTATGAAATCGTGCTGGCGGATGCGATTGCCAGATATAAACGTGCAGAGGGATATGATGTACGTTTCCAGACCGGTACAGATGAGCATGGACAGAAGATTGAAGAAAAAGCTCAGGCTGCTGGTGTAACTCCTCAGGAATTTGTGGATGGAGTAGCAGGTCAGATTAAGACGATCTGGGATCTGATGAATACTTCTTATGATAAATTTATTCGTACTACGGATGAAGATCATATGGCTCAGGTGCAGAAGGTTTTCAAAAAGCTGTATGATAAAGGTGATATCTATAAAGGATATTATGAAGGTATGTACTGTACTCCCTGCGAGTCTTTCTTTACCGAATCTCAGCTGGTTGACGGCAAATGTCCTGACTGCGGCCGTGAAGTAAAGCCTGCGAAGGAAGAAGCGTATTTCTTCAAGATGAGCAAATATGCAGACCGTCTGATCGAGCATATTGAAACGCATCCGGAATTTATTCAGCCTGTTTCCAGAAAGAATGAGATGATGAATAACTTCCTGAAAGCTGGTCTGCAGGATCTGTGTGTTTCCAGAACTTCTTTCTCATGGGGTATTCCCGTAGATTTCGATCCCAAACATGTTATTTACGTATGGATCGATGCACTGACCAACTATATTACTGGTCTTGGATTTGATCTGGATGGCAATTCTGATCCCATGTTTGAAAAATACTGGCCTGCTGACCTGCATCTGATTGGTAAGGATATCCTTCGTTTCCATACCATTTACTGGCCGATCATGCTGATGGCACTGGATATTCCGCTGCCCAAGCAGATTTTCGGACATCCCTGGCTGCTGCAGGGCGATGGCAAGATGAGCAAGTCCAAAGGTAACGTACTTTACGCAGATGATCTGGTAGAAATGTTCGGCGTAGACGCAGTTCGTTACTTCGTACTGCATGAAATGCCCTTCGAAAATGACGGTGTTATCACATGGGAACTGATGGTTGAGCGTATGAACTCTGATCTGGCGAACACTTTGGGCAACCTGGTAAATCGTACCATCGCCATGAGCAACAAATACTTTGGCGGCGAAGTGAAATCTACCGGTGTAACTGCAGATGTGGATGCTGACCTGAAAGAAACCGTACTTGGTGCAGTGACCAAGGTACAGAACAAGATGGTAGACCTGCATGTAGCAGATGCCATTACCGAGGTATTTAACCTGTTCAAACGCTGCAATAAATATATTGATGAAACTGCTCCCTGGGTTCTGGCTAAAAATGAAGAAGATAAGCCCCGTCTGGCAGAAGTTATGTACAACCTGGTAGAAAGCATCTGCATCGGTGCAAGTCTGCTTCAGCCTTTCATGCCTGAAACTTCTGAGAAGATCTTTGCACAGCTGAACGGTACTTACCGTACCATCGAAGAACTGGATTCCTTCGGCAAATACCCCAGCGGCAATAAAGTAACCGAAAAACCTGAAATCCTCTTCGCAAGACTGGATGTGAAGAAGGTTATGGAAGAAGTAGAAGCAAAGAGAGCAGCTGCAGAAGAACCTCAGGTAAAATATCCCCAGGTAGCACCCAAGGAAGAAATCACCATTGATGATTTTGATAAAGTTCAGCTTCGCGTAGGTGAAGTATTAAGCTGCGAACCTGTAAAGAAAGCGAAAAAGCTGCTGGTAATGCAGATTCGTATCGGTGAAGAAGTACGTCAGATCGTTTCCGGAATTGCAAAATACTACAAACCGGAAGAAATGGTAGGCAAGAAGGTTGCTGTAGTAACCAATCTGAAGCCCTGCAAACTCTGTGGTGTAGAATCTCAGGGTATGATCCTGGCTGCATCTGACGATGAAGGCAACCTTTGCGTGATGACACCTGATAAGGATATCATCTGTGGTTCCGAAATCTGTTAGTAAAATTGACTGATAAGGGAAGTATCATAACAGTTCAGTCTTAGGACTGAACTGTTTAACTTCAATAACAAAGTGTAATCGTATGAAAAAAATATTTGATACTCATGCCCATTATGATGACCGGGCTTTTGATGATGACCGGGAAGAACTGCTTTTGTCCATGGCGGAACATGGAGTAGGACGCATTGTAAATGTATGCGCCAATTTGTATGATATTCCCAAAACGCTGGAACTGATTGAAAAGTACCCCTTTATTTACGGGGCGGCAGGTGTTCATCCTACTGATTCGGGCGATCTGACTGAAGAAAACTTTGGACAGATTCGTCAGGCCGCCATGCATGAAAAAGTGGTGGCAATCGGTGAAATCGGGCTGGATTATTACTGGGATACGGTAGAGCCGGAGATTCAGAAAAAGTGGTTTATACGTCAGCTGGATCTGGCAAAGGAACTGGATATGCCTGTTATTATCCACAGCCGGGAAGCCGCTCAGGATACTCTGGAGATGATAAAAGCTGCCGGCGGTCCTGATTTCAGCATGGTCATCCACTGTTTTTCCTACAGTACCGAAATGGCCAGAGAATACCTGAATATGGGATATTATCTGGGGGTTGGCGGTGTAGTGACCTACAAAAATGGCAGAAAGCTGAAGGAAGTAGTGGAATATACTCCCTTAGACCGGATTTTGCTGGAAACGGATGCACCGTATCTGACGCCTGTTCCTTTCCGGGGAAAACGGAATTCTTCTGAAAAAATCCATCATGTGGTGGCTGAAATTGCCCGGCTGAAGGGCATCAGCGAAGAAGAAGTACTGGAAACAACCTGGGATAATGCGTGCCGATTCTATCGTTTCACGAAATAAGTAATTTCTGGTAACTATTCAGCAAAGCTGAACTGTTACAATTTCTGCGAAAGCGTTACAGGAAAAGATAAGAAAGGAATCATTTTACATGGCAAATCTTGGAAATCCGCAGGAAACCATAGCGGTCCTGCAGAAATACCAGTTTAATTTTCAGAAGAAATTTGGTCAGAACTTTCTGATTGATATGCGCGTGCTGGAGCGGATCATGGATGCTGCAGGTGTGGGACCGGAGGACTGTGTTCTGGAAATCGGCCCCGGTATCGGTACCATGACACAGATGCTGGCAGAACGTGCCCGGAAAGTCATCGCTGTAGAAATTGACAATAATCTGATTCCCATTCTGCAGGATACTCTTCAGGCTTATGATAATGTGAAGATCATTCACAATGATATTCTGAAACTGGATCTGAACCAGCTGGTACAGGAGGAAAATGAAGGCAAGCCCATTAAAGTGGTGGCAAACCTTCCCTATTATATTACCACACCGATCATCATGGGACTGTTTGAGTCTCAGGTACCGCTGGAAAGCATTACGGTCATGGTGCAGAAGGAAGTGGCGGATCGTATGAAATCCGGCCCCGGAAGTAAGGATTATGGCGCACTTTCTCTGGCTGTTCAGTATTATTCTGAACCGGTTCTTGCTGCCAATGTACCGCCCAACTGTTTTATTCCCCGCCCCAATGTGGGATCCGCAGTGATCTGTCTGCACAGACATGAACAGCCTCCGGTGGAAGTAAACAATGAAAAACTGATGTTTAAGCTGATTCGAGCATCCTTTAACCAGAGAAGAAAAACCATGCTGAACAGCCTGAACAACTCGCCGGAACTGCATTTTAACAAAGAACAGATATTAACAGCCCTGGAATCCATTGGTCTGGCTGGTAATATCCGTGGGGAAGCCCTTACGCTGGAACAGTTCGCTGCTTTAAGCAATGAGCTGGAGCGTGTTTAAATAAATATAACAGTTCATATTTAAATGTCTCTCTTCATATAGTGTTGTGAAGGGAGGCGTTTTTTTATGTCAGAGAGCTTGAACAATACTATGGAAACGGTGAGTTTCAGGAGGTTTTTATCGTATATTTATGCTTATGAAGACGATACAAAGCTGCGGAATGTGGGATTTGCCAAGGTGGAGGTTCGTGCGCAGAGGGTCCGTTTTCAGGTGACAGTAAATGGGCCGATGCAAAAAGGCGGACGGCCGCTGGAAGTTTGTCTGGTGGACGGAAATATGAGGCGTATACCGGTGGGGCAGATGCAGCTTCAAAATGGCCGGGGAGAATACCGGGGCAGCAGCAGTCTGGATAATATGTGGGAAAGCGGAATCTCCTTTTCTCAGGTTTATGGACTTTGCCTCCAGGGAGCAGGAAGCAGGCGCCATTATTATATGACGCTGTGGAGGGAGCCAAGGCCTTTTCTGCGAGCAGCAGAAGCAGGCAGTGGATACAGAACGAAAGAAAGTACGAGAGAAAATGCGGAAGGAAGTATAAAGCAAAGAATGGAAGAAAGTACGCAAGAAAGTTCGGAACAAAGTATGCAAGAAAATGTGGGAGAAAATGTGGGGGAAAGTATGGAAGCTGCAGAATGTAGAGCGGCAGCTGTAAAAACAGGAAGAAACGAAAGGGAAGCTGATGCAGCAGAGATGAATGTGGAAACTGACGAAAGAGCAGTTATTACAGCAGAGATGAATGCGGAAACCGCTGGAAATCCAGCTGTTGTATCAGGGGAGAAAGAAACAACATACGAAAGTGGAGTTACTGCAGCGCAGGTAAAAACGGAAACCGATGAACATGAAGTGATTGCAGCGCAGATAAAAACGGAAACCGATGAACGTGAAGCGGCAGCAGCAGAGATAAAAAAGGAGACTGCAAAAGAAACGGCAAAGGAAACGGCAATAGCAGATACATCAGGGAATGATATGGCCGCGGTGCAGCAGGATCTGGAAGCGGCTTCTGAATTGTTGAAACAGCAGTCAGTTATGGAACCTGCCAGAACGCAGATTGTGAATAAACGCTCTGGAAGAAGAGGAAAAGAGGATAAACGCATGGAATTGTGGAAAAAGTTTTGTTCGCATTATCCTCATGTGGATATCCGTCCGGTTTATGTGGATGACAGGGGGATAGAAAGTGGATTATTTGATAAAGGAAGAATCTGTGAGGTGATTCGGATACGGCCCAATGATATTGGAAGACTTCCGAAAAATAACTGGATTCTGGCACATAATAGTTTTCTTCAGAATGCATATAATCATTCCCGGCATTTGATTTTGTTCCGTGTGGAAAGTATGGAAAATACAGAGAATACAGAGAATACAGAGGGAAGCCGCTGGTTCATTGGTCTGCCCGGTGAAAAGAATGAACAGGAGTCTCTGGTGGCGGAGGTGTTTGGCTTCAAAAAGTATTTAAAATGCAGAAATGGAGGATTTTGGTATACCGAAATCTTTATGGGGGCATACTGATAGTGAAAAACTTTCATAATAAGCGGAGAATATCAGATGAGAAAACAAAAAAAGGTAATTTATTATTCTTCAGGGGAACAGTTTGAAACGGACAACTTTGGTTTTCGTTTGGCGGAGATGATCGGGCGAATAAAAAAACAGACCGGGAAGGAGGCTGTTTTATTTCTTTGCATTGGCAGTGACCGTTCTACGGGTGACAGTTTGGGCCCGTTAACTGGTCATTTACTGAAAAATGAAAAAATATTTGCCCAGAATACAGATGTATTTGTGGTTGGAACATTAACCCTGCCTGTTCATGCAGTGAATCTGGAATCGGTACTTCAGGTAATTGAACGTGATTTTTCGGATCATGTGGTGGTAGCTGTGGATGCTTCGGTAGGTTCCAGAGATTCTGTCGGCTGTATTACCTTATCAGAAGGAGGTTTAAAGCCGGGATGCGGGGTGAATAAAGATCTAAGAATGGTGGGTGATATTGCCATTACCGGAATTGTCAGCTGGGGAAGCTGTCTGGAACCTGTGTTATTGCAAAATATCAGGTTGGGAATGGTTATGAACATGGCTGATAATATTTCTCAGGGTATCATGAAGGCTGTTTTTTGCTGAAACAGGTAGATTTTTTTTAAGCGGAGTCCGGCGTATTTCGACAGACTCCGTATTTTTGTTGTGATAACATGATGGCTGTCAGCAGTTGATGAACTGTTTAACGATTGTAGAAGCACAGAGTGCAAAACAATCCATTTGCATTTATCGTAATGTCTGCGTCAGTGGACATGTTTGTTTAGATGGATTCCATGGAATGAAAAGTTGTCAGCAGGATTTTATCATTATCAACAGGAGGTTTTGGTATGGAACAGAATAAATTACCTAAAAATATTCGTCAGATCGGTGAAAAAGAAGATTGGATCCGTGTTTATATGGAAGATTACGTACATACATATATTCAGAGATTGCGCGGTTTGCAGGAAAGCGGTATTTCCGGAGGGGTCCTTCTGGGCAAAAAACAGCGGATTAACGGGGTGATGCATTTATTTATAAGAGGCGCTGCGGTGGTGGAAGACCCCTTCTGGAGAACGCCGGGACAGACACCGGGACAAATGCAGGCAGAAAGCAGTGTATATTTTCCCGGATTGGAAATTTGTGGATTTTTTGTCTCCAGCAGACAGAATCGCAGCTCAGAAGTGGAGCTGGTGCGGATATTTGAAACGCATTTTTCCTCAGAATATCAGGTGTTGTTCAATGTAAGAGACCAGGACGAGGAGGTATTTTCCTATTCCGGACACGGGCTGCTGAAGCTGGCCGGATACTATATTTATTATGAGAAAAATGAGGAAATGCAGTCTTATATCATACGACAGGAGAGTCTGCGGGTTCTTGGAAAACAGCATGGAGAAGAGGAAATGGGGGAATTTTCCCAGGATATGGAAATGTCAGGGCAGAACAGCATAAAAGCAGGTAAAGGGGGAAGTTCGGAGAAAAATGGAAAAGCAGGAAGAGCAGGAAAATCATCCAGAAGCGGAAAAGGACCGTTTGGTGTGGGACGATTGGAGCCAGCTGAGGAACAAGGGAATCGCATACCTCATGCAGCGGCCCAAAGGGATTTGGGGCAGGGAGGCCCAGGGGGCATAAAAACGGACACCGGTCAAAGCAGTTCCAGAAAGAAAAAAGAGGCTCGAGTCGATAAAAAAACAGCCGATAAGAAGAAAATCAAGAAAGGAGATATGATTGTGAGAGCAGTATCCATAGCCGGAATTTTTATATTGGCATTTTTATTATTTTCAGACCAGATTAAATTCAGCAAGCTCAATGATGATTCTGAGACAAGCAGTGGTCTTTTAAGCAGTATAATCAGCGAATCCCAGGCAGTACCTGCAGGTGCAGATTCCAGCTACATAACCGGTGAAACAGATGAAAATGCAGAAGCTTCTCAGGCAGGAGATACTTCTGAGGCAAATGCTGCGGAAGTAAATGGTACCGAAGTAAATGGCGCTGAAGGTGATAGTAATGATGAAAACGATAATAAAGGAGGAGACAGTACACAGGCAAATGCGACACAGGGAAGCGGTACAGAAGGAGATAGTACCGAAGCAAATGCAGCCCAGGGAAATGATGTGAAAGGAGACAGTGGAGAAGGAGCGGACGCGAAAGGAAATGGTGAGGGAAACAGCACCGAAGCAAATGCGACGCAGGAAAATAGTGATGAGAGTAAAGTGTCCAGCAGTAAAGCAGCCAACAGTTCTTATGTATTTCCGTTAAGATATCTGGTAAAAAAAGGGGACAGCCTGTATTCCATCAGCGAGAAATATTACGGAAGTACGGATATGGTAGATGCTATTTGCCTGGAAAATAATATAACAGATCCATCTGCATTAAAGTATGGAACCGTATTAACTTTACCTGCCCGATAGTACTACAGCGAACATTGATAACGTAACTTTATCTAAATATAGGTAGTGAAGGCTCCATTACAGACCTGTATTACACGGAGACGCGCTTTCGCTCTGCCCAAACGTAGCGGACACTAAACTCTCGTCTTTCTTTACAGAAAGCCGCTAGTTAAGTGCCGACGTTTGACCAAAGGTCTCCTTAGCAATGCAGGTCTGTAATTCCGCCATTTACGTTTTTTAATAAAAATTCAGGCAGTATATAAGTAATGTTCGCTGTAGTACTACAGCGTGCCCGGAAAAAGTCCATATCTTGTTTTTTCAATATTCTTGTAGTATGATAATAGTCAGCATTTATCCGAATGCACATGGTTTTCTGCATCTTTTCAGGATCCTGTGCACGGAGGATGGATCCAGCTGTAAAGTTGGAGAAATAGACGGAAATGTCTGCCGGTGCAGACACTGCCATAAATGAAAGTAGTAAAAACAGGATAAAGACAGGGTAGCGACGATGGATGAAATGAATAAAAATGGAAATTCAGGTAAAACGCCTCAGCAGCCTCAGGGATCGGATAGTCAGGAAGATATCAAAATCTGGCGCAGACCTCAGAGCGGGCGGAAAGTACGGTATGTTTATGAAGTGCAGCCGGAAAATACAAAAGAAGATACAGAAGGCATGGCCGGGGGAGATGAAACAGCAGCAAGTCAGGAAGAGTTTGTTTCAAACGGTCAGATTTCTGGTGTGCGGGAAGTTGATAGCCAGAATGCAGGTAATCAGACCTGGGAAGAACAGATGAGAGAGCTGCAAAAAGGCAGAGACACTGTTTCTCAGGAAGAAGCCCGGAAAAAGGCGCAGGAAGAAACACAGAGAAAAACGCAGCAAGAAGCTTCAGATAATACTGGTTCTTCCGATGAAAGAAGAAAGAATCGTGAAAATGAACCTTCTGAAGCAAGTGAAAAGAAAAAAGAGAAGGTAAAAAGAAAAAATCGACAGGAAAAGAAAGTGGAGAATCCTCTGGAAAAGGATAATGTGTCCAAATCTGTTCGTCAGGAATTCTGGAAGCAGCAGATGGTAGAAGGAACTGCCGGTGAGTATGGAATATTCCGGCGGATTGCAGGAGAAATCAAGGCACATTACAAGAGGATCCTGTCGGTTGTGCTGATCCTGACCCTGGTGTTTGGCGGAGCATATTTTTATAATAAAAACCGCAGGTATCATGCTTACGATGTGGAGTGGCAGGTATCAGCTGTAGATAATGGATATTCTCATTATCTGTCATTTAATGACGTAATCCTGCATTACAGCCAGGATGGTGTCAGCTGTATTAATCAAAATGGTGAAGTCATGTGGAATCAGGCCTTTAATATGGACGTTCCGGGTATTGCAGTAACAGGTGATTATGCAGTAATCTATGATATTAAAGGGACTTCACTTTACATATGCAACAAAGAAGGCTGTACAGGAAGTGCTGAAACGACGAAAAAAATCTTAAAAGCAGACATTTCAGCAGCCGGGGTTGTGGCAGTTGTGCTGGATGATAAGACCAGCAATTATATCAATTATTTCAGAAAAGACGGTTCAACCATAGAGGTGGAAATCAAAACACTGATTTCCGGAGATGGATATCCTCTGGATATCGCAATTTCCCCCGACGGCAATCAGTTGATTTCTTCTTATATTTATGCCAAGTCAGGTATTATGATGAATCGAGTGGTTTTCCGTAATTTTGAAGTAGGTAAAAATGAAGTGGACCGTACAGTAGGTGGATTTGAACAATATGAAGAGACTCTGGTGCCGGAAGTAATCTTTTTCGATAATCAGAACAGTGCGGCTATCACAGAGCAGTCCATTGATTTCTATTCCACCCAAAATGCCCTGGAACCGGAACTTGCCCGGACTCAGGAATTTAATTACCGGATCAAAACAGTATTTTATAATCAGGAATATGTGGGTGTGGTCCTTGATTCGGCTGTAAAACAGGACTCTGCAGAAAATGCAGAAGAAGCTCAGACTGTAGAAGCAGCTGCAGCGGATGAGGGAACCGTGGAAGCGGAAACCAAACAAAGTGTAAACACCAGTTACACCATGCTGGTCTTTGATAAAACAGGAAGCCGGGTTTTCGAGCAGGACATCGACTTTGAATATGAATATGCAGATTTCTCAGGAGATGGAATTGTGGTATACAACAATAACACCCTTGCTACCTACAATTTGACCGGTGTTCGTAAATATCAGGCGAAAATGGATGTGAATATTGAAGGTGTAGTACGTTTTGCAGAAAACAACCTGGTTGTTTACGGCAATGGAGCACTGCAGAAACTGACTTTGAAGTAAGGGAAAGGCAAAAAGTAAGAAAGAGAAACGAAACGATGAAAAATAGAAGAACAGCAAACAAAGAAATTTTACTGTTATATCGTTTCCGTGATACTGAAATCGGGCGGCAGCTTCTTGGAGTTGCTGCCCGTATGGGTATTTTATGTAAAGTAGTGGAAGAAGACCAGACCAACGAAATGCTGGGAACTTTACTGAAACTGCCCGGATACGGAACGATCAAGAGCGAATGTAAACAAGACATCAATGAAGCAGGCGCTGAGAGCATTAGCGAAGCAGCCAGTTGTGAAGGCAGCAATAAAGCCGGCTGTGAAGGTGATCAAAGTAAGGTCCTTTCACGCCAGATGATGGTCATGTATGGATTTACCGGTCAGAGGCTGGATGAATTCCTGAAAAATATGAGAAAAGCGGGTCTTCCTAAAATTCCATTAAAAGCAATCGTAACCCCTCATAATGTAAACTGGACATTCCGACAGTTATATGAGGAACTGGAAAAAGAAGAAGCAGCCTATCAGAATCAGAAGAAATAGAGGAAAAGAAGGATTAGAAGAAATAGAAGCATCAGAAAGCTAGAAGAAATAGAAGTATCAGAAGAAGTAGAAGAATTAGAAAAATAGAAGAAATAGAAAAAATAGAAGTTGTTTTAGACATAGAAAAACCCCGCATGCAGGCGGGGTTTTTCGATATATAGGGAGAAAATGCCGTTTATACGGCGCAGTCTATGAGCCAGGTCACTTTTGTGGGAATGGAACCTTTTCGTTCATTCAGGTTCTTTTGTTTCCCTCAACCATGGCTATATAATACACCATTACGAAATAAAACGCAATATGAATTTATCACATTATATTTTGGCAATGTTTGTCTGTAAACTGTGCATCTTGCATATAAGATACGGGTAATTGTGCAAAATGATAATAAAAATGACAAAATAATCCAAAGACAAATGTGAAAAAAATACTGTTTTAAAGGTTTGAAAAAAATAATAGTGATAAAAAAATATCAATATCAAACCATTTTATTTGATAATGGTTTTGCCTCCCATGTAAGGCTGCAGAGCCTTGGGAATATTAACGGAGCCATCTTCGTTCAGGTTATTTTCCAGGAAAGCGATCAGCATTCTGGGCGGAGCAACTACAGTGTTGTTCAGAGTATGAGCGAAGTATTTGCTGCCGTTTTCATCTTTTACACGGATTTTCAGACGTCTTGCCTGTGCATCACTTAAGTTGGAGCAGCTGCCCACTTCGAAATATTTCTTCTGTCTGGGAGACCATGCTTCTACGTCTACAGATTTTACCTTCAAGTCAGCCAGGTCACCGGAGCAGCATTCCAGAGTTCTTACAGGAATATCCAGAGAACGGAACAGATCTACGGTGTTCTGCCATAATTTATCAAACCACATGGGGCTTTCTTCCGGTTTGCAGACAACGATCATTTCCTGTTTTTCAAACTGATGGATACGGTAAACACCCTTTTCTTCAATACCGTGAGCACCTTTTTCCTTACGGAAGCAGGGAGAATAGCTGGTCATGGTGTAAGGCAGATTTTCTTCAGGGATAATGGTATCGATGAATTTACCGATCATGGAATGTTCACTGGTACCGATCAGGTACAGATCTTCGCCTTCAATCTTATACATCATGGCATCCATTTCATCGAAGCTCATAACGCCGGTAACAACGTTGCTGCGGATCATGAAAGGAGGGATGCAGTAAGTGAATCCACGGTCGATCATGAAATCTCTTGCATAAGAAATTACTGCAGAATGCAGTCTTGCAATATCGCCCATCAGATAGTAGAAACCGTTACCAGCAACTTTTCTTGCACTGTCCAGGTCAATACCATTGAATTTATCCATGATTTCTGTGTGGTAAGGAATTTCGTAATCGGGAACAACCGGTTCACCATATTTCTGAACTTCCACATTTTCAGAATCATCTTTACCAATCGGAACAGAAGGATCGATGATGTTGGGAATGGTCATCATAATCTTGGTGATCTTTTCTTCCAGTTCATTCTGCAGACCTTCAAGCTCAGTCAGACGAGCAGCATCTGCAGCAACTTTTGCTTTCACTTCTTCCGCTTCCGCTTTTTTGCCCTGTTTCATCAGACCGCCGATCTGTTTGGAAAGAGTATTTTTCTCAGCTCTTAAAGTATCACGTTCCTGCTGTGCAGCACGTTTCTGTTTGTCCAGTTCGATTACTTCATCTACAAGAGGAAGCTTGTGGTCCTGGAATTTGTTACGGATGTTCTGTTTAACGATTTCCGGATTTTCTCTGACAAATTTTAAATCTAACATAATAGTTCTCCTTTTTGTGATTAAAAAAGTCCCATGAACCCTGAAACAGGATTCATGGGACGGAATGTTGTACTTACTCCGCGGTGCCACCCACGTTACCAGATGTCATATCTGATCTCTCAATGATAGGATAAAGGCTATCGGCCTCCGACTCATCGCCGGTCGCTGGAAAGTGGAAAGGAAAGTCCTGTCACCGGCTCTCACCAGCCGCCGGCTCTCTGAAGAAAGGATACTAACCGTAGTTTTCGTCATCGCGATTGAACAATTACCCATATTATATCCATGTATGGGATTTTTGGCAAGCCCTAAAATAGAAAATTGACACTCCCCACAGCTGAAGCAGGGGGATTCTTGCTTCAACCACTACTGCATCGGCTAATACCTTACGGTATCGCAATGTCTTACACAATGTCCACAAGCTGGATTATACTGTTCCCGTATGCCCTACGGTGCAGTCTGGTATGTATTTATGCTGACTGCATCAGCAGTCCTTTGTTTAGAATATTTATTCCGGCATTGGTATCCCGGTTATGCTTTGTGTGGCATTCGGGGCATTCCCATTCACGTACTGCCAGATTCTTTACCAGTGGATTTTTATATCCGCAGCATGAACAGGTCTGGGAACTCGGATACATGGTCGGTATCCGGATGATAGTATTGCCATACCATGCAGCCTTATATTCGAGCATATCAAAAAACTTCGACCAGGACACGCTTGCGATTGCTTTGGCAAGCTTATGGTTACGCATCATATTCTTCACTTTCAGGTCTTCGATGCAGATGGTTTGGTTTTCACGTATCAGCATGATAGATCGTTTTTGAAGAAAATTATTTCTCTGATTTGTAACCTGTTCATGGACTAAGGCCACTTTTTTACGCTGTTTTTCGCGGTTTTTAGAACCTTTTTGTTTGTGGGAAAGCTTGCGCTGTTCTCTGGCCAGTTTACGCATGCTGCGTTCCAGATATCTTGGATTTGGCACCATATTCCCATTACTATCGGAATAAAATTCTGTGATACCAACATCAATCCCGATCTCACCACCACCATTCGGTTTTGGGATTGGCTCAAATTCCACGTTAAGCACTGTAAAATATTTCCCGGTAGGAGTACGTTCTACCGTAACATTGTTGATATGCCCAATTTCCATCGACTGGCGCACTTTTACATAGCCCAGTTTCGGAAGCTTGATATATCTCCCGACAATGCGGATGTTATCGCACTGGTTTATTGTTCGGTAGGATTGATGGTGGTTGTGCTTACTTTTGAATACCGGGTGTGCCGCACGTTTCTGGAAAAAATTCACAAAACCTCTGTCCAGATCCCGCAGGGATTGCTGCAGGGCGATCGAATCTACCACTTTCAGAAAACTGAAATCGTCACACTTTTTCAGTTCCGTCAGCATAACAGAAGTCTGAGAATAGCCGATTTTATTGCCATTTTGGTAGGCTTCGTTACGCATAGCAAGACCTTTGTTGTAGATGAATCTGCAGCATCCAAATGTTTGATGGATTAAATTTTTCTGTTCCTTATTCGGATAGATCCTAAATTTAACACCTTTTTTCATTAGCCCTGTTGTCCTTTTGTTGTTGTGAGATTTTCCGTTTTTCAATATACTGCCTGTTGATCTATTAGAACTTTTCGTCTATACTTCGGGCACCACGCTGTATATGGTACTTACAGAAATAGACAACATTCTTGTTTGATCTATATGTTTTACTTATATCTATACTATACTAAATATTTTTATTAAATACAAGCATTTTTTGTTCATCTTCAATTGCTTGCGTAAATTCGATGAACGTGTCTTATATCCACATAGCTGAAGCAAGGGGTTTTACGACACATTTGATAAAATCTTCACAAAGGATTATAAATAAAGTCTGAAATGCATTGACTTGTATATTTGTAAAATGTATAGTATATTAAAAATAACGAAAGGGAAGGTTTGTATTTGGAGAAAGAAGAGGTTGGGAATATGTGTAAATTATATGATATGGTATTAAATGAGGGGATAAATCAAGGAATTAGTCAAGGAATTAGTCAGGGGATTAATCAGGAGCGTAATTCTTCTGTCTTAAAAATGATTGTTGTATTGCGTGATTTAAATTGTTGTGATGCAGATATTCGGGAAATTCTAAAGAAGAATTATGAGTTGACAGATGAGCAGAGCGAATTGTATATGGCAGCGGCAGAAGTTTAATTGACGGAATGAAGACCTGCTGATATAATCGAAAAGATACTGTCAGTGTACGAGATAATGCACATTTGGGACCATGATATTTGTACGCTGGGGATGCTGTCAGTAAAAGGACTGAAAGGGAGATTTTCGGATATGAGTATTTTAACAGTAGAAAACCTGAGCCACGGTTTTGGTGACCGTGCGATTTTTGATCATGTATCTTTTCGTTTATTAAAAGGTGAACATGTGGGTCTGATTGGTGCCAACGGAGAAGGAAAGTCCACATTTATGAATTTGATTACCGGTCATTTACAGCCGGATGAAGGTAAGATTGAGTGGGGGAAGAATGTACGTGTGGGATATCTGGACCAGCATACGGCGCTTCATGCGGGTATGACGATCCGTGATGTGCTGCGCAGCGCATTTTCCTGGTTATTTGAAATGGAAGAGCAGATGAATGATATCTGCAATCGTATGGGTGAGGCTTCAGAACAGGAGTTGGAAAAGATGATGGAGGATCTGGGAACGATTCAGGAGATGCTGGATGCCCATGATTTCTATATTATTGATGCAAAGGTAGAAGAAGTTGCTCATGCATTGGGGCTGACCGCCATTGGTCTTGACCAGGATGTGGAAGAATTGAGCGGCGGACAGCGTACCAAGGTGCTGTTGGCGAAGCTTTTACTGGAAAAGCCGGATATTCTTCTGCTGGACGAGCCTACCAACTATCTGGATGTGGTTCATATTGAGTGGCTGAAGCGTTATCTGCAGGAATATGAAAATGCATTTATTTTGATTTCCCACGATATTCCGTTCCTGAACAGTGTTATCAATCTGATTTATCATATGGAGAATCAGAAGCTGGATCGTTATCCTGGTGATTATGATAAATTCCAGGAAGTTTATGCCATGAAAAAATCACAGTTACAGGCAGCATATAACCGTCAACAGCAGGAAATCGCCGATCTGAAGGACTTTGTTGCCAGAAACAAAGCGAGAGTTTCCACCAGAAATATGGCTATGTCCCGTCAGAAGAAGCTGGATAAGATGGAGAAGATTGAGCTGGCTCCCGAGCGCGTGAAACCGGAATTTAACTTTAAAGAAGCACGCACTCCCAGCCGTTATATTTTTGAGATGCATGACCTGGTCATTGGTTATGAAACTCCACTGTCTCAGCCTCTGAATCTGTCCATGGAACGAGGTCAGAAAATCGTATTGACGGGTGCCAACGGTATTGGTAAAACAACCTTGTTAAAAAGTATTCTGGGTCTGATTCCTTCCGTATCCGGTGATGTGGAACTGGGAGATTATCTGGAAATCGGTTATTTTGAACAGGAAATGGACACCTCCCATACAGGAAGCTGTATTGATGAAATCTGGGGTGAATTTCCTGGATTTACACAGTATGAAGTGCGTTCTGCCCTTGCCAAATGCGGACTGACCACCAAGCACATTGAAAGTCAGGTACGGGTTTTAAGTGGTGGTGAGCAGGCAAAAGTGCGCTTGTGTAAACTGATCAACCGTCCGTCTAATATTCTGGTACTGGACGAACCTACCAACCATCTGGATGTGGATGCAAAAGCGGAATTGAAACGGGCGTTGAAGGCATATAAAGGAAGTATTCTGATGGTATGCCATGAACCGGAATTTTATGAAGGACTGGCTACGGATGTGTGGGACTGCACCAAGTGGTGCTTGAAGATCGTGTAAGGTGTGAATTTACTTTGAAGTAAAGCGCTTAATAATCCAAAGACTAATTGTCGGCGGGTTGTTGAGCGCTTTTTTTGACTGATTGAAATAACTATTTTTTATTAAAATCACTGATAAATTGTTAAAGAAAGAAAATGGTATAAAAAGATTACTGTAACAGTCTGATTAAAGATATTAAGGATGATTTGACTATGGCAAATAGTTCGAAAAACTTAAAAATTCCTAAATATTTTTGTCTAAAAATACCAAAACTTTAGGAAATACGACGAAAAAAATTTTCTTTCAAAAAAAGCGTTACTTTTACCCCTGTTTTCCGGATATATAAGTAGAGGGGTATTTCAGGTAAAGAAAAAAATGTGGAGGTGAGGCTCATTGAAAACGTAATTTTACAGAAATCCTCTCTGCGAAAATTACGAAAGGAATAATAAAAAGTGAGAAAACAAATGAGAAAAAAACTTTATGAAAGAATCTTGTCATGGCTTCTTATTTTGTGTGTTTCTTTTACATCCTGTGAATGGTCTGCTGTCGCATTCGCAGCAGGAAGTGGTGTAGAAAATGATACAGAACAAACGGAAGAGATTACACAGGACTTGGATGATGCAGAACAATTGGAAGATTTTGAAGAGATTGAATTTGCAGATCCGGAGGATTTAGAAAAAGAAGAAATCGTAGAGGAGCGAACACAGAATTCTACGACCTGGCAGCTGTCAGATGGCAGAAAGATGACAGAGTTCTATTCCAGTGATGTCCGCTATGAGGATGAAGATGGGGATTTAGTCGATTATGACACATCTCTTGTTGCTGTGGATAGTGAACTGAATGCGGATGGCGAAGAACTGGAAGGATACGCTTATGTCAATGCACAGGGGGATATGAAACATTATATTCCTGAAGCAATCGGTCAGGAAACACCTTTACGCATGGAAAATGGAGAATATTCTCTGGAAGTGACGCCTTTGTTTGGACAGGAAGAAGATTCTTCCGAGGATGTTATTTCCAGTGAAGAAACCCATGTTTCTGGTGAGGAAGCAGATATCGTTTCAGCTGAAGGCATAGAAGGGACATTTTCAGCTGAGGTCGAACTGAGTGCATTGGGAAGTGAAGATAATGCATTTCGTGAGGTAGAGGAACTTTCTTCTGTTCAGGTTGCAGAAGAAGAAGTCACAGATATCTATGGAAAAGAAGAAAAAAAGAATACAGCAGCAGTTTATTCTTCAGAAGATAAGACATTCAAACTGGAATATATTCCATTTGAAACTGGTGTAAAGGAAAATATCATTCTGAATGAAAAGCCGGATTCTAATGTCTGGCAGTTTGCTTTTACATTAGGTGGCGGAATCACTGCAAGAAAAGATGCAGCTGTTGAAGGAATCAGTTTTTATGCACTGGATGAAAAAGAACAGGAAGTTCTGGTGGGAGGTATTCAGACTCCGTACATGAATGACGCAACGGAAGAACATTACAGCGAAGCCATTACCTATGATCTGGAAGAAGTGGATGAGTCAGAAGGTACCTATATCCTGACTATGACGGTGGATCCGGAGTATCTGGAAGATCCGGATACGGTCTACCCGGTTACCATTGACCCTTCCTATACATGGACAGGAGGTTCTGCCGTTTATGATGTATATGTGCTCAGTAAGTCCACTTATGCGGATATGAATTTTTATAACAGCACCACCACCGGTATGTTCGCAGGACGGACCAATGCCAATGGATATGAACGGACTTATATTGCTTTTAATGGATTAGCCGATAAGGTAAACGGTTATTCTGTAGCAAGTGCAAAACTGACAATCTATGAAACGGGCGGTGGAACTGCAGGAGAGACTGTGCAGGCTCATACTGTTACGGCTGCATGGGATAAATCCACGCTGACCTGGAATAACCGGCCGTCCTATTCAACCACTGCACTTTCATCATTTACGAATACGGCGGAAGCGAATAACCAATGTACGCTGACACTTACATCCTATGTAAGAAAACTGGCGAATGGAAGCAGTGATTATGGTATTATGCTGCGTACAAAAGCAGAAACTGTCAGTCAGTACGCTAAATTTTATGGCTCAAGACATTCGTCTACATCTTATCGGCCCAAACTGTCAGTAACTTATTATGATAAACCTACTGCTGCTACCAGTCTGACGCTGGCAACACAGCTCCTGAAAAAAGGGACGAATCTGAAAGCGACCTGGGAGGGAATTGAATCCGTAGCACTCAGCCAGATCCAGTATCGAGTTGCAACCATGACTGATGATGGAAAGACCGTCGTGAATTCACAGTATATCCCCTATTCTTCAGACCGTGTCATCGGAACTACTTCATCCGGCACAGCAACGATTGATACCTCAGAGATTGAGGAGGGATATTTCCGGTTTTATGTGCGCGGTGTAGACCGATATGGATTTGCCGGTCCGGGTAAGACTATCGGGTTTATTTTGGATGGCACAGTTCCGACTTTGTCATCAGCAAGCATATCACCATCCACCAGCACCACATCTTACAGTACTAATGTTAAACCTGTTATCAGCTGGAGCGGTGCATCAGACCGGTTTTTAAAACAAGTTCAGTACAGTGTGGACGGCGGAAGCTATGCTTCCATGGGTACTACAGAATCTGGTAGTTTTACGATTCCCTCTGGAAAAATCACCACCAGTGGAAAGCATACCATCAAAGTACGTGCTATTGACAAATGCAGTAATGTCAGTACAGCGAAAACTTTATATTATTATGTGGATGTCACAAAGCCTACTGGCAGCATCACCATTCAGGATGCGGATGGAAATAATTCTGGAAAATATCAGATTACTTTTGCTGCAGCAGATGCAAACAGCGGATTAAAATCAGTTGTTCTGAAGCTTTCTGGTGAGTCACTGGATGCAGATGAAACCTTGTATTCCGGTACAACGGGTTCTTCTGTTTTGTTCGATCCGTCTGCTTATCCGGAAGGCACTTACACATTGGCCCTTACGGTAACAGATAAATGTGGAAACAGTAACACGGTTACAAAGACATTCAGTCCCATTGATCTGGCAGACTGGACACCCCAGAACCTGACTGTTCAGGATAAGATCAATTACAAAACACTTTTGAAATGGGACCGCCGCGGCACGGATGCACTGCCCGACAGTGTCAGCTATGAAGTATACAGAAGTACCAGTGCCAATTTTACACCGGATGAATCCACTCTGGCTGTTTCCGGTCTGAAGACCTGTTACTGGTGTGAACCAAATGTCAATTACGGAAAAACCTATTATTATAAAGTCCGTGCGGTCCGTTCCAACAGCAGTGGTACGGTAACTGCCACAGGAAGCTATTCGGATGAAGTCTCCAGTACCGTTATTTCTGCGGATGAATATGAAAAATTCCTGGGTATCAAAGATTACTGGGGTTATCAGTCTCTGGAAACACCGGTAGGTACCGGACAGGTAGAAGAGAGTAAAGGAAATTTTGTTTATCAGCAGGAAGATGTTACCCTGCCCAGTTCAGAACTGGCATTTGGCATTTCACGTACTTATAACAGTCAGTCAACGGCAAAGACTGCTTTTGGTAATGGCTGGGATCATAATTTTAATCTGGAGATCCTGAGAGTCTGTGATGCAAATGGAGAAGATACCGATTCGTATGTTTTTAAAGACGGAACAGGTACTATTGAAAAACTGGAACTTCAGGAAGACGGCAGCTATCTTTCCGGCAGCACCAAGGAACTGCAGCTGTTTGAAAGTGAGGACGCAGAAGGAACGGTTCTGAACCTGGATGAAGTGCAGGAAGTGACCTGGTCTTACCGGATGGAAGATAAATCGCAGACCTGTTGGTATTTTAACAGCAGCGGGCAGGCCATAGCGATCACAGAACCCACAGGCACCTGGATGCTCCTGCACTATGATGAAAAACAGGGCATGCTCTCACAGGTGGAAGCCTCTACCGGTAAAGTCCTGGATTTTGAATACCAGGATGCATCCGATGGCGATCATCTGCTGGTAAAGAAGATCATCCTGCCGGATGAAAGTACTCTGGAATATACCTACGATGGATTGCAGCTGCAGTCCATGACCAGAAAGAGCGCAGACGGTTCCGAGAGCGTAGTTTATGCTTACACCTGGACCGATGGTAATGTAACTGCGATCAAGGATGCGGAAGAAAATTCCTACCAGATCAGCTATGACAGTTCTGACCGGGTATCTGCCCTGACACTTCCGGATGGGGAAAAGACGATCCTGGCATATGACACATCTGCAAAAAAGACGGTCATTACCAAAGAAACATCCGGTGGAAAGAACATTTTGACGGAAAGTGTCACATGGAATGCAAATGGAAACATTGTTTCTTACACCGACCCGTCAGGTAACGTAACGACCTATACCTATGAGGACAACTGTCTGACCAGTACATCTGTTACCGCTGCATGGGAAACACTGGAAGATGGAAAAATGGTATCCCATACGGAGACACGCACTTCTACCACCGTTTATGACAGTCTAGGCAATATCACAAAGGATACGGCAGAGGATGGCAGTGTAACAACTTATACTTACGGGGATGATAATAACCCGAACCTGATCACCGGCACAGTGACCAAAAAAGACGGTACTACTCTGGAAAATACCGTCAGCACCTATGATGAGGCAGGACGTATTACATCTGAAGAAGACCTGCTCCAGGATTCTGAGATCCTGTATGATTATGCGGATGGCGAGGATTCAGACGAGGAAGACCTGCAGGTATCCGTGACGGAAAAACTGGAAGGAAATACCGTCAGCACCACAGAAGAGGCTTATGATGCGGAGGGAAATCTTCTGACTGAATCCAGTACGGCAGGCGATATCACCATTGCTTCAGAAAAC
Source organism: Lachnospiraceae bacterium (assembly GCA_045121095.1). GTDB lineage: Bacteria > Bacillota > Clostridia > Lachnospirales > Lachnospiraceae > TWA4. The sequence continues at coordinate 10,238 of JBGVFN010000228.1, read as the reverse complement.
CTGTATGATGCCATGGGCAACCTGCTGGAGAGCAGTTCCTCCGATGGAAGCAGGACTGTTTATACCTATGATTTCCTGGGAAGGATGGTCAAACAGCAGATCTATGACCAGGATGGGGAACTGGCCCAGACTCTGGAGACCAGTTATTATCCCAATGGACAGGTCAAAAGCGAAACAGCAGCCGATGGAAGCGTGACCAGCTACGCTTATGACAGCCGGAACCGTGTGGTGAAAAGGACCGTTTCTGCGGACGGAAGCAGCCGTACCTGGACTACTTCTTATGGATATGGTGATGTATCCATCAAAAACGGTCAGGGAACGGGAACAACCACTATCCAGAATGCTGCGAAGGTCACACAAACTGATCCGGAAGGAGCGGAATCCGTTTCCTGGACAGATGGACTGGGGCAGACGGTTCGTGTAACCTCCAACGGACTGCATCAGGACAGCCTTTATGACCAGTCCGGCCAAAATTACCTGCTGGTCACATCAACTGCAGCAGATGGAGAAATCACAGGAAAGGTCCTTACTTTATATGATCAGGATGGAAACCAGACCGACACCATCCAGCAGCCGGGGTATGAAGGGAATGCATTTACCGTTACCTCCGAGAGCATCCACACCAGCCAGATCTACGATACCAGAGGAAATGTCCTGAAAGCAGTAGATGCGCTGGGAAATCAGGTTACGTATACCTATGATGACACCAGTCGTCTGTTGTCTGTAAAAGAAGGGGATGCAGTGACTTCCTATCAGTATGATGTAGATTCTGATGGGAACAGTAAGACCGTGGTGACCCGGGCAAATGGAAGCACCAGTACGACCATGGAAGACGGAGCCGGCCGTACTCTGTATGTCCTTGATACCGGGGATGGACAGGAGATCCGTACCTCCTATCAGTATGATGAAAATGGACTTCTGACCAGTCAGACACAGGCGGATGGAAGTACACTGAACTACACTTATGACAGTCTGGGACGTTCCAGCAAAGTAACTGCCAAAAACAAAGACGGAGAAACGGAACATGTAACAGAATATGAGTATGATGATGCAGACCGCATCACTGCCATGGTGGATTATGAAAGCGCAGACGGAACCATTTCGCCCCTGCGTTATACCGGTTATGCCTACAACAGCTTTGGGGAACTGACCGGCTACTGGGAAGTGGACGGGACAGTATCTCCCAGCGCGGCACAAAAAGCAGCACACCTGATCCAGTACACCTACTATGGGGATGGTTCCATTGCATCTGTTTCCTATGCAGAAAATGGAAATGGTGTAGATACGCTGCATTACACCTATAACAGCCGGAAACTGCTGGAGAAGATCACTGCTGATCTGGAAGACGGTGGTACCCGCACATTAAGTGAATACCAGTATACCGCAGACGGCAAGGTATCCAGTCGGAAAGATTATGAGGATCTTACCGGAACCGAAGAAAACTATGTACAGCGGACCTATACCTACGATGCATTTGACAGAGTCCTGACCATGACCTATACTGAAAGCAGTGACAGCGATACAGAAAAGGAAAGCCACAGCTATCAGTATGACAAGGCTTCCCGCATTGTTCATGAGGAAACAGCACTGAACTGGAGCGGACAGTCGGAAACCGTCAGTGAAGAAAAAGATTATACCTATGATCAATATGGGCAGCTGATCAAGAGCGTACTGCTGGACCAGAACCAGGTCAGCACAACCACAGAATATACCTATGATCTGGTTGGAAACCGCCTGACACAGACGGAAGTCCTGTTTGCGGAAAATGAAAATACCCAGCTGAAACGGACAGAAACCACGTATGCTTACAATGCACTGGACCAGTTGCTGTCCTCCCGTGAAGAAGAAGCACTGGCTGCTGCATCTGCAGAAGCATCCTCTGCAGCAGTATATACCTATAATGCCAGCGGTAATCTCATTTCCACAGTGGATTCTGTAAAAGGAACAGAAACAGCTTATGCATATGATCCACTGGGGCAGATGACCTCCTGCCAGATGAAGACAGACGAAACAGTAGTCTTGGAACAGGAAAATGCCTATAATGGAGATGGACAGCGCATCAGCCGTACGGAAAACAATGTTCAGACCGCATATTTCTATCAGGATGGCACTTTATTGATGACTGAGGATGGAGATGGAGAACTGGATAGTTTTTATTATCTTGGAATCTCTGGAAATCCTCTGGCGTTTATGAAGTCAGATACCGATGATACGGCTCAGTATTATCTCTATCAGAAAGACATACAGAGAAGCACACGGGCAGTGACCAGTTCCGATGGTACATGTGCAGAGTGGTATTCCTATACGGATTTCGGAGAAACAACCATCCATGAGGAACAGAGTGGATTTGAAAATGTGATCTGTTATACAGGTGGTGTGTATGATGAAAGTACCAGTTTGTATTATCTGAATGCACGGTATTATAATCCGGAAACAGGAAGATTTTTGAGTAGGGATACGTATCGTGGGGATAATATGATTCCTGATACGCTTCATTTATATGTATACTGTGCGAATGATCCGGTTAACTACGTTGATCCCAGTGGACATTGGATTGAAACAGCAATTGATATTGCAAGTTTAGGATTAAGTATCGCGGAATTCGCTAAAGCTAAAACTTGGGCTAATGCTGGTAATCTGTTGTGGGATATAGGAGCAACATTTTTACCATTTATTCCGGGGAGTTGGTCTGGAAAAACTGGAAAATGCATTGTTAAAGTTGCTTCAAAAGCATCCGATTTTAAAAGTAATAAAAATTTTACTATCGGAAAATATTCAAAAATCAAAAAAATTTTTAAAAGTAAAGGTTTTGAATGCCATCACATAATTGAAAAACGTTTAGTTGAGATGTTTAGTATAAAAGCGAATGATTTTCCTTCGGTAGAAATAACAAAAGAATTACATAATATTATTACAAAAAGATGGGAAAAAGCAATTCCACGTAAACCTCGTGGAGTTTCTGCAAAAGATTACTATCGAAAAAATTATACGAAAAGAGATTTAAAAGATGCAATTAATGAAGTTTATTATGATATGCCTAAATTAAAAGATGCTGCATTAAAAATGTTAAATAAATATTATAAGCCGTATAATAAAAAATAGTATTATTATACGGTATACGAAATTTTGCTGAAATTATAACAAAGATATGTTGCATTAGTAAAATTGGAATAATTGTAGTGTAACATATCTTTGGATATATAATATAAGTAGATGATTCTTATAGGAGAAGAGATATGTTTTTCTTTGATGGAAATGAAGTAAATGATTCTTGTGTGGATGAACAATTTCGGTGGATTGCTGATAATCGTAAGTTGTTTGATGAGAAAGCTTATACATATAGTAGAGATTTTGTAAAAAGTTTTGGTTTGAAATGTAACACTGCTGGCTGGTGTACGTTGGAACAAGGTTTATCTGAATCGTTATTAGAGCGGATTTTTATGAAAGCGAAAGAGGAAAATGTAGAAATTCGTGGAGAATATCAATTGTTATTGAATTCTCAATATGAAAGTGACTGGTATCTTTTAAAAGATATGATAGATATTGGTGATTCAGATGTTATCGAAGATGAAGAAATAAAGGTTGGAAAAAAGATATACTATTTAGACAGTATCAAGGCATTCAAATTGTCTCCTCTTGATAGCATAATTGAAAGAGAACCTTTTATGATGTTTCGTCAATCAGTTGTAAATGTATTACAGGAGCATAAAATTACGGGGCTGGAATATATGTGGGTTCAGGATACTGGAAGATATGATGCGGCTCAATATTTTTATGCAATGCCATCCAATTTTATTTCATGGTGTTTCACTGACGAACTATATAGAAGACGCAAAAAAATGGAATTTATGTCTCGCAATATTACTGCTTTTGGGAAAAAGGCCTCATTAATATGGGAAGGATGCAAGCAAATTAAAGTACGATTTCCGTTGATGTTTAGTAAGGATACTCTTCCAGAAGCCGATATTGCGGGCGTCTTTGTTGAAAAAAAATCATTTTTTATAAATACCTTGTTAGTTCGAAAGAAGGTTCGAGATTTACTGATAAATGAAAAATTAGCAAAGGAATCTAATTTTGAAGCGGTTTTTCTTACGGAACGTAATATTGAGTCTTCTCCCCTCGGTTTGTGTGTGACAGAACTGGATAACTATATACTTCCAAAATCTATAAAAGAGTATTATGCCGAACAATATGAGGCTGTTAAAAAAAGAAATAGGCCCCAGATGAACATTACAAAAAAGAAGGTTGTTTCGCTGTTAAAAAAGGCTAAAAAGCATCAATTGGGCTGCCTTAATAGAGGACTGACCAGCACAAATGAAAAATTGCTGCCTGATAATCGTTTGTTAGATTATTATAAAATATCAAATGGTGGTTGGTTATCTGATGAATATTATTTTTATACCGTTGAAGAATTAAAAGATGCTGCAGAAATATTTCATTTGGAACATAAATATGAGGCAAATGTTGATTTTTTAGAAAATAGTGTACTGTTTGGCAAATGTAGTGATGGAGAATATATTCTTTTAATGGCAGATAATTCAGTTGTGCGATATCATATAGGAGATCCTAATTTTGTTATGAGATGGAGCAGTTTGGAGTACTATATGTATGATGCCATAACAGATAACAATTTATAAGGCCGATCAAAGAGATTGGGAAAGGGAGTGTACTTTTATAAAAATAGTGATTGAATTTCAGTTATATGAAAATAATACAATATCAGAAGCAGCTTTGAAAAAAATGAATTTATTTTTAGAAGAGTTAGAAGCATATAAAACTGGAGAACAGGTTTTGTTAAAAGATATTTATCAGATAGAGGATTCAGATCCATTATTTGATCGTATTATAAAATTTGTTCATGAATATCCAGAAGATGTTTCTTTTCATATTTGGGATTACTTTGCGGATTATACAGAAGAAGCAGCAGGTGCGGTCGCCTTTATCCCTGTGTTCAGAAAGCCTTATTGTATTGAATCCAGCAGCAGAACAATGCGATATAATGGATGCACATGTTGTTGCTGCAATACCAGCAAGTTAAACAAATACCGTTTTGTAAATTCCAGAGGTTTTCTGAAGAAAAATTTTGATAAATATGAACTGGCAGCAATTCCTGATAATGGTGATGGGTATGTTGTTACGCCCAAATTGTATGAGGCATTATTGTCAGAAGGAATTTCCAAGGATTATTTTTTCCCGGTTTATAGTTCCAAAAAGGATATTTTAGGATATGAATTGGATGGTGAATATATTATTCCCTCCGGAAAATATGTAGATGGTAATTTGAAAATTGATGGAACATGCGGAAAGTGTGGATCAACAAATTATATACAATCAGAAGGACAGTATCATTATGTGCATAAATTTATATCAAAAGATATTGTTGATCAGTTAGAACCTGTAAATTATACACAGGATACCAGTTATGGATTACGTACGCTTATCATTAATAAAAAACTGCATGATATTATAAAAAAATATTGTAATCATCCATATCAATTTTTACCGGTGTTTTCATGTGAAGAATCGTCTATAAAATGAACGATAAAAAAAGCACTTAACAATTCAAAGACTGATTAACTTTTGAATTGCCGAGTGCTTTTTTTACAGTGGAATTTCGGTATACTTTCTTACAGTTTAAATAATGAAGTCTTTGTATACTCTCCTATCATTTAGACAGGTGCAATTCTCATCCCCTCTACCACAATTTAAACAGCGAAATTGCCTTACAGAACAGCTTATATTTCGGTGTTTCCAGTTCTGCGGCGGCATTTTTCAATTCCTTACGAATTTCAATGCCCTGAGGACAGTGTTTTTCACATTTGCCGCAGCCAACGCAGTTGGAGGCACTATGGGGCTGTTTGCGGAAAGCCATGCACTGGAGGTATTCTTTTCTGCCGGTTTTCAGGTTGTCGGTGTAGATTTCGTTGTAGCAGCGGAAAACACCGGGGATATCTACATGGTGGGGACAGGGCATGCAGTAGCCGCAGCCGGTGCAGCCCACTTTGATTTTTTTGCTGATTTCCTGTTTCACCTGCTCGATCAAATCTTTTTCCTTACGTGTCAGGCAGCCCACGGGAGAATGGGAAGCACAGGCGATGTTTTCTATTACCATTTTTAAGGAATTCATGCCGGACAATACAACGGTAACTTCCGGCTGATCCCACAACCAACGAAATGCGGTGGAAGCAGGGGATTTTTGGGCTTCAGCGAATAACTGTCTTGCAGATTCGGGGAGAAGATTGACCAGACGGCCGCCCCGGAGAGGTTCCATAATAATGACAGGAATTCCTTTGGAAGCGGCATATTGAAGTCCCTTTCTTCCTGCCTGGGTGTGTTCATCCATATAATTATACTGAATCTGGCAGAAATCCCAGTCATAGGCATCGATCAATTCCATAAAGTTGGCGGTGTTTCCATGATAGGAGAAGCCGATACTGCCAATCTGTCCATTTGCCAGTTTTTCCTGAATCCAGTCATCAATTCCCATGGAACAAAGCTTTTTCCAGGTGGGAAGATCAGTCAGCATATGCATGAGATAATAGTCGATGTGGTCTGTTTTCAGACGCTTCAACTCTTCCTGGAAACAACGTTCCATGCCTGCTTTGGATTTGATCATATAATGGGGCAGTTTTGTGGCAATATAAACTTTGTCGCGTACATGATTGCGTTCCAGAATCGTACCCAGAGCAGCTTCACTTCCGCTGTATACATAAGCCGTATCAAAATAATTCACTCCTGCGTCAATGGCAGCCAGGATTTCCTTTTCCGTTTTCTTCAGGTCGATCTGGCCGTGTTTCTTACTGAAACGAAGGCAGCCGTAGCCTAAAATAGAAAGGTCTGTACCTTTTTTGTCTTTGCGGTAGAGCATGGGAGCGGTTGGTTTTGCAGCTTTTTGGTTATTGTTTAATTTGTTTGCTTTATTTGATCTATTTGTCTGATCTGATTTACTTGTTTTATGTGAGCCAAGTGATTTGTTTCCAAAACTCATGAAATTTCCTCCGGATATTTTTAGTAACTATTCAGCCAAGCATGACTGCGTGAATGATTTTTCAAACACGCTCTAGTATATCATGGAAACGCTTTTTTTGCACCGAAAACAGGTGGTTATTGAGATGCTGCCAAATTCGTTAGAATTATTAACAGCTTTTTTGTTAAAAAGTAATTTCAAGTTTATGAACTTTATAAAATGAAAAGAATTCGTTCACAAAATGTCCATATTTCTCCTGTATACTTTAGGGCAGATGAAGGAAATCACAGACCAGTTTCCTCATCGGTGCTGTGATGGGGACCACAGCATGACAATAAGTTTTCTTTCTTTTTTCATAGTGAATCTTCTCTGAAAAATGCAGCTGAATCCGACAGCTGCATTTTTTCGTTGCGTCTTGAAATTCTGTAGTGTGGATGTTAAGATTTATCATGTCGTGTGATGAACGAAATGAGAAAGGTGTAATTTATGGATTATAATTGTGAATATTGTGCGTATTATACATACGATGAAGAGGATGAAGCGTATTATTGCGACGTGTATATGGATGAAGATGATGTGGCGAAATTATCACAGGGACATTATCGGACCTGCCCGTATTTTAAATCCGGGGATGAGTATGCGGTTGTGAGAAAGCAGATTTAAATCAAAATTTGGAAAATAAAAAAGAAACTGCCTATGGTATTTATCAGTTACCATAAGCAGTTCTTTTTTTATCCCAATCTTTAAAGAGAAGTTTGTAATTTATATTTTATAATCCTTACAGTCCAAACAATGCCAGCAGTTTTTCCCAGAAAGAAAGTTCTTCTTCTACGGTTTCTTCTGCTTCCGGTTCTTCGGGGATTTCGATTGCTGCGGTCTGGATCACAAACTGAACGGCTTCTACGTTGGTATTTTTGTCGGATACGAAGGATGTAATATCCGTATTATCACCGGAGATGGTTGCCAGAAGTTCATCAATCTTATCGGAGATTTCTGTGTCCATACCGGAGGTTTCGTCGCGCATCTGAGCGGTTCCGTCTTTTAATTCACCGGATCCGTCATATAAAGCGGAAATACCTGCAAGAAGTTCTGCTACGCCTTCGTCCAGCTGACCGGTGCCGTCTTTGAGGGTGCCGGTGGCCTGGTAAAATTCTGAGATACCGGTGAGCAGTTCAGCGGTGCCATTGTACAGAGCGGAGGAACCGTTTGTCAGTTCACTGCTTCCGTAGACCAGTTCTTCTGCACCTGCACTGACCTGTTTACATCCGGCTACGATGGCGGAAACACCGTCTGTGTAGTCATTCAGGCCCTGGTCCAGTGTTTCATACTGGCTGGAGAGGGTGTTAATGGCAGCGGTCAGGGCGGAAACCTGATACAGCAGATCTTCCAGAGTGTTTGCCAGAGTACCGATGGCCTGGTCGAACTGGTTATAGCTTTCTTTCAGTGCAGCTGCGCCGGTTTCCAGCTCTTTGATATTGGCATTTACAGTGGTCAGATACTGTTCGATTCCCTGAATATTGGCATTATTGCCCTGAAGGAGCTTTTGAAGATCTGATATTTGTTCGGTCTGTTGGGTCAGTTCCGCTTTTAGTGCTTCAACTTGGTTTTCTAAAGCTTGGATTTGAGCTTGGATTTGGGCATTCAAAGTAGCCGATGTTGTAGAATCCAGTTCTATTCCAGCCTGTTTTAGGGTAGTTATGATATTGGTTAGCCCGTTGGTGCTTGCATCTTTCATAGTATCCAATTGTTTGGAAGTTGCACTTAGTTTATCTTCCAATACCTGCAGATTTTCCATAGCCGCATCATTTCCGGCTTTCAGCTCATCCAGATCCAGGCCATTTTGTTTCATAACGTTTTTATAAGCCTGATAGCTGACACCTTCTTCCAGTGCAGTAACACCGCTGGTAATATCAGAAATTCCCTGTTTGATGGCAGCAGATGCGCTGAGCAGTTGTTCAATGGATTCAGAAGAAGCAGATATGGCATTTAACGCAGTCTGAATCTGTTTTAACGCAGATTTTACCTGGGCGGAGCCGTTGGTCAGGTCGGCGGATTTGGAATCCAGTGCTGCAAGACCGCCTTCAATCTGTTCGATACCCTGATTTAATGTTTTAAGACCTTTTTCCAGAGCTTCGGCACCGTCATTCAGTTCAGAGGCACCGTCTTTTACTGCGCTGCCCCCGTCTTCTAACTGGGAAGCACCGTCCTGCAGCTGAGAAGCGCCGTCATTCAGTTCATTAACACCGCTTTTCAGGTCGCTTTCTGCGCCATCCTGCAGTTCGGAAATCCCATCCTGCAGTTTGCCGGCGCCGTCATCCAGCTGTTCAATACCTTCCAGAAGTTCAGTTACCTGGCTCATCAGTTCTTCATCATCCACTTCTACATTTAAAGAAAGGGGAATACCGTTGATGGCAACAGCGTCCATTTCAAAGTCGGTTACTTCTGCCGTAATGGTGATGTCGGTTTCTTTTCCCGGCAAAATAGTATAGGTCAGCTGTTTATCACTGCCTACGTTTGCTGCAGTAGCTCCTTCTGCTTCAATATTGCGGCAAAGTTTGGTGTCCAGCGTAAAGGACGCCTGTAATGCGTAGTTATCAAAGAAAGTGCCCTGACATGCGGTGTTTTTACGTACACTCATGGTAATCTTCAGATCACCGCTTTTCCCTGCCAGTTCTTCAGCACTATATTCCGTACCGTCCATATAGTAATGCAGCTGGAACTTCCAGGGAAGCTGGGCGTTATTAAGAGAACCTTCATAGTAAAGCTTTTCATTGCTTTTTTCCGTATCAATTTTCACTGTGCCATTTGAAAATTCAATTTCATCCGTGGTAGTCAGATTTTTCACACTGCTGTAATTACCATAGTCCGTGATGGTTGTGCTGTTCTCCCGATCCCAGATATTTACAACGGTAGTCTCGGAAAGCGTTCCATCTGTATTCAGATTTGCGTAAATCACTTCCTGCTTGGAGGGAAGTTCAGAGCTTGCGGCAGGTGCTGCAGCCGCAGAAATGACCTGCATAAAAGGCAGACATACTGCCATGGATAAGGCAAGAATTCGTTTGCTGTTCTGTTTCATCATTAAAATACCCCTTTTTATATCTATATTAGTATTACACCAACTTTGTTTGAATTTTTATAAAAAACGTAAATGGCGGAATTACAGAGCTACATTGCTAAGGAGACCTTTGGTCAAACGTCGGCACTTAACGAGCGGCTTTCTGTAAAGAAAGACGAGAGTTTAGTGTCAGCTACGTTTGGGCATCGTTAACAT
>JBGVFN010000227.1:0-9223 GCA_045121095.1 Lachnospiraceae bacterium | reverse complement strand
AGGGTCCTCCTGCACATAGCGATACCGCTCCGGATGGGCAATCACAGGTATATAATCCATCCGGCGCACCTCATGCAGAATGGAAGTAACATCATCTGCATCTCCTCCAAAAGAAAATTCCATCAGCAGATACCGGGTATCATTGATGGTCAGCAGACGTCCTTCCTTTAGATATGCAGGAACATCCAGTGTACCAAACACTTCCATCCCTGTATACAGCTTCAGAGGAATCTCAGCCTCCTGAATCTGTTCCTGAAATACCTGCATCTGCTTTCGAAGCACGTTATCATCATTATAATTATCAAACATCTCCGGCACATTGCAATGAGGTGTCATCACCAGCCGATCCACACCACTTTGTACTGCCTGATTTGCCATCTCCAGTGCAATCTCCATGTAAGGTGCACCATCATCTACACCAGGGAGAATGTGTGTATGTATATCTATCATCATTTATATCCTTTTAATCTACATTCATTTTACTTCTTTTTCATTTTACAGTTCCAAGTGTCTAACTAAATAAATCTCCGGACATATCCGAAAAAGCATTTAAATATTCTACGATTATTTTAGTAGCTTAACACTAATCATGAATTATAACACAATGTTTTTCAGTTTTAAAGCATTTCTTGGACTTTCCATATTTTTCTTTAAAAATATCAATGATATTTTTTATCCTATTTTATTTTCATGGAAATGACATGCAGGTATTGGAGTAATAGAAAAGGAATTGCACGTACACCATACATTACAATTCCTCTCAAAATTCATCTTATTCAGTTTGCAAATCATGTTTGTGAGTAATCAGCCGGACATCATGTCACTGACGATTCCTTCATAAAAACAGCAAAAACCAGTTAAAACCAGTCTTTATACGGTAATTCCGTTGGATTCCATATATTCGATCATATCACCAACAGTAACAATATTTTCCAGTTCTTCAGCAGGAACTTCAATATCATATTCTTCTTCCAGATTCATTACCATTTCAAATAAATCCAGAGAGTCAGCGCCCAGATCATCTTTAAAAGATGCATCCAGTGTTACTTCATCTTCATCTACGCCCAGCTGGTCTACCAGTAATTCTTTAATCTTTTCTAACATGATTAATTATCTCCTTTTATTAGCGGTTATTTGCTTTGACTTTAAAACAAAGCATAAACCAGAATCTGGTGCTTGTCAAGACTGAACTGTTCTTTCGTTTGCAGTCGCATCGATCATTCTTCCAATACCCTCAGAAATTCCGGTACTTTTCCTTTTTCTATACCAAAATCCTGCATAATCACTTCTCCGGTGACGGTGTCTTTGAGATAACCGGTAACATGGTAACTCTGGTCTATTTCTTTCAGCGTCAGCGCGGATGCATAATAAATATAGGGAACCAGATATTTCCTCAGCTGTTTTAACTGTTTCTCGTCCGTGATCGTTATGCTCTTCTGCTCGTCCACAGTCTCACTGTCATATTCCTGCAGGGTGGCGGCTTCTATGCTGGCTGCGGCTTCTATACCGTCTGTGTCTTCTGCTTTCCGATAGACAACCTGCGCTTCGTAGATCTGGTCAGCTGCCGATGAGAATTCATATCCATAGCCTTTTAACAGTGTTAATGTATGTTCAAAGGAGGGATATACTGGATAGGAATTATATATTCCATCCTGATTGTCTGTAAATTCCAGTGTTAACAGAGGAATTTCTTCTGTCATGGTCTGCAGCTGCAGGTCTTTCAGCTCCCGTTTGTAGGTTCTGAGCAGGCTGGTAAACTGCGTATCGGGAAGTGTCAGTTTCTGTTTTGTGCCGGAATAGTTATCGTTCATCCAGATGGTGGTATTTTCTTCGCTGCGGGCAAGAATGGGGTATAACACTTCTTTAAAATCGTCCATGGCAAAGATTTCTTTGCAGGCATCCATTTCTTCCATAAGATCAATCTCATACTGACGGAAGATACTTCTGCCATTTTTCAATCGGAAACATACGATCATATTTGCTTCATAATCCACCCACTGGTTGTCTTCTATGGAGCGCTGCACCATATCCAGTACCGATTCTGTATTTTTCAATCCCATGTCCTGCAAAAGAGTATAGCGCTCAGTTTCATCATATATCTGGCTGAATACGACATCATATCCGTAATCCGAACTATACAGATTTTGCAGTTCTCTGCTGGTATATTCCAGTGGATAGTTCCGGTAATATTCCAGATCCTGAATACTTACACCTACCGAATCCAGCTGACCTGCTTCGGGAAGGTATTCGTCATATCCCCTCAGATCATACCGATAACAGCACATGATCAGTGCAGTTACTGCAGTGCACACCAGGAGGGATATTTTCCCTTTGAAAAATGCCCGAAAATTCATCTCCAGAATCATCTGCATAATACAATGCATGAGAATACATCCGGCTGCCAGCCCGAAAAACAGCCAGCTGTCACTTTGATCATAAGAAAAAGAACGCAGAACAAGTCCGCCGAACAGTCCCGCACCAACCACGGCTATCAGACGAAGAATCGGTCCAATTAGGGGATAGGCAAGACCGCAGCTGGTCTTTTCTGCTGGTCTTTTCAGGAACAGCCCACAGGCAATAAGAGGCAAAAATACCAGCATTGCTGTCAGCATGATCAATAAGCCCGCACTCCAACAGCTCATTTTTCCATAATCTTCCATTACTTTCATGCAGATGGTCAGAGCGCTTCCATATCCATATAATAAAGGTTTTCCTGTATCCACATAAGTCCGCAGAAAGAAGCTGCAGTACTCATTGATCACATAACAGAAAAATACCGAACCAAAATGCAGAATTCCCATGGTGACAAGACCGGACATATAGCTTCCTGCCAGCTGCACAGCAATCACGCTGACAGAATACAAAATGCAGAAAAATATAAAATACAGCAGTCCTGTAATGATCAGTTCTTTTACGTACCCTATGATCAGGGCTCCATTGACAATCCCCACCATAATGGCCGCCGCATATAAAATCACATAGGGAAGCACAAACTGAAGGATTCCATTCAGATACCGATATGTAAAATGCATGGTGCGGCTTATGGGAAGAGAATGGTAAAAGTCCACTTTATTTCGCTGGAAGAGATACCCAAATTCTACCAGAGCCATGCTGATACTCAACAGAAAAATAACCCCCAGAAGCATTTTATTCTGCAGCATAAAACCGAAAAGAATTCCATCGGGCATTTCTGCCATAGCACCTTGATACCGTCCCAGTTTTAATGCCATCTGAACCGGCAGAGCAAACATCAGGGCGATAATGGCCACACCTTCCATCCAGAATTTACGCAGAAATTCCTGCTTTAAAAGACAACTTAACCGTTTTTTAACCGATGATCTTTTTGATGTCATATCCGGCCACCTCCGTTTCACTGATAAAGATTTCTTCCAGAGTCAGGGGCAGAATTTCATAAAACAGCGGGTTCACCGCGGTAATGGAAGAAATCAGCTGTTCTTTATTGCCTCTGGCGGTAATGGTATATAAAGAGCCTCTGCATTCTTTTGCAATCAGATCCAGATTGCCAAATGCTTTTTCTGCATCCTCTTCTTCCCGGAAAACGCACTGTGCTTTGTGAATCCGAAGCTTCATATCCTGCACATCCCGCGACAGCAGCATGCCGCCCCGGTACAGCAGTCCCACATGATCACAGATATCTTCCAGCTCCCGCATATTGTGGGAGGCAATAACCGGCGCAAACTCCCGGTGCGCAATCTCATAAGTCAGCAGATTCTTGATCATCTGCCGCATAACCGGGTCCAGGCCATCAAAAGTCTCATCACATAACAGATAACTGGCACCGGAGCAAACACCGGTGATCATACTCAGCTGCTTGCGCATGCCTTTAGAATAGGTATGGATCTTCTTCTGGGGATCCAGCTCCACATCCCGGATCATCCGGTCAAACCGGCTGGAGTCAAAGGTTTCATAGATCATCTGGTAATAATTGCGAATATCCACCAGTGTTGCATTGTCCAGATAATACTGTTCGTCGGATATATAAAAAATCTTCTTTTTTGCAGAAACGTTATCAAATACCGGATCATCATCAATCAGGATCACACCCTCATCTGCCCGGTAAATACCGCTCATCAGGCGCAAAAGCGTACTTTTTCCCGCTCCATTGATTCCGATCAGCCCAAACACGGCACCTTCTTTAATCTGAAACGATACTCTATCTACTGCAAGTGTATCCTCAAAGGATTTACTGACATTTCGTACATCAATCATAGGTGTAACATGCCTCCTGTGTAAATTTACCTATATAATAACCTGTGGGACAGACCGTTTCGAACCGCATCCAGTCGCTTTCATCCCACATCTTCGTTAAGTTTATCACAAATCCTGTCAGATAGTTCATAAATTTCTTTTAACTTTTTTAAGGTTATTTTAAGGTTTGAAAAATACTGCCCTTTTACAGCACTTCTAAAAATCTCAGTACTTCCCGGTACGAAAGTTTTCCGCCAAATAAATCCAGTGCACTGCCAATGGTTACGTCCACCTTATTCTGTCCCAGCCTTTTTAAGGCCTTTAAATCCTCAAAGCTGGATACGCCGCCTGCATAAGTAACAGGAATTTGTCCCCATTTTCCTAACAAATCCGCCACGCCGGTTTCAATGCCGTTTGCTTTGCCTTCCACATCCACCGCATGGATCAAAAATTCATCGCAGCTGTCGGACAGCTGATCCAGAAGCGCAGGAGTCAGCGCCACATCGGTGAATTTCTGCCAGCGGTCCGTTACGATATAGTAAACACCATCTCTGCTGCGGCAGCTTAAATCCAGCACCAGATGTTCCTTTCCCACCTGCGCCTTCACTTTTTCCAGATTATCCCAGTTAATCTGACCATTTTTAAAAACATAGCTGGTTACGATCACATGAGAAGCACCCGCCTCAATGTATTCAGCTGCATTTTCCGCAGTAATCCCGCCGCCGATCTGCATACTGCCCGGGCAGACACCCAAAGCACCCATGGCCTGTGCCTTTGTCCCTTCATAATAAGGAGAAGTAACCGGATTTAACATAATAATATGTCCGCCTTTTAACTGGTCTTTGGCGTAAAAATCCGCAAACCAGGCTGCATCTTTCTCTGACACAAAATTATTCACCGCATAATCACCGGAATCCTTCAGACTCCCTCCCACGATCTGCTTGACCTTTCCATTATGAATATCAATACACGGTCTGAATTTCATATGTACCTCCTGCTGTTCATTATTCCCAGAGCGAACTTTACCCAAGTACTATCTGGATTTTTACAAAAAACGTAAATGAAGCCTTCACTACCTATAAAAGTTACGCTACTAAGAATTCTTTTGAATACGTCTAAAAAAGGGCAGCCTGAATAGACCGCCCTGTTACTATTTTGTATACTAATACTATTCATTTAACGCTTTCACAGTTACATATAACATCCATAAACTGATCAGCTGAATCCATCAAATGAATGGATTAATTAAAACCATAAATCTTTTGTGCAACACTGTAGCCAATACTTGCAATCTGTCTGCCCGCTTTACCCGGCAGATTCATGGCAATACCCAGAATATTGAAACGAATCTTTCTCCATAACCTGGGATTGCGTTCTTTCATATATGCCCAGATTTCTGCTTTTTTCTTCAGATTTTCCGGATCCTTGGAGCGGATTGCCAGAACGGAACTGATACAGGTAATAATGGTCAGATAGCTGCGCATGTATTTTTCCAGTTTCTTACTCTCGATCAGACCTTTTTCTTGTGCTTCTGTGTAGGAATCGATCATAATACGGTTTACACGCAGCTGCTGATCAATTCTGGAGATCATGATCTTTTCATTGACAGACTGATCTTCTCTGCCGATATAGTAGCGATAGAAATTCACATCCAGATAGTACAGGGTCTTGACGGAACTGAAGGGCTGGAATGCGAAAATATTGTCTACATAAAAAGTATGTTTGGGCAGCTCCAGTCCGCAGTCGCGAAGAAGCTGTGTCCGGTAAATAATGGAGTGCATCAGAATGTATTTGCCCGGTTTGAAGTGACCGATTTCATCCCATGTGAAAACCTGATCTTTGGGCAGAATATGGCGATAGCGCATAACCATCTTATGTGCTGCATCCACCTTATCATATACATAATTGGACAGAACCATGTCCACCGGATTTTCTGTGGCAGCCATCTCACGCAGTACATCCAGAATCTTTCGATACGGTTCTGTACTGACATGGTCATCACTGTCTACTACTTTAAAATACAGGCCGGTTGCATGGGCCAGACCGGCATTAACCGCTCCGCCATGTCCTGCATTGTCCTGATGAATTGCTTTAATAATGGTGGGATACTTGGCCGCATACCGGTCAGCGATCTCAGCAGTATTGTCTTTTGTGGATCCATCGTCAACAATGAGGATTTCCACCTCTTCACCGCCTTTTAACAGAGATTTGATACATTTCTCCATATAAGAAGCGGAATTGTAACAGGGAATCGCAATGGATAACAGTTTCATATCATCACCTTTGTCCTTATCTTATAATGTAATATCACCAATTGCGCTGAGAATGTCTTCTCTCATGCGAATTGCTTCTTCTCTTGCAGCTTTTGCATAATCATGTTCATCTACGCCTGCTTTCTTGTAAGCGCACATAATACCTCTGGAAGAGTTGATGATGGCTCCCATACCATTTTTGTCAAATGCGTAGCTTACATCTTTTGCACCGCCGCCCTGTGCGCCGTAGCCGGGAACCAGGAAGAAGGTGTGAGGCATCTTGGCACGCAGTTCTTCCAGCTGAGAAGGATAGGTTGCACCAACTACTGCACCGACTGCAGAGTAGCCGTATTTGCCGGGAACTTCTTCGCCCCATTTTTCACACATTTCACCCATCACTTCGTAAACGGTCTTGTCACCGATCTTCTGATCCTGCAGTTCACCGGAAGAAGGATTGGAGGTCTTAACCAGCACGTAAATACCTTTGTCATATTCTTTGCACATCTTTAAGAGGGGCTTGATACCGTCGCTTCCCAGATAGCCGTTTACAGTCAGGCAGTCGCCGCCAAATGCAGTTACCATATCGCCCTTTACAGCAGTTTTGCCAATGTGTGCTGCTGCGTAAGCTTCCATGGTGGTACCGATGTCATTACGTTTACCATCGGTAATCACATACATACCTTTTTCATGTGCGTAAGCAATGGTCTGAGCCAGTGCGCGCACACCCTGCCATCCATACATTTCGTAATAAGCAGCCTGAGGTTTTACAGCAGGAACAATATCACATAATTCATCAATCAGACCTTTATTAAAGGTAAACAGTGCATTAGCTGCTGCTTCCAGCACATCATCTGTAGCAGCAAATGCTTCATCCAGAATGTACTGAGGTACATATTCCAGCTTGGGATCCAAACCTGCTACAGTAGGGTTTTTCATCTTTGCAATCTTTTCAATTAATAAATCCATTGACATAATATCATTTTCCTTTCTCTTCACATGGAGCAGCCATGGGCTATTTCTTCTTTTTAGCTGCTTTTTTGCGCTTTTTCTGATTTGTACGGATTTCCTTACTGACCGTTGAGGAAAGTGCCAGGAAACATAAAATCAGCTGCAAGGCTGCGGTTATACGAACTTCCTGACTGACAAACAGTTCCTTTACTCTGTTTTTGAGAGCCTCCATCTGCCTGCCTCCTTTTCATTTAATAGAGAATGCCTGTGCTAACAGACACTTCTGTCTGAGCGGAGAGGTTACGCTTTACAGACCTTCATAATCTGTAAACATAACGCAGATATACACCGCACACTACCTTTACTATATAAGCAAATCTCTTTTTTGTAAAGAAAAAAAGTTTTCTCAAAAAAAGGAGATTGTTACCATATTTTTAATTTTAAATTCTTCCGGTAATCTGCGCAAAAAAAGACCTGCAGTTATGTGCAGGCCTAAGCAGGGGTACAAGGATTCGAACCTTGAGATGACGGAGTCAGAGTCCGGTGCCTTACCGTTTGGCGATACCCCTATGTCTTTTATTATGATTTTCTTTGTCGTTTCAGCGGCTATCGCTGTCGACTCAGATAATATAACACACTTCCAAATAATTTGCAAGCACTTTTTTAAACTTTTTTGAATATTTTTTTTGAACTGTTCTTGCTATAGATTCAATAGGTACAATTCAGCAGCCATAGCCTTTTACCTTTACCTTTTTTGTTACATGTGTTAAACTAGCGTTAGATTGATTTTTCATAAGGAGGAAATGCATGTCAACTTATCAGGAAAAAATTGACGAATTCATCGCAGAGTTTCCAGTCTGTGAGTATATTTTATTAGAAAGGGAAGATCTGGTCTTTTCAGATAAGGTTCGTTTTATCTGTGAAAATGAATGCTCTCGCTACGGACATTCCTGGGCCTGTCCGCCTGTCATCGGCACTATTGAAGAATGTATGGAACGCTGTCGTAAATTTTCTCACGCACTTTTATTTACCACAGCGGCTGATGTACCGGATATCGCTGATTTCCAGGGATGTCTCAATGCCCGCAGAGATCATGAACAGGTTTCCTTTGATCTGACCGAACGGATGAAAGAGACATTTGGTGAGACACTGACGCTGACCACCGGCTGCATGAACTGCAATAAATGTGCATATCCCGATGCACCCTGCCGCGACCCTGAACACCGTTTCGCCACCATCGAAAGCCACGGTATTCTGATCATGCAGACAGCTGCCGATGCGGGACTGAGTTATAACTTTGACGGACATACCGTGATTTACTTTACGTTGATTTTTTATAACGATTCCGCAGAGTAGGATGATGTACCAAATTGGTATTGACTTTTAGGATTGAACTAGTTACAATAAAGAAAAGGCAACCGCCCACAAGGGGTTGACCAGTAAATAAGTACAACATAGAATTGCCACCCTATCCACCTGTCAAAGTTTTAAGGGTGGTTTTTCTATGCTACGACACTACTTCATAAACGTAAATATGAACGTCAGTAATGCCAGAATTTCTCCACCATAGTTCCAACTGTCTCCAGTCTTACTTCCTGATAATTCTCCCAGTCCATAGGAAACAGCTTTACATGGCTTTCCAGCAGCATGCGGTTATCCAGCAGTACAACCACTCCGTTATCTTCGGCAGTTCGGATTACGCGGCCTGCTGCCTGAAAAACTTTATTGATTCCCGGAAAACGGTAAGCATAATCAAACCCATTTTTCCCATTTTGTTCAAAATAGTCCCGCAGCAGTTGACCTTCGGTATTGAT
>JBGVFN010000226.1:0-5555 GCA_045121095.1 Lachnospiraceae bacterium | reverse complement strand
ATATCCCAGATGGAAACGGCTGCTCTGACAGATCCATGTTTCCTGCTTGCCAAATACCAGATTGTGATAATGAAAATCTCCATGGCAGATGTATCGTTCCATATTTTGCGGAAGGCCGTTCAGCAGTTCCAGCGCTTCCTGCGCCTGTCTGGAAAAATACGGTGTTTCTTTCATGATCATCTGCTCAAATGCATTTTTATTGCGGCGTTTCCGCACATAGGACTGTACTCTGGAAATTTCCCGCCTCCGACGGTTCCACAGGTCTTCATAAGACTCCTGAATCGCCAGAGAAAGGGAATTCGCCTGCCGTTCTACTGCAGCCTGATCTGTTACCGTCTGCTCGAATACAATCCCCTTTGTTTCCGTCTGACCGCATACAATCTGTCCTGTTTCCGTCTGACCGCATGCAGCCTGCCCTGTTTCCGCCTGACCGCATGCAGCCTGCTCTGTTTCCGCCTGCCTACATACATCCTGCTCCGACCCAGTCTCCCCGGTCAAACTATCCACTTTCACTGTTCTGAGCATCTGATGCATACATGCCGCTGCTCTGGCCCCCTCATACAGATCCTCTGTATTTTTCACATCACATTCCCGGCCTTCTGTCCACTGCTTCAATACAAATTTTCTGCCCCGCTCGTCTTCTGTTAAAAGCTGTCCCTCCCGATTGCGCATGAAACGATCCATGCGCAGTCTGTTGCTGCCTCCCGCGCAGCCCCATATTCGTGAAATGCCCATTTCCTCTGTTTTACGGCAGATTGCATCCTCCAGATTTAACCGTTCTTCCCCCGAACGGCTCTCTTTCCACAAAAACAGACCTTCCTGGGCAACGCACAGCCAGCCGCCGCGAACCTTTCTTATATTTTTCACAGACAAATCATATTTTTCCAGCATGGCAGTATCGCGATCATACATAAAAAATCCCCTCCCTTATTTTGTAGAAGGTACGGCAAAATACGCAGACCGCACCCTGTACATCATATGAGGGGATATGCTTTTTCATGATATATGAAACACTATAAATATGACACAATATAAAACCTTACTCCCTTACCCGCAGACACCGTATGGCATGCCGCGTCTGACCGCCGTAGGTGCAGGTAAATAAGGTCAGATCCCAGTCTCCGCTGGTCATTTCTTCTACCTGATCCGGCTGCAGAACCTCAATCCATTCTATGGTATATTGGAAAATATTTCCTTCCATATCGGTGAAATAAACTTCACTTCCCAGAGGAAGCCCTCTCAGTCCTGCAAAATGACTTAAATAATTGTGTCCTGCGATGACCATACTGTCTTCATAAACGGAACCTGTGTAACAACAGGGCGCCTTTCGAAGCCCCCGATCGGTGCATTCTGCCATAATCGGAAGCTGTCTGTTTAACGCAGGAATCTCCAGCAGACCAATATAACGGAATTCCTCCACCTTCACAGAGGGCATCTCGATTGCAGAATCCAGCTCATAATCCGGTGTTACATCCACACCTGCCTCAGACTGCTCCTGCTTTTCCTGCTGTGCCTGCTCAATCTTCCCAATAATCTGTCCAACTACCTGTTCCGATTCCTGTCCGGCTCTTTTACTGTCATAGATATTAAATAACGTCAAAAACAAGGCCGCCACTATCAGCAGCAGCCCTGTAATCATTAAAATCGTTCCTTTTTTCTTGCCCATTTTTCATGGTCCTCACTCTTTTATCGTCCCTGAACGGCTTCACTTACCATGCCTGTCATTCCATCTTCTGCGCCGCATCCATCCCATGGCAAATACGACAATACCGCAGATTGCAAGGCAGGGCACCGGCCACCAGAGCTGTCCGGTATTGGGCAGCGTGCCTCCACTTCCGCCGCTTCCTCCTGAAGGCGGATTATAAGGTGTATCCTCACCGGGCTGCGTCTCATCATCCGACTCAGCTGTGGATTCTGACTCGGTTTCCGTTTCTTCCTCAGAAGGATTTTCTTCCTCATATGTATTCGTAATTACAAATGTGGTCCCTTCCTGAATAACCGTTACAATATAGGAATCTGCGGTTTCTCTTTCTACTACCTTCCACTCATATCCCGACGGAAGCTGTGTCCAGACATATTTCCAGTTATTATCCGCATTTAACGTAATTGTATCGTAAACCTCTCCATTTTGCAGAAGATCCACTGTAATCTGCTGAGGACGCTCATTTTCATATCCATCATCTTTCCAGACCTTGATCACCTTACGCTGTACAAAATCATCCTCTGGAACAGGCTCTCTGTCATATTTGGGACTAAGCACCGGATGGTAATCTATTTCACCGGACTCCGTCTGCACAGGCAGCACCACAAGAAGAGGCATGGGCGTATAAATAAATTCCTCATCCTGACTTATTTCACCCAATACAAGATAAAGGCCATTTTCCAGCCCGGACCAGGTCAGATTACCCTCCGCATCGGTTGTCCCCTCTGCAAATGGCGCAATTCCATCTCTACTCACATAACCTGCCAGTGTCTCCGCCGCAGCCCGCCAGCCATCACTGTCCAGACCGGACAATTTCACCGGATATCCCGCAAATGAATCCGTCAGCACAAATTCATCATTTCCGGAATTAGCGTCTGCATAATACTCAGCCACCTTATATAAGGAAAATTCCGCCTCACCCGCTTCATAATGCAGGCTCAGTGAAAGCTCCGTCCCTTCGCTGCTCTCCAGCCCCGCCCCATGCACCGGAACAGGCAGCAGCAATACACATAACACCAGACAAATGATCTTATAAATACTCTGCCATTTCTTCAAACTTTTAACCTTCACCTGCATTCCTCCTTGCTTTCTATCTTTCTCTTTCTATCTTTCTCTTTTTATCTTTCTTTTTCTTTCTATCTCTTTTTCTATCCTTCTTTTTGTGTTCGATTTATCTTTATGCGTGCTGATTCCCGTCTTGCTTATATTTCGCCAAATAAAGCAGTACACGAATTTCCTATGGCTTTCATTTATTTTCGCTTTCGATAATAAACCAGCAGCCAGATCAAAAGTAACAACAGAATGGGAATTGCCACAACAGGTGCCACAATAACCGGATCAATCTGGGTTGCATCTGCAGTCACGCGAATAGAACTGCTCTCTTTCAGATTCTCAATCCGATGTCCCCGCACCAGAAGCCTGTGACTATTGACACCATAAGGCGTACACGTAACCAGCGTACAATAATCTTTCCCATCTTCCCGTTCCAGCGCGGACAAATCCGTAGGCTCCACAATACGTATCTGGTCCACCTCATAGGTCAGAGTCTCATCCAGAACACGGATCATAAACACATCCCCCTCCACCAGCTGATCCAGATTGGTAAACAGCTTGGCCGATGGAAGACCACGGTGTCCAGAAAGAACACAATGAGAACCCAAACCGCCAACAGGAAGCGAAGACCCCTCAATATGTCCAACCGCAATCTGCAGAACCGCCTCATCAACCCCATGGTAAATCGGCAGCGACACATTAATGGACGGAATCTCAATATATCCCATAATTCCACTTCCGGCCACATTTAACAACTCATAATACTCCTCCCGTTCCTCCTCAGACAGCGTCCACGACTGCTCACTCCCCGCAAGCTTCTCATTATATGCCCTCGCAGCCTCCAGCATCTTTACATAAGTATCATCATCCACCTGCGCCACCGCCTCCGCATAAGAAGCAATCGCCCTTGACTGATGAAAAGAATTCCAGTAATCACTGAACGTGGGATACAGCAGTAAGGAGAGACCTATCAAAAAAATCGACACCAATATAATATTTGAAAGATTTCTCTTAATCCATGCTTTCATAGAACTCTCCTTATTGTTGTATCCGGGTAACGGGGAAATGCAGAAGCATTTCCCCGCAGCATAACCCGTTTACATGATAAAGTTTTTTAATCTTTAATTATTTAGCCATGCGCTTTCTTGTAATCATAACAACAGCTGCACCCAGAACCAGAATGGAACCAATTACGTAGAAGATTGTGGTACCCATGCCACCGGTTTCGGGGAGAGTTGTACCGGACTGGTTGACAACGTCAGTTGTAAGGGAACCTGTTTGATTACCCTCTGAATCTGTAGATGTAAATGTAACTTCACCGGTTGTTACAGTACCTGATAATGATGTTAAAGTCGGATCATCAGATGTAACATCATGTGCTGCAGTAACTTTAAAATAAATATCAGCAATTGTATTGTAGCCATCTGGTGTAGTTGTTTCTGATAACTTATAATCACCATCATCAAGACCACTCCATGTAAAAGTAGTCATTTCATTACCTGTTAATTCTTCGCCAACTTTAACATATTCGCCAGCTACGTTTTTCTTATAAAGGGTAAATCCAGCACCTTTCAAGGCAGTACCCTCTTTATTAACCTTATTTACAACAACTTTGTATGTAAATACGATGACTTTATCTTCAGGAGTTTTACCAGTATCATCATTGTTTCCCTCTTGGGTACTATTAGGATTATTTGAATACTCCAGATACATAACGTTGGGATTACCAGCAGAACCAATAACTGCATTACTATTTAACTCAGATTCGTATTCAACAGTAATTACACTATCAGCTTTAACACTACTAATCTGTTTTAAATCTTCAAAAATCACTTCAAATGTACAACCATCATTCAAACCTTCAGTCACAACTTTAAATCCAGTTGTAATTTCATTATCGTCTACATAGACATGTACAGACTCAGGATCAAAAGTTAATCCAGCACTTTCTTTATCATGAAATGCAAAGTAATATTTTGTATATGAGTCATAATCTGCTGCAACGGTTCCTGTCAATTTAAAAGGAACATCATCACCGATATCATAATCAGCAGAATCCTGCCAATCAGTAGTACTATTTGCTACACTATCATTTGTATCTATAACCTTTTTTTCAGAAGTGGGCTTATTTGATTTAGGATCTACTGTAGCATTTCCTACAACCTTTAAAATATAAGAAGTATAAGTCTCTTCTGTTCCATCCAAAGATTTATCCTTATCTTTCACAAGATAATAACCTGCTGTCAATCCTAAAATAACATAAGTTCCTTCATCTGTAACAGTCTCTGCACTACTACATGTTGCTAAATATTTAGCTGCTTCCTTTGCAAAAGCAGCAATATTATTCGCTGTTAATGCTGCTGCAAGTTCAGCTGCTGAAGCATATGCTGCCTCACCGTTTCCTTTTCCAAAAGATAATAATGCTGTCTGACCCTCTTCTGAAATACCACTTCCCCATTCAATATTGGAAAGCACACCACCTGATAAATCACCTGTAAAAATCTGATACGCTTCATACGTATGACCTTCTGTACTATTCTTAATTGTAATAGAATAGGCCGTTGTCTCTCCTTCTGCAAATGCAGTCATTGTCATAGCCATCACCATGACCATCGCCAATAATACACTGGCAAGTTTCTTTACATGTTTCATATTTTTTCCTCCCTAATAAATCAAGTCTTTTTTCCTTAAAATAAAGGATTTTTTAGTTTCTATCTCAGACAAATGAGCAACAATCATGGATATTTCTCTGTATCTGGTACGAAAACAGCTGGTTTTGGGTATACGAAATAAAACGTCT
>JBGVFN010000225.1:0-4026 GCA_045121095.1 Lachnospiraceae bacterium | reverse complement strand
GTTCCTTAAATTGAAAGCTTACCGTCGCATTGCGACTCGGTATGATAAGCTTGCACACACCTATCTGGGGTTCTTGTGTATCGCTTCAATATTAATTTGGTTAAAATGAACAATTTCAAATGTTTTTCAAACACGCTCTAGAGCGTGTTTAAAAAATCATTCACGCAATCTGCACACCTCAGTTTTGGCTAAATTTTTCTCGGATTCAGTCAGCGTAGCCCGTTACGCCTCCTTCATTTGAGAGAAATTTATCTCAAATGGGATGCACATTCTGCATAAAGCCTTTTTCAAACACGCTCTAAAGCACAAAGATAAAGAATGATTGAGCAGGTGGAACAGGTTTGGAATAATTGATGAAAGAAGCGCAAAAGCAGGAATGATAAAAGCAGGAATAATAGAAAGGATAGAAAGGTTAGAGAGGTTAGAGAG
The DNA here is from genome assembly GCA_045121095.1 of Lachnospiraceae bacterium. Lineage (GTDB taxonomy): Bacteria > Bacillota > Clostridia > Lachnospirales > Lachnospiraceae > TWA4. Next base: position 3,597 of record JBGVFN010000225.1, on the reverse strand, counting down.
GGTGGAAAGTGATGGATCAACATGTCACCAGTGAATTACCGAAAGAAAACTGGCGTATGGCGTTGGCGGCGAAAAACTGTCATATTATTTCACGTACAGTAAGGCATGGAACGGAACGGATCTTAGAAGGGCGAATGTATTTGGATGGGTGGAAATCTCAAATGTTTCCTGTACCGGTGCAAAAAGAGGGGCCTTATACTTACGCCTTGTTGGACGATGAAAATGCGATTATCATTGATTGCGAGTCAAAAGAGAAACATGTGATTTTTCCGGCTAAAATTGCTGGGAGAAGGGTACTGGCAGTCAGTGGGCTGAATTATAATGAATATGTAAAGTGTGTTACGATTGAAGAAGGAATTTTTCAGCTCTGCTGTGATTTCGCGCGGTACTGTGGAAATCTGGAGCGTATTGAGATTCCTTCGAGTTTGGTGAGGATTGCTGAGGAATTTTGCCAGGGATGCTTTGCATTGCAGGCATTTCAGGTGGCAGAGAATCGTTTTGGTTTTGCTGCGAAAGACGGGGTGCTGTTTGACCAGTCAGGCAAATATTTGCTTCGTTATCCGCCGGCAAGAGAAGGGGATATTTATACCATCCCATCAAATGTAGACAAAATCTGGAGTGATGCATTTGGGGGCTCTGTAAATCTGAAAAAAATCATTGTTCCGGACGGATTTGAACAAATTGATGAAGGGGCATTTCGCTCATCGGGTATTAAAACCATTGAATTGCCGGCCACATTGAAAAGAATCGGAAAAAATGCTTTTGAGATGAGCGGTTTGGAATCTGTGGACATTCCGGACTGCGTAGAGCAGATTGGAGACAGTGCTTTTGCGTATTGTACCAGGTTGACAGAGGTAAAATTACCTGCAGCATTAAAAATACTGGGAGATTTTGCTTTTCGGGATTGCCATGCATTATTTTCTTTGCAGCTGCCGGAAGGACTGGAAACATTAGAAGGAACCTTTTACGAATGCTGGGATTTGGAACATGTATATATACCTGCTTCCGTTACAGCAATCGGAAAATTTGCTTTTGCCCAGGAAAATAAAGAGGCTGTAGGGCCGGGCATGGAACCGCTGACAATCCATGGAGAAGCAGGCAGTTTTGCAGAGAAATTTGCCAGAGAACGAGGACTTTCTTTGGAAACCGGATTGTGGAAAGAAACGATTCAATCGCATTGGGTGTTGGAAGAAACCGCTCAGGAAGCTTTGGCGGCAGCAAAAGAAGGGGATTTGATTACTTTTGGACATTATAATCAGCAGGTCCATCGAAAACAAAAAGACCCGGTAGGATGGCGGGTTTTAAAACGGGAACAAAACCATTTGCTGCTGCTTTCGGAATATTGCATGGAATACGGACCATTTGACAGCAAACAGCAGAATCCTTTATGGGAAAATTGTGAACTGCGGAATTGGCTGAACGGGGAGTTTCTGAAAGAATGTTTTACAGAAATAGAAAAAAATGCCATTTTGGTTACCACGGTGCGGAATATGGAACCGAAAGATGAAGCCGGGATTTTCTGTTTAAGTGTAGAAGAAGTGGAAGAATTTCTGAAAGAACAGGAAACGCGGCTGGTTCCATTGATCCCTTCGGCAAGGATATGGTGTGGCCGGGAAGGCGGAATGCGCTGGTGGCTGCGGACAGAAGGAACAGAAAATGCAGCAGCTACTATATGGTATAAGGGATTGATTGATACACAGGGAGAACCACCTGCTAAAAATTTGGGAATCCGGCCGGCGCTGTGGCTGGATTTGGAGAAAATTGCAGTGAGGTAACAGGTAAAAAACGCAGTATGTAATAGTTTAACAAATGATGGATGGTCTGCTGAATGAAAAACTCAATCCCCCAGCTATGCTGGGGCGAATGGAATAAACCGTAGTGGGTGTGGTCGAAATAAAAAGCCTCCTACGCTATAATGATATAGGTGTCACAAGCCATATCAAGAGTAGGAGGCGGTACAAATGTACAGTAAAAGTATAGCACATGCACAATGGAAATGCCAGTATCATATCGTGTTTATTCCGAAATATCGGAGAAAGGTTCTTCTGGGAAGGCTGAAAAGCGATGTGAGAGATATCATAAGAAAGCTGTGTGAGTATAAAAAGGTGGTAATAGTGGAAGGAGCTGTGTGTTCAGACCATGTACACCTATGTGTGGAATTGCCACCGAAATACAGTGTATCCGATTTTGTTGGGTATCTGAAAGGAAAAAGTGCTTTGATGATATTTGACAAATATCCGGAGTTAGGAAGCAAGTGGGACAGAAGTTTCTGGGCAAGAGGTTATTATGTGTCAACAGTTGGCAATGTGACCGAAGATGCAATTAAGAAATATATTAAAGAGCAGGAAGAAGAAGCCCAGAGAGAAGAAACAGGTAAATAAGCCGCTTTAGCGGTTGCCAGTAATATGGCTTGTGATGCCACCTTTTAGGTGTGCATGTAATCAGCCCTTATAGGGCTATTGGCAAACCACCACTTGAAGTGGTGGTTGCCTGATTAGTGTGTCTAATATATGCGAGAATATTAATAAAAATATATGAAAAAACTACAAAAATAAGATGCCACATTGAATACTAAGTTGTGCTTTTGTATAAATATTGAAATAGACACAAAGACAAAATTGTGATATATTACAATAAATCGGTTTCTGCACGGGGCAACGGAAATTGATTAAAAATATACAAAGGAGAAGCCATTTGACGTAACATTATGGCAAAATAAAAGGATGTACAAAAAAGCTTTAGAACAATTAAAATGTGGAAATGCACAGTATGTAGTAAATCAAAGCAATCCTGCAGTATTTACCAATGAGCTGCGTCAGGAACTTTGCGAAAAAGGACAGAAACCCTATGCGGTAATTATTACCTGTGGAGATTCCAGAGTTCCCCCGGAACATATTTTTTCGGCAGGACTGGGAGAATTATTTGTAATTCGAAATGCGGGCAATCTGATCGGAAACTTTGAAACGGGCTCTGCCGAATATGCAGCAGAACATCTGGGAACCCCTTTGATCGTGGTTTTAGGACACACCCATTGTGGAGCCGTTCATTCAGCACTTCACGGAGACGGCGAACACAGCGTGCGTTATATCACTGATGAGATTAAATGGGCAATTAAGAAAGAAACCAATCCCAGAATCTGTGAATGGCTGAATGCAAAAAACAGTGTGAAGAAACTTATGAAGAGTCCGGTTCTCTCCGAATTGAAAGAAGAAGGAAAACTGGAGATTCTTGCAGCAGTTTATGATATTGAAACGGGTAAGGTGACGTTTGAATAGCATATATGTACAGAAAAACATTGCAGATAAAATATTAGAAATTATGAATAAAATCAAATTTGAGTAAAACGTGAAAAATCTCTCGATAAAAGAAACTTTGGTATAGTTCTTTATCGAGAGATTTTTTTTATCCCGCATGGATTAATTTAAAAGCTATTTGGGAGGATTTCGTCCAACGGATTCCGAGGAACTGAGAAAAATTGTAATGGAAGGATGGTTGGGAGTAAGATAGTTCTGGATACGGGATGGTTGTTCCAGTAAATGAAAGGAATGGAAAATAAAAATGCATGAGAAATATAATTGCATTTTTAAATATATTGAA
>JBGVFN010000224.1:0-4614 GCA_045121095.1 Lachnospiraceae bacterium | reverse complement strand
GCGGTCAGACTGATCTGCCTTTTCCGGATCAGTATCTGAATATTGCTGCAGATCGTTTCTCCCAGACTGGTTTTGAGATTTTGGATGGACGAGAGTGCTTCCGGCCGATCCGGTTCTATGATGTGGGAGCACTGGTCTGGTTCGCCCGGATCATCGAATGGGAGTTCCCGGACTTCTCCGTGGATCGCTGCCTGGATCGTCTCCTGCAGGCACAAAATATGTTAGATAACAATGGGCTGATTGAAGGCCGTATTCACAGGTTCCTTTTAACTGCAGTCAAGCCTAAAATATTTACAGAAACGTCCGTTTCCGACAAATTAACCCGGGAAAAATTCGGGAATAATCCGGGAAAAATCCGGGAAAAAAGCGGGAAAAAAACGGGAAAAATTAGGGAACGACACGGGAATCAAAATGTGTTATAATTCTAGCATGGATACTTGGGTTCTGAGAACAACGTTTCCTAACATCCTAAAATTGCTGCTCAGAGGGACTTCTCGTTTTATTGAGAGGTCCCTTTTTACACTGAATTTGACATTTTTAGCTAAAAAATCAAAGAGAATTTCAGCGGAACAAAAAGGAAACAAAAAAGGGAACAACTAGTGAATCGAGATGTGTTATAATACTACCATCAAAAATTGTATCCAGTTATTCATACCGAAACGTGCGCTGCTTCATGAAGCAAAAGCTTCAGAAGACGGCGCTTTTTTTGTGCCCTTTTTCTGCAGAAGGAGGTGATCATATGTAGTAATCATAATGAATACATCAAAAATCATAACTTTAGGAGGTACCAATGATTGGCAAAAAATCCCGTAATTACAGACATTAAACAACTTCTGACACAGCTTCATATGTGTCAGGACAAAATGGAACAGATCCTGGTGGATTATACTACAGGCAATACAGACCTCGCAAACAGACGGCTGGAGATGGTAATTGCGTCTCTGAATAACCATGCTGTTTTTGGCCGAACCCTTGCGATATCCACCGGGCATCCCAATGTAGAAGAGAACCTTGAGAAAATTATTGAAGCCACACATCCGGTTGAAATCGGTTTCACAGGCAACGGCTGGTTTCTGCTTCGCCTGGAGCCGCTTGCTAAAACCAAGGATACTGCAAACAAAGCCTATATCCGCAGTATCATTTATCCGGCCATGCGCAATTTCTTTTCCGGGAAGAATTTTATGCGGTATGATAATTGCGTTTTAATCTTCCGGCATGTATACAGCCGTGATCGTCCTGTAACATACTACCGCGACTATGACAATGTAGAAACCAAAAGCGTTACAGATGCCGTTGCATTTTTTACAATGGTAGACGATTCTCCGAATCATTGCTCTGTTTACCACTGCTGTGCCACAGGGAATAAAAGCTGTACGGAGGTCTATGTGTTACCCAAAGAAGATTTTTCTGAATGGCTTCGTCTGGAAAATGAAATGCCTGCAGAAGGCTTTCCTGTGATCCAGCAGATTCCGGAAGATCGCCAAAAGAATATTTAACTGTTAAACAATGGCTCCTGCAATATGCAGGAGCCATTACTATTTATGAAAAGGAGACAATCTATGATTTATGTTCGTAACGAAACCCGTGTTTATGGTCTGCTCATGCTGCTGGCCAATGTAGGAGAATTCCCTATGTGCTCTCTGGGGATTCTTGGAAACAAGCAGTCCTGGACCAAGCTGATCTATGAGCTTCAGCAGCCCCAGGATTTCTGCATCTCTGCCACCGGTGATGTCAAGCGGTTTCAGATGCTGACGGTTTCCGGAAAAGGTCGGAATAAAACCATTCGCTTGCACAGGTCTGCGATTTCCGCGTTAAGCGCTGTCGACATTTCTGCCCAGTCCTTTTATTTTGCTGACTTTGAAGGACACCGTTTTTCCGGTTCTGAGGCACACATTATCCGAAATCACCGTGTTGCCGAGGCAGCAGCCATGTGTATGAACTCCGGAGTAGAGATCCGTAAATGGGCTTTGGAGGATTTACACGATAAGCATGTGCGTTACCAGCAGGTTGAAGCCCCTCTGTTTTATGATGCCAGAGCAGTCAAGGGATTCTTTGAAGATGAGCACCGTAAGACTGATTTTACCAGACTCGTTGGTGCCATTGTTTATCCCAACGGCTCCTATGCAGTATACAACACCATGGATCAGGCCATGCAGTGGAACGGACAGGGGGAAGTGAAAGCGAGGATGCTTCTTGAGGATATCTTCTACCCTTATCCCAAGGTAACTGCCTCTAAATCCGCAATTCTGTTTGGTCGGAATCTCCTCATCGCACAGCGTACGATGGAATATGCTTTTCTTCATCACCGTAAGAAGCATCGGCTGGATACGGTATATCGGCATGTTCATTTTATTCCCATGAATACTATGGGGCAGAAAATGCTGCAGATTTTAACCCGCCGGGATTGGCGATCCGAATTATGGAACTGGCTTTATGCAGACCTGGATCTGATGCCTTGGTCTGAGTATTCCAGCTTTGAGTATGATGCATGTGATGTTGAAGAAAACACCTACTGTTTTTCTCATTTGGATGGTGATCTGTGCAGACTGGTCCGGTTTAAAATTGCCATGCATTCCAGACCCCAGCACAACTATCTTATCGACTGTTACCAGGAGCAGCTTCCCTTATTGAGAGCATACCTGGATATTTTTAATGAGCATCAGAATGTACATTTCCGCACCCATAATATTGATGATGTATATACCGATTTGTTTGAACGTAGCTGATGCATCAGCCCATAAATATGCAATTTCATGATCATATCCCTAATATCTGGAACAGCAGACCGAGTTCTAACGGTTTGCTGCTTTTTATTTGGCCACACGTTGGACCAAATGGGTCTGGGGGATTTGATATACAACATAGATAGTACGGATTATCCGAGTAACAGCATTTGATGCTGCAGGAAAGGAGATCATGATCCGGCAGGGGGGAACCCTCCCCCCTTGCCAAAATGGCGATTATCGCCCCACAAAATCATAAATAAAGATACCCAAACCGCAGTCAAAAGCGGACAATGAAAGGAGCACAACAAAATGAAAAAGTACACCAATTACGAAGACCTCCCTCTGATGCTGAATGCAGAGGATATCCAGGCAGTCATGAACATCTCCAGGGCCAGTGCCTATACCCTGATGCATCGGGCAGATTTTCCGGTTATCCGGATTGGCAAGAGGATGGTCGTTCCAAGAGATAAATTCCTGGAATGGAAGGATCAGAATACGGAGTGCGGTATGAATGGATAAAGAAATTCTGGAGGATTTCCGACTTAAGGTAAAGGACAGGTTGACGGAATATCTGAAAAAATCCAATCTTCCGTTGGATAACTCCAGTCCAATAAGGCCAACGACAATTTGCCCCTGCTGCGGAAAGAAAGCAGAAATTATAACTTATCCGGTTGAGCCTCCCACCATAAACTGGCGTTGTACAGTATGCATGGAAATCGGCGATGCCATTCGATTTGCCAAAGAATATTACAGGATGAACACCGATGAGCAGGCAATTGTGGATATCTGCCGTAAGCTGGGCATTCAAATTACCACTTTAAGCACCTTCACCGCTGAGGAACTAATCCAGATGGACTTTCCGCCTCTTCAGGAATTAATCGAAGGTATGCTTGCCTCTGGACTTTATATTCTTGCCGGTGCTTCCAAAATCGGTAAGTCCTGGCTGGTTTTGCAGATTGCCCACCATATCAGTACGGGACTCCCCCTGTGGGATCGAAAGACCGTTAAAGGTGATGTTCTGTACCTTTCTCTGGAAGATACTCTGCGTAGAATCCAGTCCCGCCTTTTACGGATCTGTGATGGAGAAACCGGAAATATCACCTTTGCGACCGAAGCAGAACTGATAGGAAACGGTTTTGAAAAGCAAATCCACAACTACATGCGGCACAATCCCAAAACCAAGCTGATTATCATAGACACATTAATTAAGGTTCGGGATATCAGCTGGAGCAGCAGCGTCTATGCCGATGATTATGCCTGCATGACGGTCTTCAAGCATTTGGCCGAGCAATATGATATTGCCATCGTTCTGGTGCACCACACCAGAAAACAGGAGTCCCAGGATATCATGGAAATGATCTCCGGTACCAACGGAATCATGGGGTGCGCTGACGGCGCGATGGTACTGGAGCGTCCCAAACGGCTGCTTCCGGAAGCATCCCTGAATATGACCAGCCGGGATTTTGAAGATGCCAGGATCCTGCTCCGCCAGGACAAAGAAACCATGTGCTGGGAGTATGCCGGTTATGAAGATGAGCAGCCACCTGAGGCTTCGGATCCGGTTTTTCTGGCAATCTCAGAGCTTATGGCCAACCAGCCGTCATGGCAGGGCGCAGCACAGACGCTGCTGGACGTATTGAAGCAGATTGATCCGAAACTTAGGATCAAACCTAACTCCCTCTCGAGGAAACTGAACAATGAAAAGGAAAATTTGAGGGAGTTCTTTGGAATCAATGTTTCCAAAAGTCGTTCAGGAAACGAAAAACTGATTATTCTGGAGGTTATCCAGAACCCGTTCGGTATGTGCGATGTGTCCGATGCATAAGGGACCGGAAAGCATCGTACATACCGTACATATCGAACAAGAAACCGCCAGTAGGATTCCATT
>JBGVFN010000223.1:0-16805 GCA_045121095.1 Lachnospiraceae bacterium | reverse complement strand
TGTTGACTGCCTGATAGCCGGAAATGGTCCGGTTATAACAAAAGCCTTTCAGCTCTGCCAGGGTATAATCTCTTACAAAACCAGTTCCATTGCTGGTGCGGTCGATCCGTTCATCATGAATAACCACCAGCTGCCCATCTTTTGTCAGCTGTACATCCAGCTCAACACCATCGGCCCCCTGCCTCAAAGCCAGCGCAAAAGCATCCAGCGTATTTTCAGGCGCATACCCGGAGGCACCTCTATGCCCCCAAATTTTAGTCATTATACACATTTTTTCTCACTTTTCTAATATGTATCACTCATTTACCAGGTTATAATCTTCAATGGCTGCATTAATATCTTTTGCCATCTTTTCTACTGCTTCTTCTGCACTCTGCTTTCCGTTCAGCATATTTTCAATTTCAGTTTCTACAACGGATCTTGCTTCAGAGAATACACTCAGCAGTGCACCTGCATATTCCGGTGCGGAATCATGTAACTGGTCGATGGCAGTCTGGAACTGAGGATATTCTGCTACATTTTCTTTGAAAACATCTTCTTCATATGCATCGGTTGTTACAGGGAAGTAACCGGTCTGTGCATTCCAGTATGCCTGAGATTCTGCAGATACCAGGAATTTGATGAATTCCCAGGTTGCTGCTGCTTTCTGCTGGTCGCCATTGTCCAGTGCCCACAAAGATGCACCACCGATGGATACGCCGCCTTCGTCATCATCGCCTGTTGCAGGGAAATATGCAGTACCAACTTCAAATTTGCCATTTACATCTTCCAGAATCTGTTTCAAAGATGCGGTAGAACCCAGTGTAATGGCTGCCTTTCCAGAGGAGAAATCCGCCAGACCTGCGTCACCGCCGCGGCCTACGTTGGGAGCAACACCTTCATCATATAAAGTCTTCCATGCTTCCAGAATCTGAAGCGCACCGCCGTTGGTATCAAATTCTACAGCAGTCGCTGCACCTTCACGTCCGTTTCCATTGTCAGCATAGCTCAGACCCTGTTTGCACAGGAACTGTTCAAAGAACCATCCGTAAATACCCATGGAAAGCACTTCAGAAGCACCGCCCTTGGTCTGTAAATCATCGGAAATTTCCAGAATTTCGTTAAATGTTGTGGGAATTTCCGTAATACCTGCTGCTTCAAACATATCTGCATTGTAGTACAGAATGGGAGTTGAGCTGTTAAAGGGCATGGAATATAATGTATCATCTACTGTATAGTATGCCGCGATATTGGTTTCCAGGTTAATATCGTATTCATCCTTATCCATAAAGTTCTGCATGGGAATGATCCAGTCGGAATCGATCATAAATCTGGTACCGATATCATAAACCTGAACCAAATCTGCACCCATGTTACCCATCTGCGCACTCTTTAATTTATTTAACGCATCATCGTAAGAACCCTGGTATTCCGATACCACTTTAATACCATATTCGTTTTCCGCATTGAATTTTTCTACCAGATAATCCAGAGCTTCTCCATTGACACCGCCCATAGCGTGCCAGAAAGTAATTTCTGTACCAGTTACATCTACTTCACCTGCAACTGCTGCAGTATCACTGGATGTATCTGCCTTTGCGTTGGTTTCATCATTTGCTGCACTGTTTCCGCATCCGGTAAATGCGGTCATTGCCATCATGGCTGCCATAACGGCTGCTGTGACTCTTCTTTTCATGATTGTTTCTCCTTAAGTCATTTTTCAATCGATTTGTGTTTTTCATTTAACAGGAAATATCTGCGCTTAACAGGAATCTCTGCTTTAACAGATGCTTCCATTTATTTATATAATTTCAGCCCGGTCAGGATTCAGAGAACCTCTGAATCCATATCCGTCTGAAGAATTACTACACTCCATCAGCCCTTTACAGCGCCGGAGAACATACCTTTGATCAGCTGCTTCTGTCCCACAATAAAGATTAACAGGGAAGGAATAATGATCATAACAACGCCCGCCACCATTAACGTCAGAGACTGAGAATCCACGCTGTCCAGCATACTGATACCAATCTGAACGGTTCTCATGCTGTCAGAACCGGTTACCAGCAGGGGCCACATATACATGTTCCATGCATTGATGAAAGTGTATACAGCCATGGCACCGATGGCAGACTTCATCAGAGGCAGCAGAATGGAAACGATAAACCGCAGGTTGCCGCAGCCATCCAGCTTTGCAGACTCATACAAAGACATGGGGAAAGACTGGAAGAACTGACGGAACAGGAAAATTCCCATGGCAGAGGTCAGATACGGTACGATCAGCGCCTGATAGGTATCCAGCCATCCCCAGCTGGAAATGGTCAGATAATTGGAAATAATGGTTGCTTCGCCGGGCAGCATCATAGTTGCCATAATCAGCATAAATACCACATTTTTTCCTTTAAAATCCAGGAAATGCAGAGCAAATGCCGCTAAAGCACAGGAAATAATCTGTCCAATGGTGATCAGACCTGCCACCAGAAAGGAGTTTCCAACAAACCGAAGCAGAGGAATCCGTTCCAGCGCATTTTTAAAGTTTTCCAGTGTGGGTTCCTTGGGGAACAGGTTCAAATCCAGTGTAAATAACTCACTGGAGGGCATAAATGCAATACTTACTGCATAAAGCAGAGGTGTCAGGATCAGAAATGCAAAGACTACATTCACGCAAAACAGCAGCGCTGATTTTATCTGTTTCTTTCTCTTTGCTTCCTTATCCATACGATATTGAAGTTCTTTCAACTTTTCCGCACTGATAACATTCTGGCCGGTCATTTTACTTTCCTCCCTTTCCTTTGCCTTCTACCTTGAACATGATCAGGGTCAGGCACATGATAATCAGAAACAGAACGATGGATTCTGCTGCTGCAGTACCAAAACGATAGTTAAAGAATGCATCACGATAAATAGAATAAACGATCAGGTTGGTGGATTCACCGGGACCGCCCTGTGTCAGGATTTTTACCTGTCCAAAGGACTGAAAAGCCTGAATAATATCTACTACCAATGTATAGAAGATAATAGGCTCCAGATTGGGAATGGTCAGGCGGAAGAATTTCTGAACCGCATTGGCACCATCCACAGACGCACGTTCATAAATGGAATCGTCGATGTTACTTAAGCCCGCTGAAAAATACAGGAAATTAATACCACTGTTCAGCCAGCCGGTCAGAATTGCCACACAGACCAGCGCGTATTTCGGATCACTGACCCAGTTAATATCCACACCCAGAATCTTATTTACAATACCCACAGAAGGATGCAGCATAATTTTAAAAATCATGGCTGCAGACGCGGATGCAATGGACATGGGAAGTGCGTACGCAGTACTGAAAAAACGAATTCCAGGGAAAGTCCGGTTGCAAAGAACTGCACCAATGAGTCCCAGCGCCATACTGATGGCTACCACGATCACCACAAAAATTACGGTTACCATTAAACTGTTCCAGAAAGACTCACTGGTAAACAGGTTGATGTAGTTTTCAAGGCCAACAAAAATCTTTGCTTCACCCATTTTATTGGTCTTAAACAGACTCAGATAAATGGTTTTCGCAAAAGGATAAAACAAAAAGACTGCAAATACTGCCAGACAGGGCAGTAAAAAAGCATACGGTTCAATTCTCTTCAGAATTGACTGATTCTTCTTCATAATGCTCCTCCAAATTTTACTTATAATAACTGTTTTGCTCTACTGAAACGGATTTTATTGAAACTGATGAATGATGTTAAAACCTTTTTCCGGATCAAAAAAGTGTGCTTTATTCAGGTCAAAGAACAAGGTTACCTGATCCCCTTCTTCTCCCTTAAAATCCGGAGCTGCTTTTGCACAATAACGCTCTCCTGCCACACAGAAATACAGAATGGTCTCTGCACCCAACAGCTCTTTTGCCTCGATTTTTACTTCTGCCGGCATGAGATTTTCTTTATTTTCCATGGCTTCATACGCATCTTTGGTATAAATATGTTCCGGACGGATACCAAGAATTACCTGGCGGATCATATACTCCTGTCTCAGAATTCTTGCTTTGTATCCGCTCATTTTCTCCAGAGCAATTTTTTCACCTTCCAGAGCAACAGAATTGGAATCTTTATGATTCTTCACATCCATTTTAAAGAAATTCATGGAAGGAGAACCGATAAATCCTGCTACAAACTGATTGTCCGGATGTTCATACAACATGGAAGGAGTATCTACCTGCTGAATCCGGCCTTTGTTCATAACCACAATACGGTCACCCAGAGTCATGGCCTCTGTCTGATCATGGGTTACATAGATAATGGTGGTTTCCAGACGTTTATGTAATTTTGCCAGTTCCACACGCATTTTCGCACGCAGCTTCGCATCCAGATTGGACAGGGGTTCATCCATCAGCAGTGCATTGGGCTTACGGATAATGGCATTGCCAATGGCCACACGCTGTTTCTGTCCGCCTGAAAGATCGGTTGCCTTTCGACTCAGCAGATGCTCAATTTCCAGAATCTGAGCCACTTCATGAACTTTTTTATCAATTTCCTTCTTCGGTACTCTTCTTACCTGCAAAGAAAATGCAATATTGTCATATACCGTCATATTGGGATACAGCGCATAGTTCTGAAAAACCATGGACAAATCCCTGTCTTTGGATTCTCTGTAGTTTACCAGATCATTTCCAATCCATAATTCACCATCGGAAATCTCTTCCAGACCGGCGATCATACGAAGTGTGGTTGACTTTCCACAGCCGGAAGGACCAACAAAAATGATAAATTCCTGATCTTTGATTTCCAGATTGAAATTTGATACGGCACGAAAACCGTTCTCATATTGTTTACATACATTTCTTAATGTAAGACCTGCCATTGTAATATCTCCTAAAGATTTCTGCTTTATTTTAGCGGTAACGATTCGGCAGAGTATGACCATGTGCCCTTCAGGGTATTTTGATCAAACTTACGAATGCCTGCCAAATCCAATTCCTGAGCAAAGCATAATTTCTGCCGAACAGATATGTTTATTGTACGTTTTCGAAATGTAAAAAACTATCTTCATCTGGTAAAAATTGTATGGGACACGTAAAATACTTTGTGAAAAAATGTAAAAATTGTGAGCATTTTTGATTTTGCTAAACGGATTTCACTCAATCCAGCAAAGATTTGTAGTTTTTTGGAAAAGATTGCTTACTGAACGATACAAGGGGATCCATTAGAGCGCGCCCATGGCGCGCAAACCTAAAAAAGACAGCTCTGGCCATGCCGAACTGTCTCTTTATCTTTGTTCTATATTCTGATTTCGTTGTATATCTTAATAGTTATATTTTACATAATCGGAAATTTCCACCATGCCTTCGGAGGGTTCATAATTGGTTACATCCATATATTCTCTCCAGGTTTTCATGGTTTCGACCATGTCATTTACTACATAGTAATAAGTTCCGTTGATCTTGCGTCCGGTTCCGCTTTCTTCCTGAATCAGTTTGACATTCTCAATGGAATCTGCTCCCATATTCATCAATGCCTGAGCAATGTCAATACACTCAGCCAGGCTGCAGTCCGTGTAGAAATAATCATACATGGCAGTGATCAGTGAAGGATATTTCACAGGGGACATCACTTTTACTTTATCGTAAATAGCCATCAGAACATCATACTGCCTTCTGGTTCTCTCAAAGTCACTGTCGATTTTACGGATACGGCAGAAAGTCAGTGCCTGTTCACCGGTCAGATTATTTACACCAGCAGTGGTGCCTCCTACGCTAAAGAAATTGAGCATATGATCACTTTCTTTCTGGGTCAGTTCAATCTCAACACCGCCCAGAGCATCGATAACCTTCTTCATACCGGCAAAGTTGATTGTAAAATAATGCTTAATATTAATATCAAAGTTTCTTTCTACTGTCTCAACCAGCAGTTTCGCCTTTCCATATGCGTAGGTATGCGTGATCTTATCATAACCTTTGCCATTAATATATACCAGCGTATCACGGGGCATGGATGAAAGAACGATTCTTCCGCTGGTTTCATTTACTGAAAAAATCATCAGCGCATCGCTTCGTCCCCCCTCAAAGGTATCCGTACGATTATCAATACCGATCAACAGATAATGCACCCAATCTTCATCTTCAAATACATCTACATCCAGTGACTCCAGTTCACTGACGGGATACACTTCTTTTGATTCATCCTTCAGATTTCCATACTCATCTGATTCATTTTCACCAGATTCCGTCTGAATTGTAATATTAAAATTAGGATCTACTTCCTTCTCCGGCTTTGACATAGAAAGTACAAATACCGTAAGACCAGCCAAAACCACCAGCACAATCAATACGATTCTGGCAACATTCAGCTTCTTTTTTCCGTTCTGATTCGCCATAACGGTTCCTCCTGTTTTTCATTTCACATGTTTCGCACAGCATCTGCCGTATTCGAAAACTGTTCCTGTCTCCTGAGTACAGACCAGATTGATTCATGTTTTAATTGGCCTAAACGGTTATATTATACTCTTTTGCCTGTTTTTTGACAATAGATACGATTCCTTCTTTATAAATTTTACACTTTTTTTATAAATGTGTCGTAATTATTCAGTACCTTTATAATTACGATGCAAATATCTTTCAGACACGTTCTAATCTTCCACCGCCCGGAAGGCTTCTTCCAGATCCTCAATGATATCCGCAATATTTTCCGTACCAATGGAAAGACGGATGGTGTTGGGCTTAATCCCCTGGTCTTCCAGTTCTTCTGCGGTACACTGGCTGTGTGTGGTGGTTGCCGGATGAATGACCAGTGATTTTACATCTGCCACATTGGCCAGAAGGGAGAACAACTCCAGATTATCAATAAATTCCTGCGCTTTGGCAGCATCACCTTTGATTTCAAAGGTAAAAATGGAGCCTCCGCCGCCCGGAAAATATTTTGCATAAAGCTCTTTCTGTTTCGGATCATCCGTAACAGAGGGGTGATGCACCTTTTCTACCTGAGGATGATGGTTCAGATATTCCACTACTTTCAGCGCATTTTCCACATGACGTTCCACACGCAGAGATAAGGTTTCCAGTCCCTGCAGAAACAGGAACGAATGAAACGGTGAAATGGTTGCTCCCATATCACGAAGCAAAATGGCACGGATTTTCGTTACAAAGGCTGCTGCACCCACCGCTTTTGTAAAGCTGATGCCATGATAGCTGGGATTGGGCTCCACCAGAGACGGGAACTTGCCGGAAGCTTCCCAGTCAAATTTTCCGCTGTCCACCACAACACCTCCAATGGTTGTTCCATGTCCGCCAATAAATTTCGTAGCAGAATGCACCACAATATCTGCTCCATACTCAATGGGACGAACCAGATAAGGTGTTGCAAAAGTATTATCAACCACCAGCGGAATTTTATATTCATGAGCAATCTGTGCAATGGTTTCAATATCCACCACATCGGAATTGGGATTTCCCAGAGTTTCAATAAAAATCGCTTTTGTATTCTCCTGAACAGCGCTGCGCACTGCATTCAAATCAAAAATATCCACAAATGTCGCAGTAATGCCATACTGAGGCAGCGTATGAGCCAGCAGATTAAAAGAACCGCCGTAAATATTTTTCGCAGACACAATATGATCTCCTGCCTGCGCCAGATTCTGGAACGTATAAGTAATAGCCGCTGCACCAGAAGCCACCGCCAGAGCCGCCACACCACCTTCCAGCGCCGCAATTCTCTGTTCAAAAATATCCTCCGTAGGATTTGTCAGTCTCCCATAAATATTACCAGAATCCGATAGATTAAAACGAGCCGCTGCATGCGCAGAATTATTAAATACATAAGATGACGTCTGATAAATCGGAACAGCTCTCGCCCCAGTAGCCGGATCCGGCGCTTCCTGTCCTACATGTAATTGTAATGTTTCAAATTTAAAATTTCTTTCTGCTCTTGTCTTCTTACTCATCTTTCTATTCTCCTATCTTATTATTCTTCTTAATTTTTATTACCTGGAACGAACTTTATCTGAGTACTGCCTGGCTTTTTATAAAAGCGTAACTGGCGGAATTACAGACCTCATTGCTAAGGAGACCTTTGGTCAAACGTCGGCACTTAGCGAGCGGCTTTCTGTTAAAATACGCTATTAACATTCGCTCTAGTCTTTCTAACTTTTCCTATCTGTTTACAAGGTAATTGTATACGTTTCCATCCCCTTTGTCTAATACGAAAAACAGACAGCTGGTTATAAGTTTTTCCTATAGCCAGCTGTCTGTTATCAATTTTACAGCACAAGTTTTTCATATTTTCGGATTTCTTCCAGATATTTCTTTCCCAAAGGACTGATCATCACACCATTTCGCTGAATATAACCGATGGTCATCCGCTCCTGCTCCACCAGCGGAACGGCCCGGTACTGGCTTCCATTCAATTCCTCGCAGATAATTCCGGAACATAACGTATATCCATTTAAACCAATCATCAGGTTCAGCATGGTAGCCCGGTCATTTGCCCGAATCATCCTTTTATATTCATAAGTACTCATCATTTCTTCAGCCAGAAAGAATGAATTGCTGTCTCCCTGATCAAACATCAGACAGGGATATTCTTTCAGTTCTTCCATGGAAATCACCGGCTGCTTTGCCAGCGGATGCCCTTCCCACAGATAAACATACACCCCACAGGAAAACAAGGCATGAAATTCCAGATTATTTTCTTTTAAAATTTTGGAGAGGACTTTTTGGTTAAAATCACTCTGAAATAAAATTCCCAGCTCACTTTTAAAATTCCGCACATCTGCAATGACCTCACTGGTTTTTGTTTCATAAACAGCAAATTCATATTCATCCATACCAAACTGTTTCACCAGCTCTACAAATGCTTTTACCGCAAAGCTGTAGTGCTGCATGGAAACACTGAATTTCTTTTTTACCTTAGCCCGGCGAATATAGCGGTCCTCCATCAACTGATACTGCTCCATCAGCTGACGAGCGTATCCCAGAAATTCTTCCCCCTCCGGTGTAGGCCGAACCCCCTTATTGGTCCGTTTAAAAATCTCAATCCCTACTTCCTCCTCCAGCTCCTTCACCGCACCAGAAAGGCTGGGCTGAGAAATAAAAAGTGTTCTTGCCGCCTCATTCATGGAACCTGCTGCAGCCACTGTTGTAACATATCTTAATTGTTGAAGTGTCATCTGTCTTCCTCACATTTTATTCTTTCTCCTGACAAATACTGATAGCCACTAACACCAGTACAACTCCCAGCACACCTGTCAATGTCATACTTTCATGAAACAGTACAATTCCCAGCAAAGTAGCCACCACCGGCTCCACCGAAGCCAAAATCGAAGCCTTGCCATTTTCCATATATTTCAGTCCCATGGTATAAGTCAGATACGGAATCACCGTACTTACCAACCCGAAAATAATCATAAATGCAAACATGAATTTTTCCTGTACTACTGCAGTAATCAATCCTTCACGATCTGCCAGTGGAACAGAACCAATCGCTGCCATCAAAAAAGTATAAAACGAAATCGTAAAGGAATGATATCCTCTTTCAATCGCAAATTTTCCAAAAATCGAATATAATGCATAGCCAAATCCAGCTCCCAGTCCCACTAAAATTCCTTTGGGTGACAGCACCATTTCCGGCAATTCCCGTTACCAGCACACAGCCCAGAAATGTAAGCACTACAGCCACCACTTTTCTCCTGGTAAACTTTTCATGAAACAGGAAATAGGACATGATCATTACCATTACCGGTGCAGTATACAGCAACACCGCAGCCACAGACAAAGATGTCATGGTAATCGCTTTAAAATAGCAATAATTAAAGAAAACAATACTGAACAATCCCGCTCCAACAAAACACCAGACATCTTTCAATCGGATTTTCAACATCTGCCTGTTATAGACCAACAAAAATAAAAACAAAACAGCGCAGGTCACAATGGAACGAAGGGCCACAATTTCCATGGTATTCAATCCTTTTCCATTTAACGTCCGGACAAACAATCCCATAGTCCCCCACAAAATCCCCGCCAGAAGCACCAGAAAAGGAGCAGTCTTCTTTATAAGCAGATTTTCTCTTTTGTCATTTCCCATAATCTTTTCCTCACTTTAGAGCAAACATTGCTCCCATTTATATTTCCCTAAATGAGACATTACCCGTATTTTGGCTAAGTTTGACACTCCCCACAGCTGAAACAGGGGATTCTTGCTTCAACCACTACTGCATTGGCTGATACCTTACGGTACCTCAACGTCTTACACAGTGTCCACAAGCTGGATTATACTGTTCCCGTATGCCCTACGGTGCAGTTTGATATGTATTTATGTTAACTTCATCTGAAGTCCTTTTCTCAGGATGTTTATGCTGGCATTCGTATTCCGGTTATGTTTTGCATGACATTCCGGACATTCCCAGTCACGTACTGCCAGATTCTTCACCAGTGGATTTTTATATCCACAGCAGGAGCAGGTCTGAGAACTCGGATACATGGTCGGTATCCGGATGATGTTATTGCCGTACCATGCGGCTTTATATTCGAGCATGTCAAAAAACTTTGACCATGACACGCTTGCGATTGCTTTGGCAAGCTTATGGTTACGCATCATATTCTTCACTTTCAGGTCTTCGATGCAGATGGTTTGGTTTTCACGTATCAGCATGGCAGATTGTTTTTGAAGAAAATCATTTCTTTGATTTGTAACCTGTTCATGGACTAAGGCCACTTTTTTACGCTGTTTTTCGCGGTTTTTAGAACCTTTTTGTTTGCGGGATAGTTTTCGCTGTTCTCTGGCCAGTTTACGCATGCTGCGTTCCAAATATCTTGGATTTGGCACCATATTCCCATTACTATCGGAATAAAATTCTGTGATACCAACATCAATCCCGATCTCACCACCACCATTCGGTTTTGAGATTGGCTCAAATTCCACGTTAAGCACTGCAAAATATTTCCCGGCAGGAGTACGTTCTACCGTAACATTGTTGATATGCCCAATTTCCATCGACTGGCGCACTTTTACATAGCCCAGTTTCGGAAGCTTGATATATCTCCCGACAATGCGGATATTATCGCTCTGGTTTATCGTTCGGTAAGATTGATGGTGATTGTGCTTGCTTTTGAATACCGGGTGTGCAGCACGTTTCTGGAAAAAGTTTACAAAACCTCTGTCCAGATCCCGCAGGGATTGCTGCAGGGCGATCGAATCTACCACTTTCAGAAAACTGAAATCGTCACACTTTTTCATTTCCGTCAGCATAGCAGAAGTCTGTGAATAGCCGATTTTATTGCCATTCTGATAGGCTTCGTTACGCATAGCAAGACCTTTGTTGTAGATGAATCTGCAGCATCCAAATGTTTGATTGATTAAATTTTTCTGTTCCCTATTCGGATAGATCCTGAATTTAACACCTTTTTTCATTAGCCCTGTTTGTCCTTTTGTCGTTGTGAGGTTTTCCGGTTTTCAATATACTGCCTGTTGATCTGTTAAAACTTTACGTCTATACTTCGGGCACCACGCTGTACATGGTACTTACAGGAACAGACAACATTGTTGTTTGATTTATATGTTTTATTCATATCTATACTATACTAAATATTTTCATTAAATACAACCATTTTTTGTTCATCTTCAATTATTTGCGTAAATTCGATGAACGTGTCTTATATCCCCATAGCTGAAGCAAGGGGTTTTACGACACATTTGATAATACGAAACGCTTCTGTTCGCAATTTTTATTTTCTACTGAATGAATTCAAAACAGTTCAGCCACTGCTAAACTGTTACTTTTCCATAGTTTCTACAAGAAATAATTTGCGCTTTCACGGCATTGTTGTTACAATATTTTTAATCTAAAATCATGCTCTGCTGAACTGTTACAAATCCGGAACATCCAGACAGCAGTCCTGTCCGTTAAGGAGACATCCCCATGAAAAAAAATCTTCAAACTGCCTTTAACAAACGCCAGTATATGATTTCAAAGGATTTTGAAGTCTATTACTACAATGACCATTCGCTCTCCAAAGTCAACATCCACAGTCATACCTATTACGAGATCTACCTTTTTCTGGAGGGAAATGTCAGCATGCAGATTGAGTCCAGCCTCTATCCGCTTCAATATGGCGATATTATCCTGATTCCGCCCCATGCCCTGCACCGGGCAGTTATTCATAATCATGACGTTCCCTACCGCCGGTTCATTTTCTGGATCAGCACCGAATATCTGGCGCAGCTGCAGGCAATCTCATCGGATTTTTGCTATTTCATTGACTACTCCAATGAAAATAATACATATGTCTATCATACAGAAAATATTTCGTTTAATGCCATTCAGGCAGGAATCCTGCGCCTGATCGAGGAGATTAAAAACGAAAAATTCGGCCATGAAACGCAGATTACCATCTGTATCCAGGATTTTCTTTTAAAACTGAATCGTACCATTTACGAACAGAACCATCCTTTCCCCCAAAAAGACAATCCTTCTCTGGAGCAGAACATCCTGCTTTATATTGAAGAACATCTGGGTGATGACCTGTCTCTGGAGCAGTTAGCAAAGCAGTTTTATGTAAATAAATATTATATTTCTCATATTTTCAAAAACAACATTGGCCTGTCACTCCATCAGTATATCATCAAAAAAAGGCTTCTGGCCTGTCGGGAAGCCATCATCGGCAACACCAGCATCACAGATGCCTGCCAGCAGTTTGGTTTTGGCGATTACTCCAGTTTCTATCGGGCCTTTAAAAAAGAATATGGAATCTCACCAAAAGAATTCCAGAACAGTCAGATGCAGCATATGAAAACAAACAGCAAGAATGGCTTACTGTAAAACCAAACGAAAAAACAGGAGACAGATCACCCTATCATCCATCTCCTGTTTTATTTATTCATTATAAATTGCAGCCGTTCAACAGACATTCATAATCTCCTGCTGAATAGTTACTATAAATCCAGCAAAATCCCCAAACTGCAGAAGTCCTAAATTTCTTTTATATAAATTAAATTACTTACCAGAAAGCTGCTGTACTTCTTTACGTAACTCATATATTCTTTTCGCTTAATATAATACTCTTTTCCCCAGGAAGAAATCCGGATCCACGTATCATTCATGGCAGTTACTGTTACAAAATGAGCCTTTACACTGCAGGTCCGCTCGTAACCTCCATCCCGTTTTTTCATATAAAACGCCAATTTATGATTGGTCCAGGTAAACGGAAAATTCGGTCCCACTGCCAGAATAACAGGGATATCTTTTTTCAGCATTTCTTCCATCCGCTTCCACAGCAATCGTCCCTGCAGTCCCCAGGAAGCCCTTAAAGGAATCCTGTATTTCCTGAAATACCGATTTAACCCCATTACAATCGACCATCCCGGCATTCCCAAATGAGGAATGACAGGGAAATATTTCCAATGAAGCTGATTGGCCAAATAACTGTAATCTTCCTCCATAACTACATTATGAATAGTGCCCATTGGAATTGTATTCGCTGACGTATGATTTTCCACAGTAGACTGAAGAGGTAATTCCTGAAAAAACTCTGTGCTGCATTTGGCTTTATACATATTCAGATATAGCAGCAAATCCATACTGCATATCACACCGCATCCGCTTTTTCTCATATATCCATGGTCAAACCAGGATTGATTTCCTCCATAGGAAACAATTCCACCCCTTCGCACCGTTAAAAACTGATGATGTAAATTGCTTTCCATCTATTGTTCGCTCCTTATCCGATATTTGTAACGATTCATACTTTCTCGGTCGTTACTCACATTCTGTCATATAGCTGAACTGTTACTAAATATCCCGTAAACCAGTACTGCAGCGAACAAAGTATCTTCTTACCGTGCAGCACCATCATTTTAAAATTGTCTTGCCTTAATCCACCACTTTTCTTTACTAAATTCAATGTATCGCTATATTTTGTTACTTTAGTTTACCATAAATTTCTTTTTAACTCAACTTTATTTTACAAAAGTTTCAAAAGTTCCGCAGTACTATATTTAATATTGTATTAGTAAGTTTATTTCATACATTTTTTATAGTATACTTTAAACAGTATATTTTAATCCCTCTGGGATATCTCAAAGTATACTTTTACTTGCAAAGAATCTGACTTTTCAATTTCTTTGTACCAAAAAACAGGAGGATTTTAACATGGAAGAATTCAGCAATGAAAATCTGGGCAAAAAAATTAAAGAGCTTCGTATCAAAATGGGGTTGACCCAGTACCAGGTTGCTCAGGAACTCCAGGTTACTCCCGGATATATCAGCAACGTAGAAAATAACCGCACAGCAATGTCTTTACGCATTCTTACTTACTATGCAAAACTGGTGGGAATTTCTCTCGATTCACTGGTTGGCCGGGTGGAACCTTCATATGAGAAGACTGCTCTGGATAACGAACTTCTCGACAGACTGTCCAAACTGGATACACTTCAGAAGAAAAAACTTTTAAAAACTCTGGAGATCTGGGAACAGACAGAAATCTAATCTACACAAACGAAAAAAAAGAGTAATGCGAAGTACTTCACGAAATGGAGGCTTTTTTCTCCGCAAGGAGCTGCATTACTCTTTTTTTATTTTCTGGAAATTTTTTCAAAAAATTACTTGCATTCTATGTGACCCCATGCTATAATGTGGGCAAGATTAATCCAGTATTAAAAATCAACTACACAAAACCGGTTCTTGTAAAGTTCTTATTTAGCAGATACTTCAGATAACACTATAAATGTATTTTTAAAGGAGATGATTGAATGAATATTACTATTACTAACGACATTCGCTATGTAGGCGTGAACGATCATAATGTAGACCTGTTCGAAGGACAGTATGTAGTAAAAAATGGTATGGCTTATAACTCTTACGTGATCATGGACGAGAAGATCGCTGTTATGGACACAGTAGATGCAAATTTCACCCATGAATGGCTGGATAACATTCAGGAAACCCTCGGCTCCCGCCGTCCGGATTATCTGATCATTCAGCACATGGAACCTGACCACGCTGCCAACATTGCAAACTTCATGAATGCTTATACCGATACCACCATCGTTTCTTCTGAAAAAGCATTTGTTATGATGAAACAGTTCTTTGGTACTGATTTCGAAGATAGACGAGTTGTAGTAAAAGAAGGCGATACCCTCTCTCTTGGCAAGCATACTCTGGCATTCGTAGCAGCACCCATGGTTCACTGGCCCGAAGTTATCGTTACTTATGATACCTGTGATAAGGTTCTCTTCTCCGCTGACGGCTTTGGTAAGTTCGGCGCTCTGGATGTGGAAGAAGATTGGGCTGACGAAGCTCGCCGCTACTATATCGGTATCGTTGGCAAATACGGCAAACAGGTTCAGAACCTGCTGAAAAAAGCAGCTGGACTGGATATCCAGATCATCTGTCCTCTGCACGGTCCTGTTTTAACTGAAAACCTGGGTTACTATCTGAATCTTTACAATACCTGGTCTTCCTACTCTGTAGAAACAGAAGGTATCGTACTGGCTTACACCTCCGTTTACGGACATACGAAAAAAGCGGTAGAAATCCTGGCTGACAAACTTCGTACCAAAGGATGCCCTAACGTAATTGTTCATGACCTGGCTCGCTGTGATATGGCCAAAGCAGTAGAAGACGCATTCCGTTACAGCAAACTGGTTCTTGCTACTACCACTTACAATGCAGGTATTTTCCCCTTCATGCGTGATTTCATCGATCACCTGACCGAACGTGATTACCAGAATCGTACCATCGCTTTCATCGAAAACGGAAGCTGGGCTCCTCTGGCAGCAAAAGTAATGGGCAAGATGTTCGAAGGCAGCAAGAAGCTGACCATCGCAAAGAACACCGTCCGCATCATGTCTGCACTGAACGAAGAAAGCAGCGCACAGCTGGAAGCACTGGCAGAAGAACTTTGCCGTGACTATGTAGCACAGGGCGACAAAGCCAACAAGAATGACCTGTCTGCACTGTTCAATATCGGCTACGGTCTGTATGTTGTTACTTCCAACGACGGCAAGAAGGACAACGGCCTGATCGTAAATACCGTTACACAGCTCACCAACACACCCAACCGTGTTGCAGTAGCAATTAATAAAGCAAATTATTCTCACCACGTAATCAAACAGACCGGCGTTATGAATGTAAACTGCCTGTCAACCGATGCACCTTTCAGTGTATTCGAAGCATTTGGTTTCCAGAGCGGACGCAATGTAGATAAATTTGCCGGATGCACTCCTCTTCGCTCCGACAACGGTCTGGTATTCCTGCCCAGATATATCAACTCCTTCATGTCCCTGAAAGTAGAACAGTATCTGGATTTCGATACCCACGGATTATTCATCTGCAGCATTACCGAAGCCCGCGTAATCTCCTCCGTAGAAACCATGACCTACACCTACTACCAGAATCATGTAAAACCCAAACCGGAAACAGAAGGTAAGAAAGGTTTTGTATGCAACGTATGTGGCTTCATTTACGAAGGCGACGAACTTCCCGATGACTACATCTGCCCTCTGTGCAAACACGGTGTAGCAGACTTCGAACCCATTGGATAAAGATCAATAAAATTTGATATAGAGATGATATTTGCTAATAAAACTCGCTCAATCATCTTCTAAATAAACTCCTGGTTCTTCGGAACCAAAAGGCAGCGCCTGCATCTTTGGGAAACCTGGATGCAGGCGCTGTCTTGCTTATGTCTTCATATATGCTTTTTCTATTATTTTTTGTATCTGTTCCTAGAGCGTGTTTGAAAAACATTTGAAATTGTTCATTTTAACCAAATTAATATTGAAGCGATACACAAGAACCCCAGATAGGTGTGTGCAAGCTTATCATACCGAGTCGCAATGCGACGGTAAGCTTTCAATTTAAGGAA
>JBGVFN010000222.1:0-2133 GCA_045121095.1 Lachnospiraceae bacterium | reverse complement strand
ATTCACGAGATTGACGAAAGAAACGACATGGATATTGTATTTTTTCGCAGTGACAGCAGGCAGATTTGCTGCTGAGTCAACAAAAACCTGAAACATAAATAAGATTCTCCTTTGTAGTGTAAATGTCCCCCAAAATGATGTAACTTTTGATAAGCATTGTAACATATTGTATCACCAAAGAAGAGGGATTTCAATGGAGGATAGACAACACACTGCAAGGGAGTGTGCCGACAAGTCGATTCCTGAAATCATCTGTTTTCGGAAGAAATTTGACCAGGTATCAATGCATAGTAATAATGACCCAAAACGGCAGACGTATTTTTAGTAAAAACCGCTTTTGAAATAAAAATAAAATCGTTTTATAATAAAATCATAGCGAGTAGTGTAATGATGTGGAAAAAACCATATGATACTGCTCGCTTTTATAAAATCATTTTCAGGAGGAACCGTATATGCATGAGTATGAAATCTTTATTGAAGAAATAAATCCGTGTGGAGGGGAGAATGATCCTATGTCAAGAAAAAGTACAAATTAAGAATGACTTTTTTCCATCTTGCCAGCATACTTAGCCGGCAAGTTTTTGCTCCAGTTCTAATAGTTTATTCCTGTATTGTTTTTCATACTCATCAGGCGAAAGATATCCACAATGACTATGAATCCTTACTGTATTATAAAATGTCTCTATGTACTCAAAAACAAGGCGGTATGCATGTTTATAATCAAATATTTTAAAGCGGTTCAGCCATTCTCGTTTTAATAGCGAATGAAAGGATTCTATGCATGCATTATCCCATGGGTATGCTTTCTTTGAGTAACTGTTTATCATTCCTTCTGTTACTTTCTGGAATGCCTGGGATACGAATTGTATACCTCTGTCACTATGAAACACAAGCGGCGAGGTGACATTTCGCATCTGCTTCGCTTTGTTTACACATTCTACTACATGGATTGCTTCAAGACTCTGACTGAGTACCCATGCTATGATTTTCCTTGAGTAAAGATCCATTATGCTTGTCAGATACACAAATCCATTGTATGTCCATATATACGTGATATCAGATACCCATACAGCGTCCGGCCTTGAAGGATTAAACTGCTCATCAAGGATATTTTGCAGTTCACTGCTGAAATCAGAATCGATTGTTGTTACTGTATATGGTTTTACCCATTGCGCTTTGATCCCCATTTGGCGCATATAATTACCTACCGTTTTTTCAGCAATAGATTCCCCCTGCCTGTGCAGCATTTCTGTGATCTTGGGTGCACCATAGTTCTGATGCGATCCATCATAGATCTGTTTGATAGCATCCTTGATATGATCACGATGCTTTTCAGAAACCGATGGGACACGTTGCTTCCATGCACGGTATCCAGAGCGTGAAACACCTAATATTTTCAGTACCCCGCTAACAGAAACCCGGTGTTTCTGTGGCAGTTCTGCCACCTCTGTGGTGTATTCTGAAGTGGCAGTATAAATAGCTTCTGTTATTTTCCCAGGATACCGATTGCTTTTTTTAATATTTCAAGGGCATCCTTAGTATCTCGCAGTTCTCTTTTAAGACGGGCAATTTCTTTGGCTTCATCACTGGAATAATTACCTGTTCCGCGTGTGGGGACAGAACCTTCATTTTCTCTGGCTGCCTTCATCCAGTTTTTTAATGCAGACTCGCTGATCCCAAGGTTCTCAGCAGCTTTTTGAACGGTCAGTTCAGGATGATCTTTTCTGTAACGGACAGCATCCTCTTTGAATTGTTTTGAATATTGTGTACCTTTTGCCATAATGTTCTTCCTCCATATATTAATTTTACATCATCTATTGGAAGAAGTCATCTTTACTTTGTACTATTTATATACTACCACCAGGAACGAAAAAAGAGCAAAAAAACCGTACAACTCATGCCTTCACATGATGCAGTATCTCTGATTACTGTACTGCCGGAGCAGCTGCAATCGCCCCTTTTGACCGCCGAGTGGGAGTACCGGCTGGGTGAGATTGAGCGCGGCGAGCTTCCACCGGAGGACTTCATGGCCGGGATCTCTGCTATGCTCCGTGAGTTAGTGGGAACCTATCAGGTGATAAAAGGCACCGAGTACCTATTCTCCCCGCCCCGTGAAGTAGTGGGCCGCTGTCC
>JBGVFN010000221.1:0-6781 GCA_045121095.1 Lachnospiraceae bacterium | reverse complement strand
TCAAAACGACCATCTGCAAATACCCCGTATTCTTTTCTTAAATGAACCAGCTTTTTATAACAGGAAAAGATGGAATCGGGG
The DNA here is from genome assembly GCA_045121095.1 of Lachnospiraceae bacterium. Taxonomy (GTDB): domain Bacteria; phylum Bacillota; class Clostridia; order Lachnospirales; family Lachnospiraceae; genus TWA4. Next base: position 6,700 of record JBGVFN010000221.1, on the reverse strand, counting down.
TCATTTACCTGATTTTTGGCATTGATTTCCACATAATTGGGATTTACCTTCATCCAGGGCTCTCCATCTGTGAAGCCTGCATTGGCAGAGTCATCCCACTGCATGGGGGTTCGCGCATTATCACGGCTCTTTGCATAGATGGATCTCATGATTTCTTCTTCTGTATATCCCTGTTCTTTGCGTTCTTTATACAGGTTCACAGTCTCAATATCGCGATATTCTTCCATATTATATCTAACATTGGTCATACCCAGTTCTTCACCCTGGTAAATATAGGGAGTTCCCTGCATACCGTGCAACAAAATTGCCAGCATTTTGGCGGATTCTACGCGATATTCCTGATCATTGCCCCATCTTGATACAATACGGGGCAGATCATGATTATTCCAGAACAGACTATTCCATCCACACTGATATAATTCGGTCTGCCAGCGGTTTAAAATCTCTTTCAGCTTCAAAAACGGCAGCGGAGCCAGATCCCATTTTTCTTTGCCTTCCTGCTGATCCAGACAGATGTGTTCAAACTGGAAAACCATGGAAAATTCCCGTCCATCGGGATGGCTGTAAACCTTTGCCAGTTCCGGTGTTGCACCCCATGCTTCCCCTACGGTGATCAGATCACCTTTCTGGAAGGTTTCTCTGCTCAGTTCCTGCAGAAATTCATGAAGGTGAGGGCCATTGTTGGTAATTTTCAAATCGGGTTCTTTGGCAATCTGATCGATTACATCCAGACGGAAACCGCCAGCCCCTTTATCCATCCACCAGTTGATCATATCATAGATTTCCCGGCGTACTTTAGGATTTTCCCAGTTTAAATCCGGCTGTTTTACAGAAAACTGATGAAAATAGTACTGTCCCAGCTCAGGTACCCATTCCCACGCAGCACCGCCAAAGCTTGCGCGCATATCATTGGGCAGTACACCTTCTTCTCCATCTTTCCAGATGTAATAATCATGATAAAGATTGTCCTTGCCTTTTTTTGCTTCCAGGAACCAGCGGTGTTCATCAGATGAATGATTCAGCACCAGATCCATGATAATACGAATATTGCGTTTTTTGGCTTCCTGAATCAAATGCTCCATGTCATCCAGATTGCCAAACATGGGATCAATATCCTGATAATCAGAAATATCATAACCATTATCATCCTGGGGAGATTTACAAACGGGAGAAAGCCAGATGGCATTAATCCCCAGATCTGCCAGATAGTCCAGTCTCTGTATAATACCATTTAAATCTCCGATTCCATCTCCATTGCTATCTTGAAAACTGCGGGGATAAATCTGATAAACTACTGCATTTTTCCACCATTTTTCCTGATTGTATGTCATATCTTCCTTCTCCTTAACTTGTTTGTAACTATTACACTTTTTAATTAGCAACCCCTGTTTCAAAAAGGAGACAGCCACCAGGGTTGTCTCCTTCTAAATTTCTGTCTGACTCCAAAATCACAAAACCATTATCTGTAAATGATCTCGTCTCTTCTGGGACCGTTGGAAACCATCTTGATCGGAACTTCCAGTTCCTGTTCGATAAATTCGATGTAATTGCGGCATGCTTCCGGAAGATCTTCGTAGTTCTTGATACCTCTTACTTCACACTTCCATCCGGGCAGTACCTTTAATACGGGTTTTGCCTTTTCCAGAAGAGAAGGTGCAGGAAAATCTCTTACTACTTTGCCGTCGATTTCATAACCTACACATACCGGAATTTCATCCAGATAACCCAGTACATCCAATACGGTCAGAACAACTTCTGTAGCACCCTGAACACGGCAGCCATAACGGGTTGCTACACAGTCGAACCATCCCATTCTTCTGGGACGTCCGGTGGTGGCACCAAATTCACCGCCGTCACCGCCGCGGCGTCTTAATTCGTCTGCTTCATCACCGAAGATTTCGCTGACAAATGCACCACCGCCAACTGCAGATGAATATGCTTTTACAACTGTTGTAATGTTGGTAATCTCATAAGGAGGAATACCTGCTCCCAGTGCACCGTAAGCAGCCAGTGTATGAGAAGAAGTTACCATGGGATAAATACCAAAATCAGGATCTTTCAGAGAGCCCAGCTGACCTTCCAGCAGAATATTCTTACCAGCTTTAATTGCTTCATGCAGATACAGGGATACATCACACACATAAGGTGCTACCATATCACGATACTGATGTAAGGTTTCCATCAGTTCTTCCGGCACCAGCGGAGGCTGATGATACAGATTCTCCAGCATGCAGTTCTTCAGAGTACAGATTTTCTCTACACGCTCTTTCAGAATCTCATCGTCAAATAATTCATTCACCTGAATACCGATCTTAGCATATTTATCAGAATAGAACGGTGCAATACCGGACTTGGTGGAACCAAATGATTTACCGGCAAGACGCGCTTCTTCACATGTATCAAAAAGGACATGATACGGCATCAAAATCTGGGTACGATCAGATACCAGAATCTTGGGCTGCGGTACTCCCTTGCTGACAATTTCGTTAATTTCTTCAAAAAGTTTTGGAATATTTAAGGCTACTCCATTACCGATAATACAGGTTGTATTGGGGTTAAATACACCTGAAGGAAGTAAATGCAGCGCAAACTTACCATAATCATTGATGATTGTATGTCCTGCGTTGCTGCCGCCCTGAAAACGGATTACAATATCCGCTTCCTGTGCGAGCATATCTGTAATCTTGCCTTTACCTTCATCGCCCCAGTTAGCGCCTACTATAGCTCTTACCATCTGATTATTACCTCCAAATCTGGCAGAATCCTTCTGCCACTGCAAAATTGTAGCAGTTCAGTATTCTGACAGAACTGCTTTGAACTTATTCACAGCGCATGCATTATTTCTTTTCCAAATAACAAAAGCCCTGCTGAATAGTTGCAAAAAATTCGTTATCAGTATATCTCATTCTCTCTGTAAAATCAATCTTTTTGCTGGATTTCTACAAGGGAAATTCAGACCTTTTGACTTTTGGAGCATTAAATACCTCCTGTGCACAAAAGAAATATGGCAGGAATATGGAAATAATATGCATAATTTTTGTAAAACCGGCTATACTTTAAACATACAGCAGAGAAAAGAATACTTATCCTCCCCCTTTAAAAACGCCCTGCAGATGCTTGATACATCATCTGCAGGGCGTTTCGCTTTACCGATTACTGATAAATTTTTATTTATTCTTTTCCTCTTCCACATCTTCTCCGCGGCCTTTGACCAGCTTCACAGTCATGAGAAATACCCAGGACATGACCGGAATGAAAAATGTGCAGTACAAAGAAGCATAAAACATCTGCTTTGCAAGAGGGCTGTCTATCATACTGAATATCAGTGTCACCACATACATTCCCACCAGCAGAATAATGGCAATCCAGGCCAGAATCTGTTTTAATGATAATTTAGACATTAATTTCTGCCTTTACACCAAGAATTTCTTTGTTATCATCCAGAATCGGCTGAATCACATCTGCCAGGAATTCTTCAACCTGTTCTTTGGAACGTCCGGTATAACGGGAAGGATCCATTGCTTTCTTCAGATCATCCAGATCCAGACCAAAGGACGGGTCTGCAGCGATCAGTTCCAGAAGGTTGTTGTCCAGACCATTCTGTTTTACATTTTTACCAGCTTCCATGGACAGCGTACGGATCTTTTCATGCAGTTCCTGACGGTCTCCGCCTGCTTTTACAGCATCCATCATAATATTTTCAGTTGCCATGAAAGGCAGCTCTGCCATCAGATGTTTGCGGATTACTTTATCATAAACAACCAGACCATCTACTACATTCAGGTACAGATCCAGAATACCGTCTACAGCCAGGAAAGCTTCGGGAATGCTGATTCTCTTGTTTGCAGAGTCATCCAGAGTACGTTCAAACCACTGGGTAGAAGCAACCAGCATGGGATTCATCATATCTGCCATTACGTAGTTTGCAAGAGATGCCATACGTTCGCAGCGCATGGGATTTCTCTTATATGCCATAGCAGAAGAACCAATCTGGTTCTTTTCGAAGGGTTCTTCCACTTCTTTCAGATGCTGCAGAAGACGGATATCATTGGAGAATTTGTGTGCACTCTGTGCAATGCCAGCCAGTACGCTTAATACGCGGCTGTCCACTTTTCTGGAATAGGTCTGGCCAGATACAGGATAGCAGCCGGGGAATCCCATCTTTTCAGCAATCTTCTGATCCAGCTGTTTGATTTTTTCATGATCGCCGTTAAACAGTTCCATAAAGCTTGCCTGTGTACCAGTGGTACCCTTGGAACCCAGCAGACGCAGGCTGGAGATCAGATATTCCAGATCGTCCAGGTCCAATTTCAGCTCCATCATCCATAAGGTCGCACGTTTACCTACTGTAGTAGGCTGTGCAGGCTGGAAATGAGTAAATGCCAGTGTAGGCAGTTCTTTGTATTCATTGGCAAATTTAGCCAGTTCTGCCAGTACATTGACCAGTTTCTTCTTAACCAGTTCCAGAGCCTCTGCCATAACAATAATATCGGTGTTATCACCTACGTAACAGGAAGTTGCGCCCAGATGGATAATTCCTTTGGCTTTGGGACACTGTACGCCGTATGCATATACGTGTGACATTACATCATGACGTACCAGTTTTTCTCTTTCTCTGGCTACGTCATAATTGATATCATCCTTATGTTCCTTCAACTCATCAATCTGTTCCTGGGAAATACTGTCCAGTCCCAGTTCATATTCAGCTTCTGCAAGAGCAATCCATAATCTTCTCCAGGTACGGAATTTCTTATCCTGTGAAAAAATATACTGCATTTCTTTGCTTGCATAACGCTCTGAAAGCGGACTTGTGTATCTGTCTGTCATACTCTCCTATCCTTTCGGTTCTATTTTGGTCATGCCTGCATCAGCAGACATTCCGCTTACTATGAATTTCTAAACGTGTGATTACAGTTACTTTACTTTTCGAATTCGCCCCGGATATCTTCTTTCGGTGGTTCAACGGGATAATCCCCATTAAAACATGCGGTACAGATGGGAAGTCCCTCTGACAGCTCACTGAGACGATTTACATTCAGATAAGCCAGACTGTCTGCACCAATTATATCACAGATTTCTTCTACGGTACGATTATATGCGATCAGCTGATCTTCTGAAGGTACATCCGTTCCAAAATAGCAGGGATGTAAAAAGGGCGGGGAAGAAATGCGCACATGCACTTCTTTTGCACCGGCATCGCGAAGCATCTTTACGATCTGGCCGGAAGTCGTACCACGCACAATGGAATCATCCACCATAATGATCCGTTTGCCTGCAACGGCTTCTTTCAGCACATTCAGCTTTACATGTACACTGCTTTCTCTGGCACTCTGGGACGGCTTAATAAATGTACGGCCAATATAGCTGTTTTTTACAAATGCCGTTCCATAAGGAATACCGGAAGCAAGAGCATATCCCATGGCTGCTCCATTACCGGATTCCGGTACACCGACTACCAGATCAGCTGGTACTGCGGATTCTTCATAAAGAATTCGTCCTGCGGTCAGACGCGACTGATAGACGCTCACTCCATCCAGTTTGGAATCGGGTCTTGCAAAATAAATGTATTCAAACACACATCTTGCCTGTTTTTCCCGTTCAATACACATGGAAGTATCGGAGTGGATTTCGCCATGTCGGTCAATTGTTACGATTTCTCCAGGTTCCACGTCCCGGATATAGGCTGCACCGATGGTATCCAGAGCACAGGTTTCTGAAGTCATAATGTAAGTATTTTCCCGTCTGCCAATCACCAGTGGCCGAAATCCATGAGGATCACGACATCCGATCAATTTGCGGGGGCTTGCAATGACCAGAGAATATGCACCTTCCATCTGTTTCATGGCATTGGCAACTGCTGCCTCTACCGTTTTGGTGCGTGCCCGCTCTCTGGCTATCATATAAGCAATAATCTCAGAATCGATGGTTGTCTGGAAAATAGCCCCGTTTCTCGCCAGTTTTGCCCGAAGCTTGGGGGTATTGACAAGATTGCCGTTATGGGCCATCGCCATGGTTCCCTTCATATAATTGATAACCAGCGGCTGTGCATTTTCCCGGGTGGAATTGCCGGCAGTAGAATACCGAACATGTCCAACACCCAGATTTCCTTTATTCAGCGATTCCAAATCTTCCTTATTAAATGCTTCATTTACCAGGCCCATCTCCCGTTTGGAATAAACTTTATTGGGGCCATAGGTGTTTGTGACTGCAATACCGCAGCTTTCCTGTCCTCGATGCTGCAATGCCAGAAGTCCATAATAGATACTGCTGGCTACATTTCCTCCATCCAGGTCATAAATGCCGAAAACACCGCACTCTTCATGAAGTGCTTCTTCTTCCGGCGTTTCAAAACCGTTTTCATACAGATTCATTTGTTTTCCTCTCTTCAATGGTCTGTGAATTCAGCGTTACCTGATAAATGTTCAAAATGATTTTTGCACATCCTGACAGGAATTCTGCTGAACTCGTACTGTGGGGTCACGGATTACTGAATCCTTATGTATATTCGAAAGTCCGCTTACTGCGCACACTTTCATGTGAATTATAATACAGCACCTATTAAAAAACAATACTTTTTTCCGTGGTACATCTCTCCTGCTTTTGGCAGTTTCTTACAGAAATCGCCAGGCCGATTCCATATAGTCCAGCTCTGTAAAGTAAAATCTTATTCGCACAAAAGTATATAAAGTTACTGCTGTTT
>JBGVFN010000220.1:0-9648 GCA_045121095.1 Lachnospiraceae bacterium | reverse complement strand
TTATATCGTCTGTCACGGACCAATCAGGTGATCTTTTCCACCCATTCACCAAATCTGCTGCCTAATTTTAACAGTCGTCAGATCCGGCAGGTGATTCTGGATGAAAATGGATACTCCTCCATGCGGAAATATACGGATATCAGTGTAATTCTGGATGATCTGGGCTACAGCGCCAATGATTTAATGAATGTGGATTTTGTTTTTATTGTGGAGGGCAAACAGGATAAAAGCAGGCTTCCGTTATTGCTTCGAAAATATTATTCGGAAATGTACGATGAAGAAGGCAAACTTTCACGGGTGGCAATTATTACCACCAACAGCTGTACGAACATTAAGACTTATGCCAATCTGAAATATATGAATCAGGTCTATCTGAAGGATAATTTCCTGATGATACGAGATGGAGATGGTAAGGACAGCCGGGAACTAAAACAGCAGCTTTGCCGCTATTATGAAGAACGGAATCGACAGGATATTGATCAGCTTCCACGGGTGACAGAGAAAAATGTGCTGATTCTGAAGTATTATTCCTTTGAAAACTATTTCCTCAACCCGGAGATTATGGCCAGAATCGGTGTTATTTCATCGCCGGAGGCATTTTACCAAATCTTTCTGGAAAAATGGAAGGAGTATCTGCACCGGCTGAAAAGCGGACGAAAACTGCAAAATGCCATTGGAAAAAATCTGGAGACCGTGGAAGATGTGAAGCAGTATATGGAAGAAATTAAAATCCATATGCGGGGACATAATCTGTATGATATTTTTTATGGAAGATATAAGCAGAGAGAAGTGCAGATTTTAAAACAGTACATCGAACTGGCACCCAGAGAGGATTTTAAAGATATTCTGGATACCATTGACCGGTTCATTTATTTTGAGAGCCGGAGAAGAAATTCATAATTTACGAAATCAAAAGTCTGTGTTATAATCAATTCACCTTGGCAGGGGCAAAAACGCAGTGATTTTACATTATTTAAGTGTAAATCGCTGCGTTTTCCTTATCTAGTACTCCATCCAACTTTTATTGGCATAAAAAACTGTAAAAAAACAGGAGACAGGCAATTGTGATATGCCTGCTCCTGTTCTTTGAATGCATATTATATCAATATAGGAGATGAGTTTCTTCTATATAAATATGTTTGAGAAACATGTCATGTAGGAGGAGATTATTCCACATCCTTTAATGCTGCGAAATCTTCTTCACCGGTACGAACTTTTACAACCTTCTGTACATCGTAAACGAAGATCTTACCATCACCGATATGACCGGTGTAAAGAGCTTTCTTAGCAGTTTCAATAACCTTTTCTACAGGAATATTACCAACGATAACTTCAATCTTCATCTTAGGAAGGACGTTAATATCCATTTCAACACCACGATAACGTTCGCCGACGCCCTTCTGGATACCGCATCCCATAACCTGTGTTACAGTCATACCGGTTACACCGAGATTATTCAGTGCAGTTTTCAGTGCATCATAACGACCGGGTTTTGCAATAATGGAAACTTTGTACATACCGGTTGTATTGCCGCCGAAGCTTTCTGTTCTGGTAACAGGAACAGATGCATTAATCTGTGCATCAGTTGCTTTACTGTAATCGCATTCTCCCAGGTCTGTGTTTTCATTTACTTCCATACCGGTAGAAAGATCAGTAATCTGGAAACCTGCGTAAGCACTTACCAGACCATGTTCATGGTAATCCAGACCTTCAATTTCAACCTGTGCAGGAACACGAAGACCGATGGTTTTATCAATAATCTTGAAGATGATAGTCATGGCAACGATAACCCATGCCATAACAGAAACAACGCCTAATACCTGAGTACCGAAGAACTTGAAGCCTCCGCCGTAGAATACGCCGCCTTCTTCTGCAAATAAACCAGTTAAGATTGTACCAAGGGCACCACATACACCGTGTACGGAAATCGCACCAACAGGATCATCGATTTTTGCAACATTATCAAAAAATTCAACTGCAAATACCAGTGCAACACCAGCGATGATACCAATAAAGAATGCACCGGTAGTAGTAACCATATCACAACCTGCTGTAATTGCTACCAGACCAGCCAGAGCACCATTCAGGGACATGGATACATCGGGTTTCTTGTAACGGATCCATGTAACGATCATAACGGTACATGTTGCAACTGCTGCAGCCATGTTGGTATTCATAAAGATACGGCTTGCAGACAGCATATCGGCATCGGTACTCATGGCAACTGTACTTGCACCGTTGAAACCGAACCAGCAGAACCACAGGATAAATACACCTAAAGCAGCAGCGGTCAGGTTGTGACCGGGAATTGCATGTACTTTTCCGTCTTTGTCATATTTGCCGATACGTGCACCCAACATTTTTGCACCGATGCAGGCACTGACACCACCAACCATATGTACTGCAGTACTTCCGGCAAAATCATGGAAGCCAAGCTGGGATAACCAGCCGCCGCCCCATACCCAGTGACCGGAAACGGGATATACTAAAAGGGAAATCATTGCACTGTATGCGCAATAAGCTTTGAAATTGGTACGTTCTGCCATGGAACCACTTACGATGGTTGCTGCGGTTGCACAGAACACAGTCTGGAAAATTACATAACACATAGTAGGTAATGTTCCAAAATCATAAGTGCCGCGGATGAAAGGATCAAATCCACCGATAAAAGCACCGGTGCCGCCAAACATAATACCAAAGCCTACCAGCCAGTAAGCCGGAGTACCAATACAAAAGTCCATTAAGTTTTTCATAATAATATTACCAGTGTTTTTTGCACGGGTCATACCTGCCTCACAAAGTGCAAAACCTGCCTGCATAAAAAATACGAGCGCTGCGCCTAAAAGCGTCCACATTACGTCAACTGATGAATACATAGACTGAACCTCCTCAAATAAGATCGATAATTAGTTTAATTCTTTCTCCCATGGTAAAAAAAGAAAAAGGCGCCGAGATTTTTTCTCAGCGCCTTTGCTTGTAACGGATTATAGCACTATATTTTAATTTGTCAACCAGTTTTTGGTAAAAAAACGGATTGTATTTTTTAAAAAACAAGAAATTCTACAGCAGATTCTACAGCAGATTCTACAGCAGATGTTTTCTTAATTCTGCACCGTCTGCAGCACTTAAATAAGCCGGTGCAATGTCAAATACGGTCTTACAGCCGGTCTGTCCTTCTTTGCTTAAACGGTAAGCAGCTCTTGCATACGCCACCAGAACAGAAGAAGTAAATTCCGGATTGGAATCCAGTTTCAGACTGTATTCGATGACATGGCTGTTTTCATCATTCCAGCCGGTCTTGCCGGTACGAATTACAAAACCACCGTGAGGAATTCCAGCGTGGTCGCGTTTCAGTTCTTCTTCACTGATAAAATGTACAGTGGTATCGTAATCTGCAAAGTAATTGGGCATGGTTACGATTGCTTCTTCGATTGCTTTCAGATCAGCACCTTCCTCTGCCACAACGAAACATTCTCTGGTGTGTTTCTGTCTGGTGGTCAGTTCGGGGCAGCTGCCGCTTCTGACCGCTTCCAGTGCACTTTCTACAGGAATTGTATACTGTCTGGCATCTTTTACACCAGGAATACGGCGGATTGCATCAGAATGTCCCTGGCTTACGCCCTTGCCCCAGAAAGTATAATCACTTCCTCCGGGAAGGATTGCATTGGCATATAAACGGTTTAAAGAGAACATGCCCGGATCCCAGCCTACAGAGATAATACCCACATGTCCGGCTTCTTTTGCAGCCTCATCCACTGCAGCGAAATGTTCCGGAATCTTTGCATGGGTATCAAAACTATCGATTACATTAAAGTATTTTGCCATTTCAGGAGTCTGTTTGGGCAGGTCGGTGGCACTTCCGCCGCAGAGGATCATGACATCGATTTCATTTTTCATGGCAGGAGCATCTTCTACGGAACATACCTTTGCGCCTTCGGTCAGGATCTTCAGGCTTTTCGGATTTCTTCGTGTGAAAACTGCTGCCAGTTCTGTGTCAGGGTTATGTTTGATGGCGCATTCAACGCCCTTTCCCAGATTTCCATATCCAAGGATACCAATTCTGATTGCCATATGTTATTTCCTTTCTGTCTCACATTATTCATCATGTTTTGTTGAATTGTTATTAAATTTGTAACATTTGAAACTGTTTTGCAGAGCCTGAAAATCATTTGCAAAAAGCTTCCAGAATGTCAGTTTTTATCATACTACAAGACGGAAAAGAGTGCAATGTTTGTCGAATAATTTCAGCATTGTTTTGTAATTGTCAGGCGGTTACATTTTACTAATTTATTAAATTTGAATTATTTATCGTTTTTTTTATTTATTCATGTTATAATACAAAATGGATTATTGAAATCAAGTGGGAGGGATGAAGATGGTAAACAACGACAAGGTCAGAATCATGACCAAAATCCAGTTGTTTGAAGATAAGGAAAAAGAAGCTCTGAAAGCAAATCGTTTTTTTCAGAGAGATTATCTGGGGCTTTATATGATCCGTTCTTTTTTTTCATATATCGTATTATTCATTCTGATAGTAGCTGTATTGGTCTTGTATAATTGGGAAGGACTTTTAACACAGACAGATATGGCAGTATTAATGCAGCTGGGAAAAGGGATTCTCATCAGCTTTATACTGTTATTGATACCTTCCATGGTTATGTCATACATTGTATACTGGTTTAAGTATCGCAAATGTAGAAAAAAAGTGAAAGAACATATTGAAAATCTGAAACAGCTGAATAATTTTTATCAGATGCAGGATGAAAAAAGATAGAGAAATAACTATGAGAGCATGAAATCGTTATACGGAGAGTTAGAAAGGCGGGATTTATTGTGAGATCTCCAATTGCACCGATTTATGAATTAAGAGAAAAAATAAGACAATTATATGCAAGGCATACACTTCCTGTTCAGTTTGCACTGAAGTTTCTGGCTGCTTTTTTTATGCTGCTGGCTATTAATTCCAAAGCAGGCTATGTGGCTTCACTGGTTTCCCTGCCGGTTGTGCTGGTGATTTCTGCGGTATGCTGCGTACTGCCCTGGGGGATGGTCACGGGGATCATGTGTGTGATCCTGCTGATTCATTTTATGAAAGTATCGTTTATTGTGGCTTTAGTGGCATTGGTTATTATGGCACTTATGATATTGGTGAATCTGATTTTTGCACCGGCGTGTAAAAATATTGTATTTTTTGTACCGGTTGTATTTTTACTGAAAATTCCTTTTGTACTGCCGTTGATCCTTGGACTGATGTTTCCAGTTTCTTCTGTAGTTCCCATGCTGTTTGGAATTACTTTGTATTATCTGATGGATTATGTCAGCAGTACAGCAGGTGTCCTGTCGGATGTAACGGGAACTTCCGGTATGTCTGCACGGTATATGCAGTTGATTGATGGACTGAAGGATAACCGTACATTTCTGGTGATAGCAGCAGCGTTTGCTATTACGGTAATCATGGTTTTTGTAATCAGAAGATTTTCTATTGATTATGCGCATATGATCGCAACGGTGGCAGGTGCAGTAACGAATCTGGTACTGGTGTTATTTGGCGTGGTGTCTTCAGACGGAACCGGCAGCATGTCAGCAGTTTTTGTAATCCTTAGTTCCATTATTTCGGGTCTGCTGGCGTATCTGCTTCAGTTTATGGTTTTTACAGTGGATTACAAACGTACAGAGTATACACAATTTGAAGATGATGAATATTATTATTATGTTAAAGCAGTTCCGAAAATGAAGGTTGCGGAAAAGGAATATGATATGATCCAGATTCTGGATGAAAGTTCTGAGCCAAATGGCGAACAGAAAACGGAGAAAGGCCTTTTCTAAAGAAAGAAGAGTGGGAAGATGCGGTTAATAGCGGAGTTTGTTTATAGTCATTTCAATGTGATGATTCCATATATCAGAATCATAGATATTGTACAGATTCTTTTGCTCACGGTTGTATTATACAATATGATCTTATGGCTGAAAAATACAAAAGCATGGAATTTACTGAAAGGACTTCTTGTACTGCTGTTGTTTTATGTTGCTGCAGTGATGCTGAATATGACGGTGATCGTCTGGCTGGTGAATAATTGTGTAAGTGTACTGGTCATGGTATTTGTTATCGTTTTTCAGCCGGAATTTCGTCAGGTGCTGGAGCGTCTGGGCAGCAATATGGGCGGCGGAAGCAAAAGCAATTTTCTGACCCGTTTGATTCCCATTGATTTTGGTGAAAAAGAAGAAGAAAATCAGTTCACCAAGCAGACGGCCATGGAAATTCTCAATGCTGTGTTTGCCATGGCATCTGTAAAGACCGGGGCCCTGATCGTTATACAGAACACCATGCCTATTGTTCATTATGTGCAGCGTTGGGGAACCAATATCGATGCAGTTGTGGGCAGTGAACTGCTGATTAATATTTTTGAAAAGGATACACCGCTTCATGATGGAGCAGTCGTAATCATTGGTAATCGAATTGCATCTGCCAAATGCTTTCTTCCGCTCAATGAGATGGAAGGTATCAGTTCCAGACTGGGAACAAGACATCATGCGGCAGCCGGTATCAGTGAGATTACAGACAGTATTACCGTAATTGTTTCCGAACAGACGGGGCGTGTTTCTGTGGCAAAAGGCGGAAAGATTAAAACCAATCTGGACCGGAAAAGTCTGGAAAAAGAACTGCTGGCACTTTGTGTGGAAGAAAATTCCGATGCCAGCGGCAAAAATAAAAGTGTATGGAAAAGAAATAGACAGAAACCACAGCAATAGGGAGGCATGGAATGTCAAAAAATACCACGGGTAAATGGTTATTATTTATCATTGCTTTTATCATGTCCTGTCTGATATGGTATATGGTAATTACAAGTGATGATCCACGTATCAATATCTCCCTGGGGAATGTAGAAGTGGAACTGCTCAATGGTGAACAGCTTCATGAGCAGGGACTGGCTTACTATGTGGAAGAAAATGAAGCTGTAAAAGTTACAGTGAATATTATTCAGGAAAGAGGCTGGCTGATCAAACCGTCAGACATCCATTTGACAGCGGATTTAAGTCAGCACACAGGTACGGAGACTGAATTTTTGCTTCCGATTACGGCAGAAGTGGTTAATAATCAGCTGTTGATCGGAAATAATTATAAACTGGAAGATAATTGTGTGAAAATACGCACAGAGAAGTTGGTGGAAAAAGAAATTCCAGTTTCCATTTATACAGAAGGTGATCCTGAGGATAATTGCAGTGTAGGAGAAGCCGTTTTAGAACAGGAGACGGTTAAAATCCAGGTTCCCAAATCAAAAGAAAGTCTGGTTGCAGCAGCAGTGGCCACTGTGGACATCAGCGGACGTTCTGCAGATTACGAAGGGGACGTAAAACTTCAGTTTCTGGATGCACAGGGCAAATACATTGACTGTGATTTGGAACAGATTTTTCCGAAAAAAGATTGTATGCAGGTCCTGATTCCGATTGGTGTTACAAAAGAATTAGAAATTGAGAAAATATCCGGAATCGGTATTTGCCAGGAAGGATACCGCTGTACGGGTATTGAGGCAGATAAAGAAAGTATTCTTGCGATCGGACCGGAAGAAAGTCTGAAATCTCTGGAGACCATTACGATTCCAGCATATAAAGTGAACATACAGGATCAAAGCGAGTCATTTGATCTGACATTTGATCTGGAGGAATTTCTCCCGGAAAAAGTAAGGGGCTATAACACGGATGATACAGAACTGAAAGTATCTGTAACCATCGAAAAGCTGGAACAAAAGACAGTTTCATTATCGGCGGATCAGCTTGAGATTAAAAATCTGCCTTCTGGGCTGAAAGCAGAGATCAACAATAAAAAAATCAGCGTGGTACTGGAGGCATTACCAGAGGAGCTGGAAGCGCTGAAAAAGAATCAGATTCAGATATCTGTGGATATGAAGGGTTATAAAAAGGGTACACATCAGGTTCAGGTGGAGGTGGATCTATCGGATGCTGATGGTGAATATAAAATTATTTCTTCACAAAAGGTAATTGTAAATCTTTCTGAATCCTGAGTCGGGATTAGAGAGTGCCGTGAAAAACAGGAGGGAGAAAGCAGATGCTGAGCGGTATGGGCGTAGCTGGACATATTGTAATGGGTACAGTAGTCCGGCTTGAAAATGAACAGCTTCCGGAGTTGGAAAAGTATCTGTCAAATACAAAGGAAGAGTGTATTCTGGTGACACCGGATCTGACAGTAAAAGATGCCATGAAACTGGAGAATTATCCAGTTGTGGGTTTTGTAACAGAAAAAGGGGGATTTAATTCGCATCTGGCGATTCTGGCCGGGAAAATGGAACTAACAGCGGTACTTGGTGTACCGGGCTGTATGGATTTTATTGACAATGGTGATAAAGTCCTGCTGGATGGAATGAATGGAGACTTGATCGTCAATCCCAGACAAAATACAATAGAGCATTATAAAAAAGTGATGCAGAAAATAGAAAAGGATCAGACCAGTATCACTTCTTTTGCTGAAATGGATACCGTAACACTGGACGGATATCAGGTAAAGCTGATGGGCAATATTGATGAACCTTCCGATGCAGAGAAGGTGGTTCAAAGCGGAGGAGACGGTATTGGTCTGTTTCGGACAGAAAATCTGTTTGCACGAGGTATTCTGCCCCCTACAGAGGACGAACAGTATGAAGCTTATGTACAGGCTGCAAAAGAGATGGGTGGAAAACCCATTGTAATCCGGACCCTGGATGCAGGCGGAGATCATAAAATTCCCTATCTGGAACTGGAGCCGGAAGAGAATCCTTTTCTGGGATGTCGGGGCATTCGCTTCAGTTTAAAACGCCCGGATATTTTTAAAACTCAGTGCAGGGCTATTTTCCGCGCAAGTGCCCATGGAAAGTTCCGGATTCTATTGCCCATGCTGACTTCTTTAATGGAATTTCAGCGTGTAAAAACCGTAATTTCCCTTATTAAAGAAGAATTGGACGTAGCAGGCATTCCATATGATAAAAAACTTGAAATCGGTGTTATGATCGAGACACCGGCAGCAGCCTGGATGGCAGACTTATTTGCCAGGGAAGCAGACTTTGTCAGTATCGGAACCAACGACCTGACTCAATACACCGTTGCCGCAGATAGAGGCAATAAGCAAATTGCCAACCTTTACTCCAATTACCATCCTGCACTTCTGCGAAGTATAAAATACGTCATCGAATGCTGCAGAAAAGAAAGAACCACTGTTGCTATCTGCGGAGAAGCCGCCAGCGACAGTAAACTGCTCCCTCTGCTTTTATTATACGGAGTACAGGAATTAAGCGTCAGTCCATCCAAAATCCTGAAAACCCGTCAGCAGATTCGGGAAATTAACCTGGAAAAATTCAGTGGGCTGGTAGAGACGCTGGATAACATGGGAAGCATCGAAGAAGCTGAAAGCTGCATTGATGCATTCCTGGCGCTGTCATAGCACGGATCAGCATACGGATTTTCTGCCCAAAATACCGCTTACAAGCAAGCTTGACACGGTATTTTGAACAAAAATCAGTAACAGTTCAGCCTTGCTGAACTGTCTTGAATAAATTCAGCAAGCATTCATAATTTTCTTCGAAAATTATTCATTTGGCTAAACGCCAAATACGATTTTCTGCCCAAAATACCGTTTACAAGCAAGCTTGACACGGTATT
>JBGVFN010000219.1:0-17633 GCA_045121095.1 Lachnospiraceae bacterium | reverse complement strand
GCCGCTCACTGCTGCTCCACTCACATCGTCGAAATAATAGATGCTGCCATCACTGTCTTTCAGATAGCCTGTATACATAGAGCCATTTTCGGAAAAATTGTAAAGTGCACCGTCAATACTCTTTAAACCAGTCACCATCCTGAAATCTTCCCCAAAGTAGTAAACTTTATTATTTACTGTAATAAAGCCGGTCTTTGCAGTGTATGTACTTTCATCAAAATAATAGGTATCCGAACCCACTGTCTCCAATCCGCTTATTGCTCTTCCAGTCCATTCGGAGAACAGGTAAAGCAAACCATCCACTTCTTTCAGGCCACTGTAGATGCCTCCTTCTGCCAGCAGATAAAAACAGGCATTATCGCCGATCCATAATAAGCCGTCCTCTGTATAACGTTCACCTGTGTCAACGTCAAAATAATATCGCTTTCCTTCAATGTTGGTAAGACCGCGGAACATGATGCCATCACTGCCAAAATAATATTCTTTATCATCAATTGTCTGCCAACCGGTCAATAAACCATTCATTCCATCGGAATAATACATATTATTGTAGTCACCTGTGGTAAAAAATCCCTGGACAGCCAGGCCCGTATCCGGATCAAAATAATATTTTTTTCCATCTACCGTTTTCCATCCGGTCTGCATGATACCATAGGTTTCACCAAAACAGCGGATACCATCTTCCATTTCCAGAAGACCGCAATAGACACCGTCCGCTCCCTGAAAATAATAGGTATTTCCAAGTCTCTCCACATACTTCAGCCCGGTGATCGCCTTTCCGGTTTCATCATCAAAATAATACCGTTTACCATCGATGGTAAAAAATCCTGTCTGCAGGTTTTTTGACACAAAATAATATAAATCGTCCTCAATCGTTACTAATCCATTTGCATAGGAACCGTCTTCATAACGATATTTTGTCTTGCCGTCTCTCACAATAAATCCGGTTGCTTTATCTGTCCCGATCATCATAACTGCCGGATCCGAAATAACAGAATTTCCATAATCATCGGTTATAACACAGCGAACATAACGGCCGTCAGCGGAGGCACTCAATGTTGTCACGTATCGTTCCGTCACTGCGGTTGCGGTATTATGATTCCACCATGTCTCACCTCCGTCACTGCTCTGCTGCCACTGATAGGTCAATCCACTGCCATTTGCTTTTACGGTAAAAACAACTGAATCGCCCTCAAAACCATAATAATCTTCCGGATTTTCTGTAATTGTCAAAACACTCTCCACGGTCAGTGTCACAGCATCTGAAACCAGACTGTTTCCCTCTGAATCGGTCACAACACAGCGGAATTTCCAGCCATTTCTCTCCATCAGTGCCTTTATGACATACTGTTCAGCGGTCGTAGGCGTATTTTTCCATGTCTCACCATCGTCCTTGCTGATCTGCCAGCGATAACTCAGATCACTTCCCTGTGCTTCTACACAAAATCTGGCTGTTTTATTTTCAATTATGGTTACATCTTCCGGCTGCGAAGTGATGCTTACTGCAGGCTGTACTGTCAGCGTAACCTCATTGGAAGTAACACTGTTTCCATCACCATCGGTTACAACACAACGGAACTTCCAGCCATTTCGCTCCATCAAAGCCTTTATGGAATATTGCACGGCGGTGACCGGCGTATTTTTCCATGTCTCACCATTGTCTTTGCTGATCTGCCAGCGGTAGGTCAAGTCACTCCCCTGCGCCTCCACACAAAACCGTACCGTCTTATTTTCAATTATGATCACATCCTCCGGCTGCGTAATCAGACTCAATGTGTTCACTTCCATAAGCTGAACTGAATTTTCCACAGACAGTTCTTCAGTCTCACTGTCCAATCCGTCTTCCACAGACACCACCGATCCTGTTTCCGCATTGTTCTTAATCTGATCCTCCTCTTCATCATTAGTCTCTGCCTCCTCTTTAACAGCAGCGCCCTCCAAAACATCTGCAGATTCAATGCAGGCATCGGCTGCCGACTGTTCATCATCGGAGCATACTTCCGCAGCCCATACTTCCGGCTGTACAAGACCTGCACTCATTGTTACTGCAAGTAACAGTGCAATTAACCGCTTTAACACATTTTTCATCTTTTTTCCTTTCTGCCTCTTACCGGGCCTTTTTGTTTTGTTGTTTAAACCGCCCCTAACGACTTAATTATATGTAATATTTTACCATTTACAGGTATCTATGTCTAACAATATTTGTTGAATATGCCTTAATCATTCTGAAAATCGGAAATAAAACTCCCTGTTGTTTATTTAGAGCCATATAAAATCCGTCAAAAATATAATATGATGTTATGGATTACTCCGCATTTTATGCTCCCGTAATCCGAAAAGCATTCGAAATCCACCCTATTCGGGCTGCTTTCTCATGTTCTGCGGGTCTCAAAGTCACATTTTTTTCATGCAGACATGAAACATGTATCCTTTTGACCCTGATATCATAATATTAAACTACAAAAAAAGCTGCTGCTGCAAATAATTCTGCAGCAACAACTTTTTTCTATTTTAACCGCTTTAGTGTTCTTTCTTTTTTTGTATTGATTTTAGAATTTCTTTGATTTTCTCCCGCTTGACAAAAGCCACTGCAAGCACTGCAAGAATTATGGTATAACGTATTATTATCTGATCGTATAAACTTATAACAAGAATACCTGTCAGCAATACTGCAATTCCCAATATAAACAAACGTTTTCCATCAAATACTCTTTCCAGACCCAGTTTCTTTTTCACACAGTAATTCATGTATAAATAATGTGCCACTGCAAATAATACGTAACAAACCAGCGTGGTATATCCCGCTGCAATATAACCGAACTGTTTAATGCAAATATAATTGAGCACAATATTCAGAACAGCTCCGCTCATGGATATATACATTGTAAATTTGTTCTGATCAAAGAAAAATTCTGTATTGGCAAAGGTTGTATACATGAAAGAGAAAAACATTCCAAGTGCAACTGCCGGAATAACATAGATTGCCTGATAATATTTTTCATCCGCCAGAACTTTTAATAATTCTGGGGCAAAAGCAGAGAATAATACAGCAATACTTCCTACTCCCGTAAAAATGTAGAACAAAGTGTTATCTAAAGATTTCCATTCCTTCTTTTCCAGCTTGCCATACTGCCACGGGACCAGAACATTATTGATACTCTGAGTAACGATTTTCATGATCAGACCTGCGCTGTATGCCACACTGTAAATACCAGCCTCCGAAAATCCAACCATTTTCTGAATCATAATACGATCAAACTGATCCAGAACATACGTAGACAAATAGTGTAACAGAAGAGGCAAATTAAACAACAATGCAAATTTGGCATATTCTGCACAAAACAGTTTCTTTCCCTTTTTCAGATTATACGCAAACAAAACTGATCCAAAACAGATATTAACCAGCACACAAGACATAATTCGTGCATAACCCTTTTCATCTGACAGGTATACAGCACATACACCGATTCCCGCATTCAATGCTGCCATCAGAATCGTACGAAATACAACCGGCTTATAAATATACTCATACCGCTTACGAATCGTCCAGAAATCAATTGCCGGAGTAACAAGCAGCTCTGCAAAAATTGCCAGCATGATAAACGTGGGAAGTTCCGTCAGCGCATTAACCTGTTTATGGAATATCAGGTATATAATAAATACAATCAGTGTAATTGACGCCGTTAATGTCTGCATGGTAGACGTGTATCCGTCACGGTCATCCTTATATTTGCTCATACCCTTATTAAAAACAGCCCAGTTCAAACGGAGCGTTGTAATAATTGTAAAAATCTGTAACCATGAATTATACACACTGAATTGTCCATACTGCTCCGTACTCATCATACGGGTAAAAATTGGTGTAGTAATCAGAGAAATACTTTTTTGCAGTATTGTACAAAACATAAACCAGATTGTAGCTTTTGCTGCAATCGGTATTTGATTATATTTTTTCAGTAATTGTTTGATAAATTTCATATTTCTATTTCCTTTTTAATGAATCAGTTTCTGTTTGGCCCGGCCCAGACATCTCCATAATTTTGTTCGCTTAACATTTGCGATCAGAAGTTCTTTTTTCAAATTCACAGATTTGATCGACTGGTTAAAATCCCCCGTTTTGTAATACGCCTGAACAAAGGTTTTGCGTTTTTTATGCAGAACAGACGGACGGCGCAGCTGGGAATTTCCCTGAACCGCTTCACTTACTTCACGTGGCTCCCATACAATCTGATCCTGTATCAGCCGAATCAGCTCCCGGCCTTTTTCTGTATTAATCAAAGCTACCGAAATATTTCCTGTCTGCTCCGTTTTCAGAGTTTTTCGCTGCAGCCCCCAAAAATCTCCAATTGTCATGTCACTGCATCGTCCAGACTGAGCATAAGAACAATGATAACAATTTTCACGGTGGATCAGCCCTCTGTAAAAGGCATAATAATAGTAATCCCTATATTGTTTTCTGCTATAGACCAGTTGACCCTGATAACCTATATTAAGATGATAATCTTTATCTCCGCCGCGGAAAGACAGTTCATCGACCTCTTTATCGCCGATCACAGTCTTCATATGCTGTTTCAGATACTGCATGGGCGGCACACCATGGCAAATAATATCCACACAATAAAGATTGTCATATTCTTTCCCGAGAAAACTTCTAAGTCCGGCAATCTGGCAGGGGGTACCGGTAAACAATACCTTTTTCCCATCTTTTAATTGCCGCAGAACATCTGTATAGTTATCTCCTATATAGCTTTGTACATACTTGGAATTACGGAATTTTTCTGCCTGCTGCGGTGTATCGGCTCTCATATGGACAACTTCTCCGCCATTTTGTACCGCCGCTCCGTAAACAACTCCGCCGGAATTCATAAACTGCTCTGTCAAAGCCGCACCAATACCGCCAGACGCGGATTTTTTTCGAATACTTTCATCTGGTCTCTGTGCCGCATAACATTCCATCGGCTCCCGGCATTCTACCGGATTCACCTGCGGACATACTTTTTTGCATAAACCGCACTGCACACAGGTTGCCGGATCAATCTGCGGAAGTGTTCTACCAAGACCATCCGTCACACAGTGGATTGCCTGCTTTGGACATTTATTCATACAGGCAAAACATCCTGTACAATCGTCAGACGGACATATCTGGTAATCAAATTTTTCCTTTTCTGCGCAGGCCGTCTCCACAGCTGTTCTCAGCGCTTCTGCAGAACGTTCCCGTATACCTCTGATTTTGCTCTCCACTTCATCGTAATCGATTTTCTGACCATCCAGGATTGCCTCAATGGTATCTGCATTTACCTTTTCCTCCGGCAAAAGACGGGACTCCAGATCAAACTGAGCCATCAGCTGATTTGTTTTCGGGCTTGTGGGAATACTGACAAATCTGGCATGATTCAAAATACTGAAAATGGAACCGTGGAAAGTGGTGGTGATCACCGCTTTACATTTTCGAATCAGTGCTGAAAACTGCAGCGGACTGCATTCACACTGATAATCACACCAGTCATGCTTAAAACAGCATGCAACTGTTTTCAAATTTTTCTTTCTTGCATAATTCTGAATGCTCTTCTGTACCTCTTTTTTCAGGCGATACGCATAAATCAGCAGACAGTCATTTTGTTCTATATAAGAATCCGAAAACGCTTTTCCGTATTCCTCCACCGGAACCAGCATAGTAGGATCACATACAATCTGTGCATCCGCACTTGCATATTTCTGAACAAATTCTTTTGTTCTTTCATCACGCACCAGAATACTGCTTAATTTGCGAAGCCCGTTAATCTGTTCCGGAAATTTTTCAAATCCTTCTATCTCCGCTTTGCCAATACTTGCCGCATAAGAAATTACCGGAGACAATCCTGCACCCCAGAAGATGGGTTTGCGAAAAGCCGGCTGTGTAACATTCCAGATTTCGTCGCTTCCCAGAATATACAAATCACTTTCTGATTTTTCCGGATCCACAACACGAAAAACTTCCTGGTCCGGCTGGAACAGTGACAATTTGTGTTTCCCAAATTCCACCTTTTTTCTGAATTTCCATGGCATCAGCTTATCTTTTTTAGACAGCGGTTTATCCCTGTAATACAGATTGCGTACGTATTCCGCATCACGGGTTGGAACATGCACCACTTCATGGCCCTCTTTTTCAAGATAATACTTCAGACAAAAAGCCTGAAGATATGCACCATAATTCGATGAATCATATGGCGTAACAACTGTAATTTTCATATCTTTTTCCTCATTTTAAAGCATCTTTCAGATAGTTAACCGATTCCTGTATCAGTTCTTCTCTGATTTTTCCAACATTCTGATAATCAATTTGTGCATCTAACGAAACGTCTTTTATCTGTTCTTTTGTAACAACCCGATCCAGCAGACCAAACTGAGCCAATCCATCACAGATTCGTTCATCATATTTCAGCTGCCCATCCTGGCCGGCACATCCCACCGAATAAAAATTCTTTTCATAAATAATCGAAAATGCAGTTCCGTGAAAAGAATTTGTCACTACATAGTCTGAATATTTTAACAAACTGATAAAAGCTTCCGGACCCACAGACTTTTTCCAAATATGAAATTTGTTTGCTGCTTTTAACAAACATTTATTTCCTCTTCCGGCAAACAGGGTATACACCGGTAAACCGGTACGTTTTGAAAGATTTTCCGCTGCCTGAATCGCATCCGGCATAAAATTGATGGAGTAAAAGAAAATGTAAGGTTCCTGTACCAGTCTCGGTGCCGAAACAGCATCATACTTCTCTTTGTTATGTAACAGCGTAGGATCAAGGACAACCGAAACTTCCCGTTCGCCCATTAAAAAGTCATTCAGATTCTTTCTGCCTGATTCTTCTCTGACAGAAAGGGCATGAAACGCCAGAAGATTCTTCTTCAGCTGATCCGCCACAGATGTGGAAGCCAGGGAACCGCCATTAATACTTACCGCGTAGGATACTTTGGTAACATTCTGGATATCCGGTAAAAAATAATTCGTATCAAAATCCCTTGCATTTGGATTCCATATCTGGTCACTGCCGCAAATTATGGTATCATACTGCTCACTTAAACAGCTTAAATCATCACCATATTTCAGTTTTTCTTTACCTAAATACAAATATTTTTCACAAAAATCCGGGAATGCTTTCGCCCGCCTGATCAGTGTTCCCAAAAATGCCATATGAATAATATCATATTTGACAGCCTTTGCAGAAACAGGCGCTTTCAGCAGTTTATACTGATAATCATAATTATTTTGTTTATAATCAATAACCTCCGCATCATACCCTAATTCTCTCAGCTTCTGTACCAAAGCAAAGACCTGCAGCGCAGACCCGTAATTTAATGATTTATGAAAGGTAAGTATCCCTATTTTTTTTCCCATAAATTATTTCCCCATAATACTCATAATTTTTAATGACAGAAACAGCATTTTGTACCGGTATAACAGACTTTTTACTTTATATTTTCTTCCGGCTGATCGGTAATAACGCTTTTCACCAACACATTTCCATGGTTCCGTACGGTACAATTTATGTATAAGATCTTTCCGCTCTTTTTTTGACAGTGTGCACTGTCTGTTTCCCAAATAGCACAGATACAGTCTTTTTAATTCATCCAGAACACGCGTACAATATGCTGTATATTCCCTGTCATTATCCATATCCAGCTGCTGCGCTATCCGGTCAAGTTCAAGTGTAATGCTCTCCAGTATTTTTCCGTTATATCTGCGTGTAGCCGATTTCTCATTTATGTAGTATAAATACCAGATCCGATAGGCCACACATACGGTTTTACACTTTTTCAAAAGCTGCAGATTCCAGACAATATCCTCCCCAACTGTAAGCTCCGTATCAAAAGGCGTTGCTGCCGCAATCTCCCGTTTTACCAATCTGGTCCAGGGTCCCCGTCCTATATATCCGCCTTTGATTCCAAACCAAAACAATTCACCAACCATATACGGTTTCATTTTACTGCCTGTATAATCCGTCAGCAGTTCCGTATGAATCGGCACATCCCTTTCATAATCTGTCTCTTCCTTTTTCAGCCTTGCATTTCCTCCAATAATAAAATCAGCCTGTGTTTTTTGCTGAATCTCTATTACTTCAGAAAAGAAATAAGGAACCAGTATGTCGTCTGCATCAACAAAAATAACAAATTTCCCCTCAGCGACCTTTACACCTTCATTCCGGGCCGCTGAGACACCTTTATTAACCTGTCTGAACAGACGAATCCGCTCATCCATTTTCTCAGCTTTATAAAGGGCTTCTTTATATTCATCCCTGCTCCCGTCATCTACAAGAATAACCTCATAATCCGTAAAATCCTGCACTAATACACTGTTCAAACATCGCAGCAGAAGCGCTTCTTCCACATTGTAACAGGGAATAATTACACTGATTTCAGGCATTTCTGACTCCTTTCTTCGTCTGCTGTTCACAAAAAGATACCATATGACCCATCTCTGTACGTTTTCCTATCCGTTTTTATGCCCTTTCACCATATTATGATGTTGGGAGCAAAAGGTATTTTGACCTTTTGATACCTACGGATTACTCCGCATTTTATGCGTATAATACAGCGTAATGGAACAGCTCATAAAATATGGAATATACATATACATTTCATACAACGGATTGCCGGTAAAACAATATAAAAAGAAAAAAGTCTGACAAATCAATGAAAATCCAACCAGATAATTTTCTTCCACCAGATTGATTTTATCCATACTTATTTTCTTAAACAGTCGAATTGTCTCACCAAATATCCGGACAAACCAAATCAGGTAAGCCGTAAATCCAATTATTCCAGTCT
This sequence comes from Lachnospiraceae bacterium, assembly GCA_045121095.1. Lineage (GTDB taxonomy): Bacteria > Bacillota > Clostridia > Lachnospirales > Lachnospiraceae > TWA4. Next base: position 8,825 of record JBGVFN010000219.1, on the reverse strand, counting down.
CACACAGAAGCTGAAGATATACATTGTGTGTATCAAAAACCGTCGCAGTAGAGAATAAGGGTGAAATTTTGTTCCGATACTGTTTCCATCCAATACCCAAAACAGGATTATCCTTAAAACCATCTACTGCAAGCGTCCAAAGTTCAAAACGGCCATTGGACACATCGCCTCCGTCCAGCGTATCCTGAAAACGGGTAAACATACCGGATAGCCCTGGAAAGGCAGAAATAACAATAAATCCTGCACATCCTACCAGCAGTATAATACCGAAAGTTTTGACCCATTTATTCACTGCATTTTCATTGGATTTGGAATAAAAATATAATACAAAAATAGCAGCCACACCAAATAATACATGTGCTCTTTTTCCCGTCATCAATAGTGTGATCAAAAATAATATAATCAAAAACAAATCTTTTCTTTGTTTACTGCTGTTATATCTGGCTGCTGAAATTACCAGGCCGGTTGCCAAAAACATTCCATTGGTAGAATAGTGGCTTGTTAATCCGGCTATCGATCCCTGATTATACAATTTGATCAGCTTTGTCTTATTATCCGGGAAAAGGTTTACTATATGATTTAAATACAATGACGGACTTAAAAAGCTTAACACCGTAAACACTGCATAGACAATATCCATGATCAGAAAAAGTAATATGGTCATCTTTACAATTTTTGATATGGAAATATTGGTAAAACTCAAAAAGCAAAATATAATTGATGCCGCATACATTGCAATAGCGACTGTGTTCCATCCTGTCCGGATAACTGCAAAAAGCAGCAGCAAAACCAACAGGATCAGATACATGGCTTCATTTTTATAAAATTTTATTTTATCGACAAAGGTCAGCAAATATATTTCTATCAGCAAAAGCGAAACTGCAAATATACCCTGATATTTACTCGTAGGAAGTATATAATAAATCAAAGTTGAAGTGGTTCCAAACAATGCGAAAATGAAACTCAGATACAGAAAAATCCCTTCGCCTTTTTGATATCTTATCTTGCCAACTTTTTTTATATTTAATTTCATAAATTTCCTCTGGCTTTTATCCGCTCTATAGCCTGTCCATATATTTCTGACAGGGTATCACACAATTTTTTTTCACCAAAATTATCCTGGGCAAACTGTGCAATTTTCTCCGAATCGTACTGATTTCTTTTTTCATAAATACCCTGCATTGCCTTTTTTAAGGGTTCCAGATCATCCCACGGTACAACATACCCCAGATCATCCCGCCAATACTCTAAAAAGCCCAGACAATTTGACGCCACAACCGGCTTTCCGCAGGCCCATGCTTCTATGACCGGCACGCCAAAGGTCTCCAGTCTGCTGTAGCACACCAGCGAATCTGCCTGCGCAACTCTTTGTGCTGTTTCCTCTCTGGAGAGCGTTCCCGTCAAAATCACCTGATCCGCAACATCGTATTTACCAATCAGTTCGTTCAGTGTTTTGATTTCTCCGCCGCCACCTACAATGGTCAATGTTATATGTTTCTGGCCCTTAAAGGTTTCTGCAAAAGCGCATAAGATTTTATCAAACTGCTTATGGGGCACCAAACGTCCCACTGCTATAAAATTATATTTTTCGGAATCTTTTGTCGAACGCTCCGGCTGAAACATGGAAGATACCACATTCGGGACCACCCGAATTTCTCTGTCTGTACCGGAAATTTCCTGCACCGCCTTCTTTAAAGGTTCCCCTACGCATAAAAATGCATCTGCTCTTTTTGCATATTGAACCAGCTGTTTCCGCTGGAAATTATCCATGGTATTCATCAGTGTTTTCGTCCAATGATCCGTCACAACAACCGCAACGCCCTTTTTCTGATATTCAAATACAGGATCTTCTATGGTTACCATTCCCGGATAGTGAATATGAATTACATCCGGCATACCATTTTCCTTTTCCACACGGCTTAGGAATCTTTTCCATTTGCCTCCCTGGAATAATTTGGAATGCATATGCATCCGCTCCGGTGGATAAAATACGGACTCCGTACAAACGGTTATATCTCCGTCCTTCCAGGTGCAGTACCCCCATTTTTTCACCTTGTGTGCAGGGTGAAAAATCAATGCCAGAAAGGTAACATTATGCCCTGCATCTGCCAGCAGCCGCGCCTGCTCCAGTTCAAAAGAACCTCTCATTTTGTTTTTCTTAATCGGATAACTCCTAGCAATAACCCAAATATTCATAACCTATCTATTCCTCCCGGCCTGATTTTCTCCAGAAAATTATCAGCCTGTAAGCTGAAAACATGTATCAGAATTACTTCCCGTTATACGAAACTGTAAAAATATGTTCCATGGAACTCTGCAAATCATATTCCGGTCCCCAATGAAAGTCATTCTGAAAAGAAGTACTGATTATCTGATTATTTAACGTAATATCTGCAGGCTGCACAATCAGCCTGGATTTGTCATACCCGTATTTTTTACCAATCTCAATGGCCATCCGGGCGATTTCCAGTAAAGTCTTATATTCAGGGGTTCCCAGATTATACACTTTCTTCCATATACTTCCATCTGATTTGATCAGACGGACAAAACCGGAAGCCGCATCTCTCACATCAAGAAATGAAAAGACCTGCATTCCGCCCTGCACTATAATATCTTCCCCCTGGATAATCCGTGAGAAAAATTTATTCGTAACTCTCTCTTTTGTTGTGGGACCGATAATCGTTGAAAGACGTACATTGGTATGGGGCAGATCTGAAAACAGTTCATTTACCATTAATTCAGAACAATATTTACCTGTCGTATATGGAGAATTCAGATATATTGAAGATACCTCATCGGCCGCACTGTCACGCTGCAGTCCATAAATACTCTGAGATGATGTATTTATGATCCTGCCCACATGATATTTTTTTGCCATATACAGAACATCCATGGAAAAAGCAATGCCATCCGCCCACTGATCCGGTTCCACATTTCTTGGAAAAGCCAGATGAAGCAGTGTATCAATCTGTTTTTCTTTTAATATTTTTTCAATCTCATGATTCGGAATAACACACAGGCGAGGATTCTCCATCCCCATTTTTTCTGTGTTCGACGTTGCTGCAAACACCTCATATTCTTTATTTTCATCTTCCAACAAAGCTGAAATAACAGCCCGTCCCACCAGACCTCCGGCCCCCGTGATCATTACTCGTTCCATTAATATTTTTTCACCTCTTGTATATCTGAAATTTTATCCTGTGACTGGTTTACTCGGCAGCAAATGGTGTATATCTCTCTGATACCAATCGCATATATTTATCCGGATCCATCTGAGAATCCTTTTCCAGCGCATCTGTGTCTTTCAAATTCAATCTGTATACACCTGTAAGGAATGCGATCAGATTTTCCACAAACAGATTTCCATCCTGACCGATCAAATCACTAAAGAAAAGCATCATCTGACGCAAACCATTCAGTGTCTCATAATTCACGGCTTCCGGCCCATACAGGGTTAATACTGCCTGCTCTGTTTTCAAATTACCGCCGCCTTTTCCTGCACCGGTAATCGAAACATCTGTCATATGGATACCGCAATCCTGTGCTTCCAGCGCATTGGCCAATGCCATCTGCATATGATCATGCAAATGGAGACCAGGAATCATATCCTGGCAATGATCCAGCATTAATCTGCATATTCTGTCAGCTGACTTTGTGGTAAAACTTCCACTGGAATCAGCACAATAGAAATAGTCAATTCCCATGGAACGTGCTTTTTCAATCTCTTCTATGATTTTTTCATCGGTAAGGCCCGCAACATAAGTTACATTAACCGAAACCTTGACTCCCAACGAATGAAAATATTCAACATAATCGCGCAGTTCAGGCTTAATATTCTGTCCTGCCACAACTCTTACCAAATCTATCCTGGAGATCACTTCCGGATCCCATTTTGTTAAATCAGATTTTGGCATATGCATCATAGCTACCACTTTAAAGGTATCTTTACAGATTTCTGCCGCCTGATTTATATAATCCGCACTGTAATTCAACGGTGCTTCCACATCATTGTTGATGTACCCGATCTCAACATACTGCACATACTTATTTGATATATTTTTTTTCATTTCAGATAAATAACGCAGTCCTTCTTCGTTTGAAAGTCCTTTGCCGTAATATACACTTTCTCTTAATGTTACATCAATTAAATTCACTGATATTCCCTCCATAAGTCAGTATCAAATTTGCAGAAGACCATATCTTTGCCGTCCTGATCAAGAACAACAAATGAATTTTTTACATCATTTAATGTATTTCTGATATCCTGTGGCGTCTCACCGCAAATATTAAATTCCGCAATTCTCTGGTTTACATCTCCTGTAAACGCAATCGTCTCGCCAACCTCATGACGAAATGATACATAGGAAACCCCTTTTATAGCAAGAAGTTCTTCTACAGGAGTTATCCGGGCGATTTCTCCTGCCCGAATTGTACTGTGCAGTGTAAAAATCGTGTGATTTTTCAATAATACGGTTTCATCGTCCAATAATTCTGCAGTGTTTTCGATTTTCCCGCTGAATGCCAGCTCAACTAACAGTTTCATCAGATTGATACCCATAACATCTGAAAATACACGGTCATAATCCCCGCCTGGGAATCTCAATCCCGGATCATAAAAGCGTATTGTATCACCGTCTACAAAGCCCTGCATGAAAACAGGCGCATTTTTTATTCCGACGGCATCCAGCATGCTGCACACATTTTTATGAACCTTTTCCATATATAAATTGGTGTTGCTGGATGGTGAAGAAAGCGCAATGGCCACTCTGTCCATTTTTTCTTCTGCCGGTCCAAGGTATCTGTCTGCAGTACGCACAACCACCGGTTTTCCATCAACAACCAGGTAGGTAACCTGAAAATCTTCCTTTCCGCCCATATATTTTTCAATAATTGCATGGCCGTCATCAGACAGACTTTTTGCCAGATTGATTGCCTCTGCCGTTTCTTCCCGGCTGTTGCATACGCTCTGGCCTCTCGAACCTCTGTTGTGTGCCGGTTTAACAAGCACCGGATAAATGTCATTATTATCTTTATTCAATATATCTTCTTCCGAATAGGTCGGGATAATATCCACACCATTTTCCATACAGACTTTTTTAAACAACTCTTTGTTTGTAAAAATCTGAAACTGTTCATATGTACCATAGCAGGGAAGACCTAATTTCTCACAGATTTCCTGATAATATACCTGACAGAAGTCAATACATACACTTAAAACGGCATCCACTTTTTCCGTTCTGCACATATCAACAATTCCATCCACATCACTGATATTAATGTCATAACTTTTTGAAGCAATCTTTTTCGCAGGTGAATCCGGTATATTATCTGTTACAATTGTATAAATACCCATTTCATTTGCAGCTTCAACTACTTTTTTATGCAGATAAACGCCGCCTAAAATCAGCAGCTTTTTTCCCTGATAATTTTTATTCATTTTTATAATTCATACAGTACCTGTGTACTGCATTTTTCCTTCCCAAAATTTACACAGAAATCATCGGCTGTTCTGCAGACGCAGTGTGACGGCCTCCTGCAGATCCGTAAACCCGTGTTTCTGACAAAACTCCTCCACAAAATGATCCGGTACGGATTTTGTATAAATAACATTTCCCTCCAGGTCATAACCTAAAAAACCGCCCTGATCCGCATTCGCTCTTGTGGCTGTTGCCTTTCTGTCCAATGCTACCTGTACAATTCTGAAACACAATTTAATATCGGTCCATAAACTGCAGTTTTCTACATACCAGATATCATTTTCCAGGCGTTCCTGCCATGACATGACGTTTCCTTCCTTCTCCAACGAAGGACATTCCAGACCCGGACGCAGTGCATAACGCTGTTTATGTCTGTCATTAAACCGCTCCGCATAAGAGTCCAGCAATGGTCTGGGTCCTACAATACTCATAGAACCATTAAACACAGACCAGAAATTCAGCAGTTCATCCAGAGAGGTTCTTCTGACAAATTTCCCCCATTTTGTTACCCGCTGTGCCGGTGGTAAAAGTTCCCCATTCTCATCCGTTTCATTGGTCATATTTCGGAACTTAATTATTTTAAACGGCTTTCCATCTTTGCCGATTCTCTGCTGTACAAAAAAAATCGGGCGGCCCACATCAAAGAACGTAACAATTCCTATCAAAAGATTAACTGGAAAACTAACGATCAATGCAGCCAAAGAAATTATAATATCACATGCTCTTTTTCCGTATTTTACATAAAAGCTGCTTTTAGGATGTACTTCTTTAACATTTCTGTTTACAGACAACAGATTATCCCTCTTAATATATCCTGCAATCTCTTCTTTATCTGATTTTGATAATTTTGAAATATCCTGCATACTGCTCCTTATAACCGGGATTTTTCATATCCACTTCAAATATATTTTCAATTTATTTGCTGCTCCGTACGCTTTTTGACATAGTCATCAAAGCTCCCAATTTTTCTGGCCGGTACACCGGCATAGACAGAATCTGGTTCACAGTCTTTTGTGACTATACTTCCGGAAGCTATTACCTCATTGGGAATATTACCTGTCTTTAACCGAGAATAATATCACAGATCCTATCCACATCTTCTAATGATAGTTCCTCATATATGGGCAATGTCAATATATGCATAGAAACATCATGCGCAATCGGCGTACTGTTTGTCGAAAATTGTTCATAACATTTCAGTTCATTAATTGCCGGATAAAAATATTTTCTGGAAAAGATGTCATGCTTTCTTAATAATAAATGAATATCATCCCGACCTTTTCCAAAAACCTTCTCATCAAAATACACAGGAAAATACGCATAATTGCAGGCAACATCTTTCTGAGGCTCACACAATCGGATACCCGGAACATTCTGAAGCCGTTCCCGATATTTTTCATAAACAGCAGCTCTTTTGCTGATACATTCATCAATATGTCTCAGATTACAGATGCCCATAGCTGCACGAAATTCATCCATTTTTGCATTGCCGCCCACCGCTTCAATTTCCTCCGGACCGTGAATTCCAAAATTTTTAAGTTCATGCAGCGGCGTCCGATACTTTTCGTTATGGAAAGCAATTGCTCCGCCTTCCACCGTATTAAATACTTTTGTTGCGTGAAAGCTGAACATGGATGCATTGCCAAAATTTCCTATACCAATACCCTTATATGTAACACCAAAAGCATGCGCAGCATCATAAATAACTTTTAAATTATGTTTTTTGGCAATTTTCTCTATGGCCTCTACATCGCATATATTTCCATACACATGAACCGGTAAAATTGCTACCGTTTTTTCTGTAATCAGCGCTTCCACTTTTTCCGGATCAAGGGTATAATCATCTTCTCTGATATCACAAAAAACCGGAACTAATCCGTTTCGTCTGATTGCATGCGTTGTGGAAACAAAAGTAAATGGAGTTGTGATCACTTCCCCGCCTTTTTCTTTCAGTCCCATAGCCTGAAGTACCATTTCCAATGCCATATGGCCATTTACAAACAGGGAAAGATATTCCACTCCAAGATATTCAATCAACTGGTGCTGGAATTTTTTATAGACCGGTCCCATATTTGTCAAATGCCGACTTTCAAAAATCGGTTCTATCTCCTTTACATATTCCTCCAAAGTTGGCATAGAAGACTTTGTTACCATAATCGACATAACGTTTTTTCCTCCATTTTCTCTCGCATTCATGAATATCTTTTTCTGTCATTACCAGTTCTTTGCTTCATATTATTCAACCGTCACGGTCAGTTTCGCTTCATTTGATTGATTTCCATCACTGTCAATCACATAATAAATCATTTCATAGACACCCGGTGTGTAACTATTCACTTCACCAGCCACCTGAATATGCTGAAACAGCCAGCTCCTGTCATCCACATCATCCGTAATCTCCTGTACATAACCAAGAAGATTGAAGCTGCTTCCAACAGCCAGTTTCTCTTCATACTGTTTTAAATAAAGAGCAGGACAACCCGGTGAAAGTGCTGCAATTTTTGCCTCATTCTCTGCTTCACCTGACAATACGACTGTTTCCGGAGTTGGTTCCGGGGTTGCCTCCGGAGTTGCTTCCGGCGTCACCTCTGCAAAGGTCTGCACCGTCTCCGGCTCTGATGTTTTTTCTGTCTGAACTTCAACTCCATTTAAAGGAAGCGTTATGCTGACTTTGCTAACATTATTGCTGTGATCCTTTGCAATATAGATAACTACCACTTCCTGTGTTTCCCTGTTCACCTGTATCTTTTCCACACGCAGTGAATCTGTTACATCTTCATCTTTCAAGTCCACTGCCTTTACACCTTCCAACAGATAAGATACATCCTCCTCACCTGTATACACAGGCTGACTTTCAAATATAATATCCGGCCCTTTTTTGTCGTCTTCCATACTCACCAGTACAACTCCACCGGTCAATGCTACGGCCGCAAGTCCCATGGTGACTGCAATCTTTTTTTTCATAATCAATTCCCTTCAGTCTTTTCTAATTTACCATAGTATTTTCCGTAATACTTGCCATATTTGCCGTAATACTTACCATATTTTCCATAGGACTGTTTCTGCATATCCACTTTATTTAATACTGCTCCAAGAATTGGACAATTACTTTTTTCCAGCTGTTCTTTTACTTCCTGTGCAAAACGATAACTAATTGCACCGGACTCAACAACCATAATGACACCATCACAGGAACCTGCAATGATCGCACTGTCAATTACACTTCCAAGGGGTGGTGTATCCAGAATAATATAATCATATATATCGCGAAGGGCATTCAACATATTTTTGAATGTTTTACCGCCCAGAAGCTCTGCCGGATTGGGTGGAAACGGACCCGAATAGATA
>JBGVFN010000218.1:0-3583 GCA_045121095.1 Lachnospiraceae bacterium | reverse complement strand
GATCATGATTCCGCAGTCAAAGTTATCGGTTCTTGCCACATAGGCAACGGATGGGGTTGTGGTTACATGAAGCAGGTATGCGTCTGCCCCGGAAGCTACCAGACCACCTACCAGTGTGTATTCGAACATATAACTGGAGCGCCGGGTATCTTTTCCGATAACGATTCGCGCCGGTGTATCATCCCCGTTTCTGCGTTTCAGTTCTCCATAGTACCAGCCCAGGAATCGGCCGATTTTGTATGCGTGGTCTGCAGTTAAGTTTTCGTTGGCTTCTCCACGGAAACCATCCGTTCCAAAATATTTACCCATTTTTCTTTTTCCCTTCATAATCACGTCCGGCTGTTTGTTTCAGCCTTGGATTTTTCGTGTGTTTGTCGGTTACTTTCATGTTTTTATTGCATGACATATCAATAATTGGTCCAGTGGACCAGTTTTGATTGGATTTTTTGTAAATTCAATGGTTCTATCATAGTACAAATGGGGGGATGTTGCAAGTACTTTCATGGTTTTTAGAGATGGAAATGGAAATTGTTGTCTGACGGACGCCGAAAGAGCCCGGTTTCCAGGGGGACTCGCGTGGGCAGGGCAACTTTGAGCTAAATTCCCATGCGCGCCTCGCGTGCTACACCATGAATAAAACCGGAGTGGCATCCGGAAGTTTTTCATAAAAAGATATTGTTTCCTATGTAAGTTATGGTACATCGGAAATGATATCTTTTTTGTTTAGAAAAGATTGTAGAACAGATGTGTCATCCGTTATACTAAAAGTAACGGTAAAGATCGTTAGCGGCTTGGGCCTGTAGCCCGTGAGCTAAATTGATTTCCGGTACTCTCATTTGCACCACCATCTGTCCAGCCATTTCTGGCGAAAGGACGTACAGTAAACTGACAAAAGACAGAGTACCGTGCCGTAAATAAGATCCGGAGGTATTGATATGGATAAAATTTACGACATTTGTTGTGGTATTGATGTACACAAAAAACTGATTGTTGCCTGTCTGAACCATAAACGCAAGAAAGAACTCCGGGAATTCGGTGCGACCACCCGGGAACTGATGGAACTGGCAGAATGGCTGCAAAAAAATGAATGTGAGATCGTTGCGATGGAAAGCACCGGTTCTTACTGGAAACCATTGTATAACATCATGGAATCCTATGGTCTTCATGCGATTGTAGTGAATCCGGCACATATGAAAGCCGTACCAGGACGAAAGACAGATGTAAAGGATGCAGAATGGATTGCAGAACTGCTCCAGCACGGATTACTTCAGCCGAGTTATATCCCGAGTAAAGACCAGAGAGAGCTGCGTGAACTGGTACAGTATCGGAAAAGTCTCGTTGGAGAACGTACGCGGGAACTGAACCGACTGCAAAAGATGCTCGAAGGAGCCAATATCAAACTGTCAGGAACCGTGACAAATATCAATGGGAAAAGTGCCAGAAAGATCCTGGAATACATCCTGTCAGGAAATGAGATTGATGAGAAAAAATATGATGAGATGTATGAAGAAAAACTGATCGCCCATAACCTGAAAGCATCGAAAGAGCAGATCCTTGATGATCTGAAGGGATTCATGAGTCCTTTGCAGAGAAGAATGTTAAAGGAGCTGCTCCAGCATCTGGATGAATTAAACGTTCATATCGAAAACCTGAACGATGAGATTGACAACTTTATGAAACCAGAGGAAAAACAGGCATCCCAGGTGATCCAGGATGTTACAGGAATTGGTAACACCAGTGCACAGACAATCATAGCTGTCATCGGAACAGATATGGAAAGATTTCCCAGCGACCGTCATATCTCATCGTGGGCAGGGTTATGTCCGGGGGACAATGTGAGTGCAAAGAAACGGAAAAGTGGAAAGATCCGGAAAGGAAATGCATTGCTGAAATCCACGCTGGTATTATGTGCACATGCAGCGGTAAGACATAAAAGTTCCTATTTCCATGCCCAGTTTAAACGGATCAGTACCCACCGTGGCAAGAAACGTGCATATGTAGCAGTGGCACATTCGATCTTAATAGCGATTTATCATATCCTGAAAGACGGTGTGAAATATCAGGATCTTGGGGCAGAATACTACAATCAGTTTAATGCAGAGCGGAAGATCCATGCATACTTAAAGAAGTTGAAAGCATTAGGATGGGAACCACCAAAAGAGGCAGTTCCCGCATAAATGTAAAATGAATAAATCATTCTTAAAAGATGATAGGGATAGTTTGCGCTTTTTTCCATACGGAAGGTAAGGGGGTTTTACAGTAGCCGCTAACTCCGACTAATATTCACGAGTGCCAGCTGGCACTCGCGAAAGTCTCCGTAAGCGTCGGATCTCAAAGCTTCCCCTAACCGCCCACAAAGTGCGTTCGCCCCTTCCCTCCCCGCTCCCGCCCGTCCCCTTCTTCGGCTGATATTGGCTAAAACTGGTGATGTATTTCCCAGAAAATCCCTGGAGAAAGAGCGATGGGTCGCTGGTTTTATGTTTTCGTAGTTGTTCTATTTTTGATGTATGTAGTATTTCCTTCTCCCAGACCCGTTCATTTTTCAACCATATCAATCTTTTTCATCACTCAGTTTCAACCGGTACACAGCCGGCATGGCTTGGGAGCCTGGGTGCGGGAACACTTTGTGGGCGGTTAGAGCAAGCTTTAAGATCCGACACTTACGGAGACTTTCGCTTGGGTCAGCTGACCCAAGTGAATATAGTCGCAGTTAGTGGCTAGCTTAAAGTTGCTCTGCCCACGTTCCCGCACCCAGGCTCCCAAACCATGCCGGCGTCCCCTTGAAAATCAAAAAAAACTACCGTCTTCAAAACACTTCATTTTGAAAACGATAGCCCTTTTATAGAAAAACAATATACGCTCTTAACAGATCACCGTACCCGTCCGTCCAAGGTACGCATCCACTGCCTTATCGATTGAAGTAATCACAGCCTTCTTCCCTTCGCCCTGTTCCACGAACTCGACAGATGCCTGGATCTTCGGCAGCATGGTGTTGGCTTCGAACTGTCCCTCAGCCATATATTCTTTCGCCTGTGCAACAGAAATCTCGCCCAGTTCTTCCTCATCCTGCTTGTGAAAATTCACAGAAACCTTCTCCACACTGGTCAGAATCAACAGTTCATCTGCATCCAGCTGTTCTGCCAGACGACCGCTGGTATAATCTTTCTCAATAACCGCACTTGCACCCTTCAGTTCTGTTCCCTGTTCGAGAACCGGGATTCCGCCACCGCCGCAGGCGATAACGATCTGTCCGGCATCAAGCAGTGCACGGATCGCATCGATCTCCACGATCTTCTGTGGCTTCGGTGCTGCTACGATTCGGCGGTAACCGTCACCGATCTTGGTCACATAATTTCCCTTATTCTCTTCCTCTTCCGCTTCCTGCTCATTCAGCACACGTCCGATGACTTTGACAGGTTCAGCAAAAGCTTCGTCATATGTGTCTACGGTTACCTGTGTCAGGATTGTGGATACCGGTTTGTAGATACCCTCTTTCATCAGTTCCGCGCGAATCGCATTCTGCAGGTCATATCCGATATAACCCTGGCTCATGGCAGAACACACGGACATTGGTGCGTATGTG
>JBGVFN010000217.1:0-4105 GCA_045121095.1 Lachnospiraceae bacterium | reverse complement strand
TTAACCTTCATTTTTTATCCCTCTTTTCACAAAAATTCTACAAATGTTTATATATACATAGAAGAGGCAGATCTGCCTCTTCTATGTATATATAAACATTTGTAGAATTTTTGTGAAAAGAGGGATAAAAAATGAAGGTTAAGAACAAAATGATAGGGAATAGATAGTTTGGAATTACTAAAGAAAAATTAAAGACGAAAAGGTTCTAAGGTATGCTCTCTTTTATGTAGTTATGGGAAATAATATATCTCATTCTGCTTGAAAGAGAGCATTTTATTTATTATAGAAATATTTATTTCTACACCACTTTACAACTTTTTCATAAAAAAATATCGTACAGGACTTTCTGATGTATAATGAATTTGACCCAAAACATTACAAAGGAAAGTGACCCTGTACGACAAAAACATTATACAACGAAAAAACACTGATTGGTAGACTTCATCAATATTTTTTGATTTATTTTGAAACTTTTTCTGTTCCGACAGCAGATACCTTATTTCTGCTGATATTATCCATACTGACCTTAGAATCTGCACATTCCATCCGGTTTCTGTATCAGCATTTTTTATCCGGAATAACGGAGAAATCACTGAATGTATTTTATTATGCATGTTCCTATGCAAAGGTTGATTATTCCAGATTTATGAATACCACTGTCAGGATTACTTTGAAGCTGATACCGGATTCATTGCAGACGCAGCCTGTATTTCTGTGCGTGGATGATACGATGGTATCTAAATTTGGCACAAAATTTGAAAATGTTTCAAAACTGTTTGACCATGCTGCACACAACGGTTCCAACTATCTGAATGGACACTGCTTTGTGAGTGTCATGCTCTGCGTACCTGTCTGGAATAGGGATAAAGTATCTTATCTTTCCGTTCCTCTTGGCTATCGTATGTGGCAGAAAAAAGAATCTAAACTGGAACTGGCAGCCTCCATGATCCGGCAGGTTATGCCTGAATTTCACAGCAAAGATCATGTCATCATCCTTTGTGACAGCTGGTATACAAAACAGAATCTGGTATCCATCGTTGATGAATATCCGAATCTGGATCTGATTGGCAATGCAAGGATTGATTCTGTCATGTATGATCTTGCACCTGCACAGACCGGTCGTCGGGGACGTCCTGCCAAACATGGAAAACATCTTTCTGTTGAAACAGATTTTACGTTTTCCAATGAAAAGATTGGTGATTATTATACCGGTGTCCGCCGGGTTCTCGCTAAGATCTTTGGCAATAGGGAAGTCCTTGCCTATGTCACTGCCACAGAAAAAGAACATGGTACAAAACGACTGTTTTTCAGTACCGTTTTTCCGGAAGATCTGCAGATTTTCTGTGCATGGCAGGAAAAAGCACCATTGAACCAGACCGGAAGTGACCGTATGAAATACATTCCACTGTTGCTATATTCGTTACGCTGGAATATTGAAACAAGCTACTATGAACAGAAAACGTTCTGGTCTTTTTGTAACTATATGGTGCGAAGCTGCAAAGGGATTGAAATGCTGGTCAATCTGATTAACATCAGTTACTGTGCCATGAAGATTCTGCCCTATCAGAACGAACATTTTTCTGAGTACCGTACAAAAAGCGTACAGGAGTTTCGTTTTGAATTAAGTCAGGGCATTCGCAGTCAGATATTTTTTGCCACTTTCGTGAAAAATATCGAAACACATATAAAATCAAATGCCATGACAAAGGCCTTAAAACAGCTGATTCATCAACAAGTCTATCATTTATAAAGTTGTAAACTGGTGTTTCCTCATGTAAATACAAACATTCAACAGTTACAAAATAATTTTATACTTTTAAGCGAATATCGTCAATGATTTCGTTCGCTTAAAAGTATATTATATCAATTTGTAATCTTTCTTCCACCCATCTGCCACTTATCATGTCTCTTAATACTCCGCACAGCCTGCCGCAGCGTATTACTGCGGCCATGCTGATGATACGGATGAGACACCTTATGTTTATGAAATATGATACAGGATCCCATCAATGGATATTCCGGATTATGTATATACCACATATGTCTGGTATTCCGGGACATGATGGTCACATCCCGGTCATCCTTATATATAATTTCAAAATATCCAGAATCCAGACATTCCAAATCTTTCTGACTAAACACCTGCTGCCTCCTTTCCAAAATACCCTTCCAGTGCTTTCTCCATGATTTCCTGCACTGCTCCGACATCCATCTGTCCAAAATACTTCTCATACAATTCCATTGGCAGCTTCACAGACACACTCTGCGACTTCTTCTGTTCTTTCTCTGCCTGGACACACTCAACCGCCTCTTTCGTAATCTCTTTTCCCATCTTCCGCAGTTCCACTGCCTGCTTCGGTTTCAGTTTCTTTCCCTCAGCCTCTGCCACCTGCTGGATCATCTTTTGCATCTTCACATTCAAATAAGACAAATCCACAGCGGCTACCATTGCCATTGTCCCCTTATCCACAGCATCCTCAAACTCCGGAATCAGCCGGTCCAGCCGCATGTATCTGGCAATATTCCTTCCAGTCATTCCATATTCTTCACCAAGCCCATCACGGCTTTTCTGTGACTTGTGGACATCATGTCCACAGGTTCTCTTTCTGGACTTGTGGACATCGTGTCCACATGTTTCTTCCAAAGCCTCAATCTCCTGCCGGATATCATTCCGTTTCCCCTGACTGCTTATCTTCTCATAACGTGCTACCAGCACTGCCGCCTTCTCCGATGGAATCAGTTCCGCAAAAGATCTCTGCAACAGGTTTGTCTCAATCACATATACATAAGCATCCTCATCAGACAGATCCGTCTTCACTATCGCCGGCACTTCCGTCAATCCTGCTATCTTCGCCGCATTGGTTCTGTTATGCCCTGCAAGCATCTCATAGCCCCTTGCATCCTTCCTCACGATCACCGGATTCAGCACACCATACTCCCTGATACTCTGTACCATGTCTTCCAGGCGGTCTCCTTCATACAGCCGGAATGGATGATCATGAAACGGACGGATTTCCTCAACAGGAATAGAAACGATCCCGTTCACAGGCACTGGCGTATCCTTCACCGGATCCTCAGAAAGAAGATCCAGTGCGTCCTGAAATACTTTTCTTTTTGGCGCATTAGCTTTCATCCCCATCCACCTCCTCTGCCAGATTCCGGTATGCTTTACAAGCCTTATTCTCCGGTGCATGCTCCAGAAGCGGCTCACTGTAATAAATTGATTCTCCCACCTTTACTGTGTTTGGTATGATGCTCTTAAAAATCCGAATCTGTCCATCAAAGGTTTCCGTCAGTTGTTCTGTGATTACCTTACAGAGATTTGTTCTGGCATCACACATAGTCAGCAGGATCCCTGCAATCTGCAGGCGGTCATTCAGTCTGCTTCTGACTTTCTTCACTGTCCGGATAAAATCCTGCAATCCCATCATTGCCAGAAGCTGCGGATTGACGGCAATAATCACTTCATCAGCCGCCGTCAGTGCGTTAATCGTCAACGTCCCGAGCGATGGACAGGTATCTACAATAATATAGTCATACAGCTCTCTCAGCGGCTCCAGAATGCCGGTCAGCATCTTCTCTGAACCCATCTCCATCCGCAGCTTACTGTCCACTGCTGAAAGCATCATGGATGATGGAATAAAGTCTACGCCATTTCTGTTCTGAATAAACTCTGACGGATCCGGCATTTCCTCATCTTCCAGCCGATTCATCATCAGATGTCCAATCGTCACCGTCACAGCCACAGTATCTTCAATTCCGAAGCAGGTAGTCAGATTTGCCTGGCTGTCAAAATCAACAGCCAGAACCCTTTTTCCCATCTCAGCCAGTGAATAAGCCAGGTTCCAGGAGCTGGCAGTCTTGCCAACTCCCCCTTTAAATGATCCGCACATTATAATCCTTGCCATACTTTCTCCCCCTCTCATGCTTTCTTTCCATAACAGCCTGCACTCTGCTCTGCCACATATTTTGCAGTAATTTCTTCTTTTTCATTCTGGTATCTGATTTTCAGTTTCTTAATCTCCTCATCCATAAATGCCGTTTTTGCTTCCTGCTCCTGTGCTTTATTCACATCCGGCGTGATAATCAGCTGACCATTTTCACA
>JBGVFN010000216.1:0-4745 GCA_045121095.1 Lachnospiraceae bacterium | reverse complement strand
TACAGAACCTGTTAAATGAAGGTGTTCTGGACCGCGGTCTGGTTGTTGCTGAAGGCTTTGACTATGAGATCATCGAAAAGATGAACCACCCCCACGATGATTACACCCTTTTAGTTACCCTGAAAGCAAACGGCAGCGTTGAAAAGACCGTTGTAGGCAGTGTGGTTGAATCCCACGTTCTGGATTCTGAAAATGATGCAGAATTCAGCCGCCTGAAAGAAATCTTCGCAAAAGACTCCCTGCAGATGGCAAGCTTTACCATCACAGAAAAAGGCTACAGCCTGGTCAATGGCAAAGGCGAAGTGATGCCCGCAGTAGAAAATGACTTTGCAAACGGTCCTGCAAAACCTGAAAGTTATATCGGTAAAGTAGCAGCTTTATTATACGCTCGTTACGAAGCAGGCGAAAAGCCCGTTGCCATGGTCAGCATGGACAACTGCTCCCACAATGGTGACAAGCTGTACGCAGCCATCACTGCATTTGCAGAAAAATGGGCAGCTAACGGCCTGGTTCCCGCCGGTTTTGAAGCATACGTAAAGGATTCCTCCAAGGTATCCTTCCCCTGGTCCATGATCGACAAGATCACCCCCAGACCCGATGCTTCTGTAGAACAGATCCTGAAGGATGACGGCATCGAAGAACTGGAACCCGTTATCACTTCCAAGAAAACTTACGTAGCTCCTTTCGTAAATGCAGAAGAATGTGAATACCTGGTCATTGAAGATGCATTCCCCAACGGCAGACCCGCACTGGAAAAAGGCGGCCTAATGTTCACAGCCCGTGAAACCGTTGATAAAGTAGAAAAGATGAAAGTCTGCACCTGCCTGAACCCTCTGCACACCTGCCTGGCTGTATTTGGCTGCCTGTTAGGATATGAAAAGATCTCCGAAGAGATGAAAGATGCAGAACTGAAGAAACTGGTAGAAACCGTAGGCTACAAAGAAGGCCTGCCTGTTGTGATCAACCCCGGCATCCTGGATCCCAAAGAGTTTATCGATACCGTACTGAACGTACGTATCCCCAACCCCTTCATGCCCGATACCCCTCAGCGTATCGCAACTGACACATCCCAGAAGCTGGCGATCCGTTTTGGTGAGACCATCAAAGCATACCAGGCATCTGATGAACTGGATGTAAAAGACCTGAAACTGATCCCCATGGTATTTGCAGGCTGGATCCGTTACATGATGGGCATCAACGATGCAGGTGAAGTATTTGAATTAAGCCCCGATCCCATGATGGATACCGTACGTCCTTACGTAGCAGACCTGAAACTGGGTGACAAGGTAGACGAAGCTTCCATCAAATCCCTGCTGGAAAACAGCAAGATCTTCGGCGTAAACCTGTATGAAGCTGGCATGGCTGAAACGGTAATCGGCTATCTGAACGAAATGCTGGCAGGAGTTGGCGCTGTACGTGCTGCACTGAAAAAGTACGTTTAATATGATTGCATACATAATATATAGTTTCTATACTTTTTATAAATAAAATATGTATAATCCGGGCACTATGCTCCGATTAAATACTGCCATTAAAAACCAGGCCAACCGGAAATTTCCGGGAAGCCTGGTTTTTAAATTCAGCAAAGCTGAACTGTTACTTCTTTTAAACAACCCCTGCACATTGGACGATAATTTGTGTTATAATAATTTCGGTTTTTATAAAATATAAGATAAATGCCTTAATTTTTCAATATATATTTGACTGATATATAATGTTCCATTCCATTTCCTTTCTCAAGGGGCTAAATATACTGTCATTATATTGTACTCTCCAGAAACTTTCACCACCTGAATCTTCTACAATCTCACCAATTCCCAAAACATCCCCACTGCCGTTTCCAACACCGCATCATTAAAATCATACTCACTGGTATGCAGTTCCGGATAAGTCTCCCCATTCCCAATATAAAACATAGCTCCCGGGCATTGTTTCAGATAGTATCCAAAGTCCTCGGATGCCCGAATGGGATTTTCCAGCTCAATTATCGGGAAACCGCAGTTTTTAGCTGCCTGTTTTACCCGTTCCACACCGTCGGCTGAGTTTACCGTTTCCGGGAAAATATCGCATTCTGCAAAGGATACTTTCAGGTTTTCGGCTTCTGCCAGTTCTCTGGCCCTTTGGCGAATACGTATTTCCAGCTTTTTCAGGTCCTGCTCCCGTTCTGCCCGCAATGTGACAGACAACTCTCCATACCAGGCGGAGATTCCAAAATCCTTCACGCAGGTTCCTGCTTCCCGATTCCCGACAGACACATGCACAATGGTTGCCAGAACCATCCCTTCACGTTCCGTATCTTCACGTTCCGTATCTCCATATTCTCCACAAGCTCCTGCGGTCAAATCCATCATCAAACAGGAAAGTGCCCGGGCGGGATTGGTTCCGTCCTCCGGCTGGCTGGCATGAGACGGCTTCCCCTCCATATAAACAGTCAGGCCCTTTGAGGCACATTGGCAGGTTCCTTCCTTTACCACAATGCTGTTTAACGGAAAACCACTCCAATTATGGAATGCATACACCTGCGAGATTTCTTTTTCCCGGATAATGCTGGAGCAAAGCTCACCGCCACCGCCAATTTCCTCTCCATGCTGAAAGATAAAATACACATCACGATCAACGCCTTTCTCATCTACTTCAAGGGCAAGTCCAGCTAAGGCAGCACTGTGACCATCATGTCCACATTTATGAGAAACTCCCGGATTTTGAGACGCATAGGGCAAGTCCAGAGCCTCTTCTATGGGCAGAGCATCAAAATCGGCACGAAAAGCAATTGGACGTTTGACAGGAAGGTGTTTCAAAGGTTCAAAAGAAGTCAATGAAGTATCAGGATTTGTCCCTGTGTCATTTTGATACGCTTCCATACAATGGCAGCATGCATAAAACCATGAACCACGGTCTACCACTTCCAATGACGTTTCCCGGCGCAGAAAATCCATGAGAACTTCCTTCGTATGGTGTTCCTGCATGGACAGTTCCGGACAGGTATGGAGCAAATGACGCAGATTGGTTATTTTTTGCAGGTTTACAGAGTTCATTCGTATAAATTCCCGGTCCTTTCTACTACTGATATGAGGTTTCCCATGAAAACGTGTCTGAAAACTATGAGACCAGTTTTCTATGCTTGTAACGTTTCCACAGCTTCATAATCACTTCCAGTACTTCAACAATTCCAAATATTCCCCCGATGCTTCTTCCAGAAGCACTTCCAGGGTATCCCCTTCCTCCGGAAAGACTTTTAATCCCCCGCCAGAATCAGCAGCTCCTTCTTCCAGAAATCCGGTCAAAGACTCCAATACCGCCTGCAGATTCTCAAAACGAACTTCTTTTATTTTATGTTCAGGTATCTTCTCTATACCCTCAGACATATCATTAGCATTATTGTTCGATATGCTGTCAGTCATATTGTCCGATTCATCTGCCGGATACACAGGGATTTCCAGCTTATATTTTTCAACAAAATAGTGATTCAGTTTTGTGTAATCACCATACAGATATTCATTGGAAAAAAATTGTTCCAATGACAGGATTTCCTGGCTTTTCCTGATACGGGCAGCACGGATTTTCTGGAACTGCTTTTGAGGAGTACCGTTTTCATCGATAAACTCCACGCGGCGGTCAAAATATCTTCCAAAAAAGCACTGATCCAGATGAAGGTGCGCCAGATAGCCGCAAAGTAATGGATCTGGTAAAGAAGCGGAAGAAAACATGAATGAATTCTCCTGCAAGTGGCATGGATATCGCTTCATAAACGTTTCCAGATCCGGCGTAATCACAATCTGATCCATATCTGCTTCCCGCCAGAAATGAGATTCCTTTTTTCCGGAGCCAGATGCTGCATCCGGCAGTAAGGCACCATATTGAAACTGTTGCTTCCACTCCTTTGAAGGATTGATATTTTTATCACGTAATTTCTTTAAAATCAGTTCTGCTTCGGCCAGATGAATGATATATCCAGGCATGTCTATCACCTACTTCCAGTTCTTCCAAACCTCCGGCTGATATCCAACCGCAGCCTGCTTTCCATTTTAAAAATCCATAGCCATCCTGCTGGATTCTTCCTGGGATAATTCTGTTATTCTGGTGTCCATAACCCGATAAACCCGCTGACACATATTCAATACGCTGGGGCGATGGGTTGTAACAATACATGTTTTATTCGGTTTTTGTTTGACAATATTACGCAGTACTTTCCGCTCTGTAGCCACATCCAACGCAGAAGTTGCTTCATCCAGCAGCAGAATGGGGCTGTCCCGGAGTACAGCGCGGGCAATGGCAATACGCTGTGCCTGCCCTTCTGAAAAGCCACGGCCCCGTTCCCCGATATTGCTGTTAATAGTATCCGGCATTTTTTCCACAAATTCCCAGGCACATGCAATTTTCAATGCCTCAATAATTTCATCATCTGCGGCATCTTCCTTTACCATACGCATATTTTCTGCAACTGCCAGTTCTCCATCAGCTGCTGTTTCGTATTTCCCCGCTCCGGTAAAAGCTGTTCCTTTTCATTTTCCTGTTCCAGCAAAATCCTGTCTTCTTCCAAAATAGCATCCTGCCGTCCTGTTTCCAGATAAAAATCAATACGGGCCAGCTGATAATTTCTCCATTCTTCCTTTCCCAGACACTCTTTCCAGACACGCGCTTTTTGATTTTCTTCTTTTCTGGTACAGGCGAATAATGCGGACAAATCTCTTACGCCGCATAAAAAAGTACAGGAATTTCCCAGCATATGATACAAATGCATCTTT
>JBGVFN010000215.1:0-18492 GCA_045121095.1 Lachnospiraceae bacterium | reverse complement strand
GATGATATGGTTACAAAACGGGGAGAGGAAA
Source organism: Lachnospiraceae bacterium (assembly GCA_045121095.1). Taxonomy (GTDB): domain Bacteria; phylum Bacillota; class Clostridia; order Lachnospirales; family Lachnospiraceae; genus TWA4. The sequence goes on along the minus strand of JBGVFN010000215.1, from coordinate 18,461 downwards.
GTTTGCTGGCAGTTATTCATGCGGACGGCAATAACATGGGCAGTAAAATTTCCAGTATGCTGGGAGATTGTGCCGATTATAATATTTGTGTCCAGAAAATGCGTGAATTTACTGCGGATACGGCCAATGCTTTTGTTACAGAAGGACTTGAAGCACTGGAACAGTGCAGAAAAAATCTTCAGAAACGGTATAAGGAGAGGTATAAAGAAAAATATAGCAATATGTTTAACGATGGTTCTTTTTTGTACCGCAAGATTATTTCTGATGGTGATGACATGACTTTCATATGTAATGCCAGATTTGCCATGGATTATGTGAAAGCATATCTGGAATCCGTGCAGAATTATCAGAAACGTCATAATTCTGAATGGGCTTACAGTTCCTGTGCAGGAATCTGTATTTTTCATGGGCATTATCCTTTTGCCAGAGCTTATTCCATGGCTGAACAGGCGTGTGATGATGGTGCTAAGAAAAAAGTACATATTGAAGGAAAAATTATTGAAGAAGGCTGGGTGGATTTCCATTATATACACAGTGGAATTGGCGGAAATCTTGTGAGTATCCGTGATCATCAGGGCACTGCTGAATGTATGGCGCGTCCCTGGCTGGTTACAGGCGGGGGTGAAGAACGCGAAGAGCATTTTAGCCAGCTTATGAAGCTGGATGAATTATTGAAAACGTATCATGTGGCGCGAACAGATGTTAAGACTCTTGGCAGTGAATATGAAAGCAGTACATCCGAAGGTGAAAAAGAACTGAACCGCATCTGTGGGCATCATAAAGGATTGGAAAAGGAATTGAAACAGAGCTTTGGAGATAAGAACAGGCTGTTGAAAACGATATATGATCTTTCAGAAGTATATGATCTGTGGTTTAAAACAGTTTAAGGAGGGAAGATATATGGCATATTTGAAGATTAAACTCCGTTCGGATCTGTGTGCAGGAAATGGAGAAAGTGTGGGAAATTCCGTTGATACGGATGTATGTATGGATACTGCCGGACTTCCGTATATTCCCTCCAGACGATTAAAAGGATGCTTGAAGCAGTCCGCATATGATCTTCAGAAAATGGGATATAAAAATGCAGCGCAGGTTAATATTGACCGCTTATTTGGTGACGCATTTGGTCAGGAAGGCTGTTTATTTATACAGGATGCGGTCATTGGCGGTGCGGGTTCCATCAGAGAGTTTCTTAAAAAGGAAATTCCCCATAAAAACGCGATTCCTGCAGTTGTAAAAAAGGCAGCGCATCCGTCTAATGTGGAGCGTTTATTTGCAACCGTACGTGGACAAACCAGGCTTGAAAATGGCATTAAGGTGGATAATTCTCTGCGTTTTACCAGAGTTATTGGTCATTATGATCCGTTTGAATTGGGAACAGAGAAAGAGATGAGTTTTTATGCACCCATTTGTGTTGATACAGACGATAAAGAACTTTTAGGGTTGTTTGAGGCTTGTTGTAAAGCTACCCGCCATATTGGGACAGGGCGAAACAGAGGTCTTGGAAATGTGGAGATTTCCATGTATGAAAAGAGACCTGAAAACGGTAAACATACTAAACATACGGGTACTATGAAAGCCAATGTTATGAAAACAAATGCTATGAAAGCCAATGTCATAAAAATGGGTGTTGTGAAAACGAATGTTATGGGAGAAGATTGTGCGGTGAAAAATTCCAAAGACATTACCATTTCCTATAAAATTGCATTGGATTCACCGGTAACGTTACCTGGCTGCGATGAGCTGAATACTTCTATTCCTGCCCGCAGTGTAATTGGCTGTCTTGCAGGGAATTATCTGAAACATGGAAGTGCTGGGGATGAAGAATTCCAGAATCTTTTTCTCAATGGAATGGTTAGATGGTCTGCTTTAACGCCGGTTGTGAAAGGTGTGATTTCTGATCCGGTGCCCATGATGCTGGTAAAGCTGAAAAATAGTAAGGGGCGTATGATAAATCATCTGACAGAAGATTCTGATAAATGGAAGAAATTGAAACCGAAAACGATGGATGGTTCCTTTGCGGCGGTTATCAGCCAAAATGGTGAGGAAACAGGCAGCCGAATTGGCGAATGTGCAGACCGTCAAAGCAATGAAGAAACAGACAGCCAAATTGGTAGAGGTGCAGACCGTCAAAGTAATGGAAAGACGGCGCACAAAGGTCTGGTTTATGCAATTGTAGAGCCGGAAATACATACGGTTTATCACAACAGCATGAACGGCACAGTTCAGGACCTGTCCCAAAGTTCCGGAAGAACACTTTATATGCAGGATTCCATTGATGCAGGTATGATTTATGGTGGAACCGTTGTGTGTCCTGCTGATATGAAATCCGCTGTCATCCAAAGTCTGCAGGAATCAACGTTACGTTTTGGACGGAGCAGAAGTGCGCAGTATGCAGCTTGTTCCCTGTATGGAGAGCCGGAAGTTACAGAAAATTTTGAAGAGAAGATTGATACAGAAGCTGGAGAAATCGTATATGTCATATTAAAATCCGATCTGGCTTATCAGCAGAATGGATTGTATATTACTGATAATCAGAAGATTCGTAAGGCGCTTGCTGAAAAACTTGGATTGACGGATGAAATGCCGGAAAATCACCTTGATTACTGCCGTTATCATACCATTGGCGGGTATCAGTCAACATGGCAGCTCCAGAAACCGCAGATTCCCGTTGTAAGAGCAGGTAGTATTTACTGTTTTAAAGCAGCTGGAAAAAGTCTTCCCACAAAAATTTCTATGGGTGGTTTTCGTCAGGAAGGATTTGGAGTGTGCAGTATTATGACTCGAAAGCAGCTTCTTGGTGTGACTGATATTATAAAAGGTTCCATTGACCGGATTGAGCCGGAGCCGGATCAGGAGCGTATGGAGAAAATCTATACCAGAATATTAGTATCTGCCGGCATGGAAACGATGAAGAGTTATGCTCTTAAATTTAAAGTCCTTCAGAAGGAACTTCCGATTTCACGTCTGCGATTAATGCTTTCAGAAGCAAAGGATTATCAGAATCTGATTGATTTGATTGGTACCATTAAAGAAAGTGATGTAAGCAGTGAGAAAGAAGTAAGTCGTCAGGCTGACAGCAGAAATTTCCTTAAAAAGCTTTATGAAGAAGAAGTTTCTTCTGATAGTAACGCATTAAAATCTCAAAAGCAGGCAGTTCATCCGGCTTCAGATAAAATCAGAAATAAAATCAGCCTGAAAAAGATGCTTCAGGATGAAGAAGGATTATGGGAAGAGATGGAACAGCATCCTGAGGCGAAAGAAATTTTGCTGGATAATTGGAAAATTCCGTTGGAAATCATTTTACATGCACAGCATTATCAAAAGGAAAGGTAGGAGATTTCAGTGAAAAAAGTATATTATCAATTAAAAATGATCCAGAAGTCTCCCCTTCGTGTGGGAAATGGGGATGCAGAAGTAACAGACAGTGATCTGATGTTAGACGGAAGAGGATTTCCATTTATTCCTGGTTCAAGTATTGCGGGCGTTTTAAGGGAACAGTATGGAAAAGTGCTTTCTGCTTCCAAAAAAGATGTGGATATGCTGTTTGGTTATATTGATGGTGAAATACTGAAGGACAGCCGTTTAATTGTCAGTGATGCGGTGGTCTCTGAAGATTGTACAAAAGATGATTTTATGATTTCAATCCGTGACGGCATCGGACTTGATGAATGGGGAATTACCATTTCCGGGCATAAATATGATTTTCAGGTTGTGGAAACGAAAAAAGCTTATACAGCCATTCTGGAATGGAGCGGCGAAGAAGCTGCCTATTTGACGGAAATTAAAAATGGATTGGATATTCTGATGCAGGCTGTTTCAGCAGAGGGACTTTTCCTGGGTGCAAGAACGACCCGTGGTTACGGCAGCATGGCAGTAGAAGTGAGAAAAAAAGAATTTGTATTTTCGGAAGAAGGAAACGGAGAAGAAGTTGTATTTCCTGATGTTATAGATAAATGGCTGGCATTTGATCCTTTTGATAAAGATGCATTTGCAGAGGCAGATCTTGTTGCAGCGGGAGCAGGAGACCGTAAAAATATGACGATTCATCTGGATCTGACCATGAAAGGCAGTTTCAGTGTCAGAGTGAATACTGCCCGCGCAGAAAGGTTAAAAGAAGATGGAAGTATACCGGATTCATTACCTTTAAGGAATCAGGACAAAAATCCAGTAATTCCCGGAACTTCATGGGCCGGTACATTCAGACATCATATGCTTGATTTATTAAGACAGTCAGGAATTGAGCCGATTTGCGGCAAAGAAACAGAAGCACTGAATCTTCTTTTCGGTAAATCTCAGGAAGAAGGGAAACATATTCGTTCTGAAATTCGGTTTAAGGAGACAGCGATCACAGGTGGTGCAGCATATTCCATCACCAGAAATGCTGTGGAGCGATTTACACAGGCGCCCAGAAATACGGCTCTTTATACAAACAGGCTGTGGCAGGGCGGTAAAGGTGAGCTGGAAATAACCGTTACAGAGTCCAAAATGACAAAACTTCAGAGGCAGTTACTGGCCATTGCGCTGATTGATATGGATCTTGGTTTGATGACAGTAGGCGGTGAAGCTGGTGTTGGACGAGGAAGATGCATGATTACACGATTGACCGTGAATGGACAGGATAAAACTGCAGAATTAAAAGCATGTAACAGTCATTTTCTGGAGGGAAAAGCATGAGTGAATATAAATGGATCAAAGATAGCGGAACTGTAAAAGCAGATGAACTGTTCATGGAATTAAAGAAATATAAATGGGAAGGGAAACGATTTCTGGCATATCATGCCGATTCTTTTAAAGCAGGACATGCTGCGGATGCGGAGCTGGCGGGACTGAACGTCAATAATCTGCTGGAACTGCGTATTTTTTCAGAAGAGGAAGAGTTGTATTATTGTCGAAGCTGTATCGGGGAAGATTTTCAGTGGCGGCTTGCTTCGGAAGATGGCCTGGAGGAAGCTTCTTATATGGTTCAGTATCAGACGTTGGATATTAACACAGCTAAAATGAAACAGGACGGATTTTTAACCGATCGTCATGGCAATTTGATTCTGTACACAACGGTAGGTGGAAAATATGTACTGCCTGTTCATAAAGACGATAATTGTTCAAAATTGATCGCATATCTGGATTATGATCAGAATGGCATGGCTAAAATTGCAGATTATCGTTTATGTGGATTCTGCAAAAGAAACAATGAAGGGAGATAGAATGAATGGGTAAGCGAAAATTTATAAATTCATATAATTTTGTTCCCTTTGGTTACATTGTAAAGGAACAGCGTACTTCCAGAGAATCTGTGTACCGGGGCAAAAACTCCCTTATAAGCGGCTGGCTGACGGTGCAGCTTGATACTAAAACTCCGGTGATTATTCCCGATGGTGCTCATCCGAAGTATTTTGATTATAAAAAGAATTGTGAAGTACCTAATCCAAATGAAGAAGAAAAGAAAAGGCTGCATAAAGAATATTCCTTTTTGCGGATTCCTTCTTCTGGTGCGGCAGAACCCATTATTCCCGGCAGTGAGTTACGGGGTATGATTCGCAGTGTTTATGAGGCTGTTACAGATAGCTGTGTTCCTTTTTTGATGAATGACAAACCCATCAGCCAGCGTGTTCCGACTTTTGGTTCTTTGCAGAGAAGAGGTTTGCTGGCATATGAACGTATTTCAATGGAAAGTGAACAGCGCCATTGGGTGCTGTACAGCACTTTTGCGGACAAACAGGAAGTAACGATTAATAGAGATGGACATATTTTTCTGGTTGAAAACGGCAAGAGAGTTCATGAAAAAAATGGGGAATATGTGGAAGGAAAAGGCTGGCTTCAATATAATATCCCTGTGAATAAAAAAGAGTATCACATTGCATATCTTAATAAAAACCAGGAAGTCTTTTCGTGGGATTATTTTGATGCAGACGGAAATCCGGATAAAGAACGCAATGAAGAACCTTATATGGCTATGAAATCGGTTCTTTATAAAAACGGAAAAATCGATGCTAACTGGATTCCCAAGCAGAATCTGAAGAATGCGCTGGAGCGGGCGAAAAATGGTGAAGATAACCTGGTTCCTGTATACTATTTTACTGTAAAAAGAGGAGAGGAAACACTGGTCTATCTGTCCAATTCATCAATTGGAAGAATTGCTCAGAGAAGAAAATGGAAAGAAATCATGGGTGACTACGCTCCCTGTGACAGTACAGAAAAACTTTGTCCTGCATGTCTCTTATTTGGAACGGTTGCGGATAAAGGAATGAAAGGTCATATACGGATTACAGATGCTGCAATGACTTCCAAACCTAAATGGGAAACACATACTTTACAGATTCTTGGTGAACCTCGTACTTCAGCGTTTGAATTCTATTTAAGAAAACCGAAAGACACATCTGCAACCTACTGGAACTTTGACTTCTATGGAGAAAAGGTTTATGACAAGAACGGAAATGCGCATACGCAGTATCATGATCTTGGCAGCTCCACACCTCGCGGACGAAAAATGTACTGGCACAGCCCAGTTGCACCGGATGCAGAAAAAGGCAATATGAATGCCACAATGGAAGCGGTAAATGGTTCATTTGAATTTAAAGTATATTTTGATGAAATTACAGAAGAACAGCTGCAAAACCTGATCTGGGTGATCACTCTGGGAGAGAATGAGAAAAACAGTACACGGCAGCACAAAATCGGACACGGCAGACCTCTTGGATATGGAAGTATAAAAATGACCGTCAGCAAAAAGGTTATTCGCAGACTGGAAGTGTCCGATGGAGAAATTCAGGTTGTTGTAGATGAAAGTCCTGTTGACAAAAAAGTTCAGCATAAACTGAAAGGAACCGAAACGGTTATTGAAAATCTGCTGAAGATGTGTGACACCACAACAATACCTGCAGATATACCAGTCATGTATCCAAAAGAAATCAATAAAAAAGGACAGGAAGCAATCTTTACATGGTTTGCTGAAAACCGTAAAAATGCCGATCATGTGAAAACACTTCCTGAACCTACAGATGAAAATCTGACACTTCTGGGGAACTGGAAAAATGGAACATTTACCGAAAACACTGGTAATAAGTCCGGATATGATGTTAAAAAGAACAGCAGCAATAAGAATCCCTCTGAGTTCATCGGAACAGTTCAGAATGGAACGGTTACACATATGAACGGCAGCGGTAAATTTGTTTATCTTAAATTAGCGGATGGAAGCAAGGCATCCGCATATGCGAACGGAAAAACCTATAAAAAAAATGCACCCTTGAAAGTAAAAATTAAAAAATATGATTCAAATTACGCCAGTTATAATGCTGAGATCGTGGGCAATTAATAGGGTAGGTGATTAATAGGGAGATTTGGACAGGCTTTTGATATTTATAAGAACCCCTGCGTTTTGTTTGAAAATGCAGGGGTTTTTTGCAAGTGTCATAATGTACATCATGATAGAAAACACAAAAACAAATGAAGTAAATGTTATTTAAATTTTAAAATCAAAAAGGAAATTTCACGGATATTCAGGTGGCATATAGATAGTGTTAAGAAGTTAAACAAGAAAAGGAGAGTTTAAGTATGTTAGATAGAAGTTCAATCACGGAGGATGTTTAATATGGAATTGACAGTGGGAACTACAGCAGATAAACTGTAAGAAGATAGAAGAATGGATAAAAAAATAAGTGCGAGAAGGGAATAGAGAATCTATGAATTTTATTAATTTTACTAACCATCCTGTTGCTACATGGAAAGAGGAACAAATTCAGGCAGCTGAAAAATATGGTCCGATTATGGAAATTTCTTTTCCAGCGGTAGATGCGGAGGCTGATGAAAAACAGATTTCTCAGATGGCAGATGATGCAGTTGAAAAAATTATAAAAATGAACCCTGCTGCAGTGCTTTGTCAGGGTGAATTTACGCTTGCATACGCGGTCATTAGCCGATTGAAGAGTTGTAATGTAAAGGTAGTTGCAGCCTGCAGTAAACGAATGGCTGAAGAAACGGATGATGGAAGAAAGATTGTAACATTTTGCTTTGAAAAATTTCGAGAATATGTATAGACAGGTACAGTTAACGTTCATGTTATTATAACACTGCAGGAAAGGAAGAAAAGATGTCACATATTAAAGGAAAAGATACACAAAAAGATATTCTTATTTTGAATATGAGTATTATGTATAATACAAATTTAAACTACTATTTTTATCAGGACAAGCAGGGGCATTATCTTTTTTCCGGTATTAGCCAGTTAGAACCTGGTACGAAATATGTAGTAGAAATGTTGGCACAGCAGGATCGAAAGCTGGATCAGATTATTATAACGGCATCTGTAGAAGCAAGGGAGAAAAAAGTTACTTTTGAAGGACAGGAACTTTCTGCGTTGAAAATTTATAAGAAACGAATTTTAGATTATGTTTCCGGTAAAGAAAATGCTGCAATCAGCGATACAGAAAATGTGCTGAGAGGTGTTTGTTTAAACAATTCTGCAAAGATTACAGAGATTTATCAGGATTCAAAGGAAGATATTTTTAACGTAATTAATCTGGAAAGTGATCATTCTGAATTGTTGTTGTTAAAAAGAAAAATTCAGCAGATTTCGGACGACGAAAGCATTAACATTTATGTTGATATGCAGGGCGGCTCACGAGGATTTATTTATGTTTTAAACTCTGTATTGGAAATGTTAAGAGGTAATGATAAAGTTCATGTAAAGAAACGCTATGCTGTAGATTATGATCGCACCAGAAAATTAAACCCTATTGTGGAAGAAAATCTGAATTATGCTTCAAGTGATTTAATGGCTGGAATGAAGGCATTTACTACTTATGGCAAAGCGGACCTGTTGCTGCAATATCTGGATAAAATCAAAGTTTATCGAAACAATCCTGCAGAAGAAAAATTAATTGAAATTATTCGAATGATTTCAGATGCGATTCAGATCTGTATGACCGATGAATTTGAAAAAGGGATTCAAATGCTGAGGGAGTTTTACAGTTCAGAAAAAGTTTATTCAGACAAAGTTTTTGAGATTATCAGTGATGACATTAGAGACAGTTACGGGGAACTGTTAAATACAGATCATACAGTAATCGATAGTATTGAATGGTGCTGTAAAAAGGGATTTATCCAGCAGGCATTAACTCTCTATGTGGAGAACCTTCCGTCAATCTATTATAACAAGACAGTAAAAGAAACTGGAAAAAGGGGATTATTGAAGCAATTTGAAGCAGGTGCTGCTAAAAACCCCGGTGTATCAGAAGCCGCAAATCAATTTTATGAAGTATTTTTTGAAAAACTGGAAGAACCAAGAGCAGTTGCTGAGTTTAAAGGACAGCTGAAACAGGTAACAGTAACAGACAAAAAAAATCATATGGCCATTGATTATGGAACAATGGATATAAAATACAAAAAACGATTGCATCAATTGATTCGTGATAACTATATTTTGAATGGTGACAAGAGAGGAAAGAGACATAGTCAGAACAACTATAATAAGGATCTTCGTGGATTTTTGGAAAATATGGCCTCTCCCACGCATAAAAACCTGCAGTGGCAAATTGCAACAGGAGAAGAGTATCCTAAAAATGCATCAACAGGAGAGAAAAAAATTCGAGCAATCGAACAGGCAGGTGAATGTAAAAATCTGGAACAATTAACAACATGTAAAAAATTGACAGCATTAGATATTCAAAATATGATGACGTATTATCAGGCTATAAAAAATTTCCGTAATCAGATTAACCATGCAAGCCCGGATAAAAGCAGAATCACAGACAAAGAAAAAGAATTTTTTAAGAAATGTGGTATTCAATTAGAATTAACCAGTGAGAATATTAAAAAGGTATTATTAGAAGCAGTAGAATTTCATAAAAAGAAGATTTTAGTATATTTTGAATAAGTATTTTAGATGAATGAAGTTCACCTGCGTCTTGTTTTAAGATGCAGGTGGTAACTGCATTCGATTATTTTTTGGATAAGGAGATATTGTGCTTGACTGGATAATTGAAAAAAATTATAATAATAGAGAAGTGGCAAAGATTGGAAGAAAATGTTGCAATCTTTAAAAAGATAGAAGAAAAAAAGGCAAGACATAAAAATGGGTCTGAAAAACCTATTTGTCAGAATATTCTGATAAATATGTGCAAAAATAGGGAAAGTAGACCGCATAAATAAAGGGTTTTTGAAGGTCAGTGTAGAAATGAAGTTTAGCCCGTTAGGGCATTGACACAAAAAATGATTATTTGAAGTATTCTTCCAGCACAGGAATGTAGAAATGAAGTTTAGCCCGTTAGGGCATTGACACACTGCCAGTTTTCCAAAACCGGATTGTACACTGGTTTTGTAGAAATGAAGTTTAGCCCGTTAGGGCATTGACACGGTTTCGATGATTTTCTTCATAGTAGAATTCTCCTTGTAGAAATGAAGTTTAGCCCGTTAGGGCATTGACACAAATAAACTTAAAAGAATAAAAAATTTTTTCATAATTGTAGAAATGAAGTTTAGCCCGTTAGGGCATTGACACATACTGTTACTTAATAATTTTGTTACATCATTTTGGTAGAAATGAAGTTTAGCCCGTTAGGGCATTGACACAACATCACGGTATCAGATGTGTTCAAACATTTTTTGAGTAGAAATGAAGTTTAGCCCGTTAGGGCATTGACACAACCTTAGGATATTTACCTGCATCATGATATTCATCGTAGAAATGAAGTTTAGCCCGTTAGGGCATTGACACACGACAGTGTCCCCATATATCGTCAAGCCAAAACTTGCGTAGAAATGAAGTTTAGCCCGTTAGGGCATTGACACAGACTGAGTTTTTACTTTAAGATGTTCAGTCAAAACATGTAGAAATGAAGTTTAGCCCGTTAGGGCATTGACACACCTGAATTTTTTTAATTGTAGAGTTATAATCTTTAAAGTAGAAATGAAGTTTAGCCCGTTAGGGCATTGACACACACCTGTTAGAATTGCGACTTCACCTTTATTGATGCAGTAGAAATGAAGTTTAGCCCGATAGGGCATTGACACACGTCACAACAACAAATCCGATACAAGGCATTACGAGTAGAAATGAAGTTTAGCCCGCCAGGGCATTACACTCACCAAGCACCCTTCAGAGGTATGCATATGATAATATTGTCTCAATACAAGGTACGCAGGGAAGGAAACGGTATTTTTCGAGTATACGATATGCCGTTTTCTTATTGTTCTGTATGTAAAGAACGATTAAGAGTTCGGGATTCTCGAATTCGCAGTTTTATGGATTCTGATGGCAGGAAGTATTTTTTGCGCCACAGGAGATTGATGTGTTCGAATTGTGGGAAGATCCATTCGGAATTACCGGATTTTATTATGCCGGGAAAGCGATATACCGCGGATGTGATATTGAGACAACTGTTTGGAAATACTCAAAATGGAAATACCGAAAATAAAGATATGATGGTTTGTGTTGCCGAAGAAAGCACTATATACAGATGGGCGGAGGAAGTCACCTGCAGATTGCGGGTGATTTTTTTGTTTTTGGAAAAGTGTTTTAAGTTATGGAGCGGAGTTATTGAGTGTTTCATCCGGCTTCTGAAAATTCTGGAAAATATGGAGAATGTAAAGTGGAGCAGGGGTAGCTGGGGTAAAGACAGTTATGTTGGAGAGTGTTGTGTTAAAGGTAGCTATGATAAAGGAATCTATGATAGAGGAAATTATAAGCAGATTTTTGCAGATGCAAAAACTTTGCTTGGAGTGTTGTTTGGCGGCAGACAGTTTACATAAACACACCTTTATTGCATGTTTCTGTCTTTGAAAATATCGTAATATGTAGAAAAACAAAACGGTACTGAATGATGTTCCGTGGTTTAGTGTACTTGTCGATGTAAAATGGAGGGTGTATTTATGAATGCGGATTTGCGTGCAAAGACAGAAGAATGGATGAGTCTGGAACGGACTACTTTTAAGCAGAGAGCAGTGGCGGAGGAGTTTTATGAAAAGCAGTTGATGAAACTGATTACAAAGGAATTTGTTCAGAATAATAAGGGAAAAGTGAAAAGTCCGGTGAAGGAAATGATTTTTTCTGTGGGGACATCGTATGAGCCACTGGTTTTGTCGTTGAATTTGTTCCGACCGGAGCGGATTTTGTTTTTGTATACGGATAAAAGTCTTCCTTATCTGGAGAAGGTAATTAAGATGTGCAAGCTGCCAATGAGTCGTTTTGTGCGGCGGCGGGTAGATGAGAATAATCCACTGGATATTTACCAGGAAGTGAAGAATATTTATCTGGAGTGGAATCGTCCGGATCAGATTTATGTGGATTTCACCGGTGGAACGAAGGCTATGTCTGTGGCAGCAGCTATGGCGGGTGCGATGGTGGATATTCAGCTGGTGTATATCGGATCCGATAAATATATGGTGGATTTTCGCAAACCGGAGCCTGGGTCTGAGTTTGTGCAGTTTATTGCCAATCCGTATGAAGTTTTTGGAGATCTGGAAATTGAGAAGGCGTTGGAACTGGTGAAGGAATACAATTATTCCGGTGCTTGTCAGAAACTGGTGGAATTGATTGATAAAGTGCCGGATCCCATGGTGCGGCAGCAGTTAGAGTTCATTTACTTTCTGGTACATGCCTATGAATTTTGGGATGATTTGAAATTTGAAGAAGCGTGGCGTCAGATGCAGTGTCTTCATAAAAATCTTCTTCGTGATAGCAGGAGAAATGAAAGACTGGTTTTGTTGGATTTTATGGAACCTATTGAAAATCAACTGATGTGTTTGGAAAAGCTGACTGAGATGAAAAAGATTTTAAAAGAAGAAGGGAATTTTTCAGTCCTGCAAAGTCAGCAGCATATTGTGCCGTTGATGTTTACCATGTATATCAATGCCGAGATTCGGGAGGTGCAGAGCAAATACGATATGGCGACTTTGTTATGGTATCGTTTGCTGGAAATGATTAGTCAGAGAAGATTGGCTTTGTACAATATCAACGTTTCACAGGTTGATTATGGGAAAATCAGATATGATTTTGAAAAGTTGCCCCAGTATGAGATTCTGGATGAACAGAGCCGGCTGGAACAGTATAAAAAAGATGTATATGAGTTCAAATTAAAAGTATTTGGCCGTCAGAGCAGCATGTATTTGCCGGACCAGATTTCTTTACTGGAAGGATTTATACAGCTTTGTGTTTTAAAAGATGATTTAATGCTGCAGAAAAATGTCCGTCCACTGGATCAGGCGAGACGGATTCGCAGTATGGTTTCTCTGCGGAACCACAGTATTTTTGCGCATGGGCTTGTGCCGGTTCATGTGGAAGAATATATGAAGTTTAAAGGATTTGTTGCCCAGTTATTTCAGCATTTCTGTAAAATTGAGCAGGTGGATTTTGTAAAGAGTTATGAAAGTCTGAAATGGCTGAATCCTGCATTATCGGAATATTATTCTTTTTAAAAATGGCGGTAGTATATGTAAGAGAGCAGGGGGCCTGTGTCCATAAAAGCTATTTGCAGATGGTCATTCAGAAAGGATCGCGTGAATTGAAGAGAGTGCCTCTTTCCTATGTGGAACAACTGGTTCTATTTGGAAATGTACAGATTACGACTCAACTGATGCAGTATCTGTTGGAACAGGGAATAGAAATTCATTATTTTACATTTGGTGGAAAATATCTGGGCTGCAGTAAGGGTGAACATTCAAAAAATATCTTTCTGCGGTGTGGGCAATTTGAGATTTGTAACGATATGGAAAAGAAAGTAAAAATTGCGAAGATTCTGATAGAAGGGAAAATTGAAAATCAGATAGCGGTTATCAGACATTATCGTTGGAATTCGGCTCTGGAATATGATTGGAAAGCGGATGTGGAAAGTCTGGAGCATCAGCTGCAATTGTTGGGGGAAAAGGAAACAATTGCAGAAGTTATGGGAATCGAAGGTCTGGCAAGCCAGATTTATTTCAAATCTTATGGTCAGATGTTTAAATCAGAGCTGAAATTTAATGGAAGAAATCGCAGGCCGCCCAGAGATCCGGTTAATTCTGTTCTGAGTTTGACCTATACGTTTTTAACAAGAGATATGTGCAGTATTTTAGACAGCCAGTCTTTTGAAACGTATCTGGGTTTTCTTCATGGAATTCGTTACGGAAGAAAATCTCTGGCGCTGGATATGATTGAGGTATTTCGGCAGCCGGTGGCAGATCGGCTGGTACTGAGATTATTTAATAAGCAAATTCTCAGTAAATACGATTTTCAGGATGATGATATGGAAGGTATTTATCTGAATCAGGATGGATTTCAAAAATTCTGTTATGAGTATGAAAAATGGATGAGCAGTAAAAACGAGAGCGATTCCTATCGAATGCTTATGCGCAGGCAGGTGCAGGGACTGAAAAATATGATTCAATATGGGACGGTATTTGAAGCCTGGAAATGGAAGCAGGGCGGAGGCATAGAGGAATAAATGTATGTAATCAGCTACGATATTGTAGAAGATAGAAGACGAAATAAAATTGCAAAATTGTTGGAGGGATATGGCCAGCGAGTACAATATAGTGTTTTTGAATGTCATATTGATAAAAAAACTTTAAAAATATTATATGCAAAATTGCAGGATTTAACACAGGATATGCAGGAAGGAAGTGTCTATATTTATTTCTTGTGTAATGAGTGCGAGAAAAAACAGGTCGTAATCGGAGAACGGAATCAGAAATTGGAGGAATTGCAGGAACCTGTTATTGTGGTGTAGAAAATATCATTGAGGTTATAGGCTGTCTGAATATTTTTTCAAACAGCCTGTATACCCCGATTTTAGCTAAACTTTTTAGAGTGATTATGCCGCATATCTGTTTAAAAGGAGTATAACAAGATGGGATTATATACGAAAATGATTGATTTGCAGAAGCTGGGGTGGGCCTGGGAGAAGGTGCGCCAGAAAAAAGCAGCACCGGGAATTGATAATATGACCACGGAAGTATTTGCCGCTTATCAGACTCAGGAGTTAAAACAGCTAAATCTGGAATTAAAGGAACAGCGTTATGAACCGCAGCCGGTGAGAATGATTTTGCTGCGAAAGGATGAGAAGGAGCGGGAGGTGAGCTTGTTTTGCCTGCGGGATAAAATTGTTCAGCAGTCTATAGCAGGCGAACTTCATAAAATGTATGACAGCAGTTTTGCCAGGGAATCCTTTGCATTTCATAGCAGGCGTTCTGCTTTGGAGGCTGTTTCTTCTATAGAAAAGCGAGTGTGTGGGCAGCCCGATATGTGGGTATTAAAAACAGATATCCGACATTTCTTTGATGAAATCAGTCATAAAGAATTGCTGGAAATTCTAAAAGAGCGTATTCAGGAGACTGAGGTTATCAATTTGATACAGCTGTTTTTGAAAGTACCTGCGCTGGACGAAAATGGAGAATTGAAAAGTAAGGAACGTGGTATTTATCAGGGGTCTACCATCGCGCCGCTGCTTTCCAATATTTATCTGAATGAATTTGATCACCGGATTCGAGAGAAAACGGCGTTTTATTACCGTTATGCAGATGATATTTTGTGTATGGATCAAGACCGGGAAAAGATAGATGTCGTAATGGCAGAAATGCAGCAAGAATTGGGAAATTTGCAATTGGAACTGCATGAAAAAAAGACTAAGATCTGTCAGGTAAAACAGGGATTTTCTTATTTGGGTTATGAATTTTCGGCAGATGGAAAAATTATTCCAGCTAAAAAACAGACTGCGTTGAAAGAGCGTCTTGAGGAGATGTGGTTCCAGCAGATGGAATTTGAACAGAAGATTCAAAAGGGACTGGAAATCACAAATGGCTGGAAACAATATTTTTCAGGAAAACAGCAGGCACAAAGTATTTATGAACTGGTTCTGGAAGTCTGGTGCCAAAAAGAAAAGGGAAAAGGACTTTTTCAGAGCTTCGTTCAAACAGAAACGAAAATGACAGCATACTCTGCAAATGAAACCCTCATAGAGCGGTTGTGGCAGCAGCGCAGAAGATTTACCAACATGCATGCAGATATCTGTAACTTTTTTGCACAGCTATGGACTTCTTGGGGGAAGGAAGAAGCAGTTTTATTTGAATATGAGCAGCTGTGGCAAATTGAACATTTGGATAGAGAACGTTGTGTTGGTGAAAATAGTGATGCAGATGTAAAAGTATTGCTTCAATGTTATAGAAATCTTCAGGTTTCTCTGAAAAAAGAAGATTTGGAAAATATCATGCAGCTGTATATGGATTTGCGCTGTTATAATAAAGCTGCAGTTTTTGATGGAAAAATAAAAGAGCTGGAAAGATGTCGGCATTTGGAGATGTTTTTATCGGATCAGGAAATTTCTGGAAAGAATGACAGGGCAGTTGAAAAAAAGGATGAAAAACTGGGTGGGAAGATGAGTGAAAATTCATGTTCTTTAGACAGAGAAAATCTTGATTTTTCTTTAAATGACTCAGAACGGGAGCTGTTCCATCAATTATTTGCTGGTCGGGAGGACATTTATGCACAGGAAACCGTAAATGCTTATGGAAAACGAACTTATGAATTAATGAATGAGCCATTGACACTGGAGTTATTGACGGATATGCTTCAAAAACAGATATCATTGGCTACTTATGTACAACGAAATAACGGAACAGTACATTTTATGGTATTTGATTTGGATATTTCTAAAAAAGTATTGCTAAAATATGCGCCGGAAACAGAAGAATTTTCACGATATCTGGAACAGACTAAAGAAATGGCTTATTTACTGAAGAAGGTCTTGCTGCAGATGGGGCTTTCTTCTACAGTGGAATTCAGTGGATTTCGTGGATATCATATCTGGATTTTCTTTCAGGAGTGGATAAATGTTCGATATATTCACATGCTTCAGGATGCCATCATGAAAAAGCTGGAACAGGAACAAGAAAAAATACCGGAATTATGGCAGCTGAAAAACCGCCAGGAAATCATAATTGAATCATTTCCCAATCATACCAGAGTAAACAAGGATAGAGCTGGGCAATGTATTCGAATACCATTTTCCAGACACATCAGAACCAATCGCCGGACATGTTTCCTAGATGAAACAGGAAATCCTTATTCCAGACAGGCGGAAGTCTTGCAGCAGGCGGTGCAATATCCATTATCCACGGTTAAACGTATTATTGCATTATCCGATTCATCAGGCGCGGGAAGTGAAAATCAAAAACATTGTCAGCAGACAGATGACAAAGACGATATACAAATACTTTATCCAGATCTGAAACCAACCGTAAAAATCGTTCTGGAAAAATGCAATTTGATGAGATATTTTTGTAAAAAAGCCAAAACCACCGGTTATTTGACTCATTTTGAGCGACAAACCATTATGTATGTATTCGCACACCTTGGAGACGATGGAAAAGCATTTGTTCATCAAGTTATGGAGCAGACATTAAACTACCGCTTTGCTACAACCGAACGTTTTATCCAGAAATTGCCCGCAAAACCAATCAGCTGCGTAAAACTTCGAGAACAATACAGTCAAATTACTGCTGAAATTGGATGCAGTTGTAAATTCAGACGAACTAAAAACTGTTATCCATCCCCTGTACTTCACGCAGTAAAAGACAACCAGGAAATACAACAGGATATTACCCTGCCGCTATCCAGAGATGTTTCCCAAATCAAAGAAAAACAGATTTATGAAGAAATCAACATTCATCGAAAAGCACAGGAACTTGCCGAGAAATTGTTGGAATATAAAAAACAGAAACGAGGAATCGATAAAAATGTGCGAAAATTGGAAGATGAGTTAACTGAAATCTTCAACAATGCCGCTGTAGATTGCATGGAAATCGAAATGGGCCTGCTATCCCGAAGACGGAAAGAAGAACGATATGAATGGGTAATAGAACTGTAATTATTGATGAGAGTGTAGTCATTGGTAGAACTGGTAATTTATAAGTCATAGATTGTATTTTATAAAAATTGTGAATCAGTAACAGTTTAACAAGTAAGGAACTGTTACTGATTTTCATTTGCGTTTTTATATAGGTGGTGTTTGTGTTAATGAATATGTTTATAAGTGGCCTAAAGGGCACACGGTCATGTTCTGCTGAATAGTTACAAAAATAGTAAGATGGAAAAGATGGGAAAAGTATATTATTGACGTGAAAAGTAATAACGATTATAATAGTAGAAAAATAAGGTGGAGGAGCGAAAAAGGGGGAGTAGATATTTATAAAGATAGAAGAAAAAATGGCAAGACATAAAAATGGGCCTGAAAAGCCTATTTGTCAGAATATTCTGATAAATACGTGCAAAAATAGGGAAAGTAGACCGCATAAATAAAGGGTTTTTGAAGGTCAGGGCTAGAAAAGAAGTTTGGCCCGATAGGGCATTGACACACCGAAAGGAAAATTCTGGGATTTGATTGCGTTCATAGTAGAAATGAAGTTTGGCCCGATAGGGCATTGACACATCAGGATCACTTCATGAATACTTGACGGGAAGATGTAGTAGAAATGAAGTTTGGCGCGATAGGGCA
>JBGVFN010000214.1:0-2010 GCA_045121095.1 Lachnospiraceae bacterium | reverse complement strand
CTGTAATGCTGCTGACTGATTGCATTGCAGAGCGAGGAAAAAATCTGAAACAGCAGATTTTGTTCGGTATACCGGTGCTGATTTCTCTGGCAGTGGTTGCTTATGAAACACTGGTGCTGTTCGGCGGTGACCGGGACAGTTCTTCCATTGTCATTGATTTTGCGTTCAGTCTGAAGATGCGGACGGAACATCCGGTTATTGCACTGCTTCAGTCGGGAGCTTTTCCGCTGGCGGTACTGCTGGGTAACTGGAAGGCTCTGAAAACAGACCGCCGTTTCCGTGTAGCCTGGCTGACCTGGCTGGTGGCATTGGTGGAATATCTGCTTCTCTGTGAGGACGGACCGCGCAAGACCCACGGAAACTTTTCCTGGGGGTACTGTTTTGCCCTGTTTCTGGTGTTCCTGATCAGTATGATCTGGCTGTACCGGAACCTGAGGGCGTTTTATGAGGGATACAAAGCGGCATGTGAAGTTCAGGCTGCAGGGAATCCGGGCGCGGAGAAAGGCGCAGCTGTGAAGCGGCTTTTTGCATACATAAAATCCGGAGATAAAAAAGTAAAAATGCAGACCGTTTATCTGGTATGTGCATTGTGTTTGCTTATCCTGCATCTGTATTTCGGGGCTGAATTTACATGGATTATATTCAACGGCGGTTCTTATGCAGGATAGTGAATTCAACTACAGGCAGCCGCTGGCAGATAAATGAATAAATCTGGTAAAAATACCAGGGGAGAAAGTGAAAAAGAAAAGAACTGGTAAAGACTGGCCGCTGCATCATGCAGTGGCCTGGTTTGTATAAAGAAAGGGAGAAACAAGTGTGGGGAAAATAACAAGATGGATGGAAGCACATAAGAAAAAATGGTGGTTTTCAGCCATAGTGAATCTGCTTTTGCTGGCGGTACTGCTGATTTTTCTTCGGCCGGTGTTTGAGACCAACGACGATACGACCATATATGAGCTGACCGGAGGCGCAAAGGGCGTCTATGACAGCCATACATTTTTTATTCATGTGTTTATCGGTAAGATTCTGGAAGTGCTGTACCGGATTCTGCCTGTGGTGCAGTGGTATACGGTGCTTCAGTATGCGGTTATGTATGTTTCCTTTACGGCCATTTTGTATGTGCTGCTGAACCGTCTGCGGACAGGAATGGCAGTGGTGGTATTCGGTACCCTTTATTGCTATTTTGCCTATGAAGGATTTATCATTATTCAGTTCTCCAAGACAGCGGGATATGCAGCCTGTGCAGGAATGCTGCTGATGTTTCATGGGCTGGAGCTTCTGTGTGTAAAGAGTTTTGAGCTGCAGGATATGGCAGCAGATGAAACGGATTTGATGGCTGGAAGGGAAGTTCACCAAGAGGAACAGAATCATATCAGGAAGAAAGATCTCAGAAAATATCTTCCTGTAATTTTTGGTACTTTGCTGGCTCTGACCGGCTCCATGTACCGCTTCAAGGAATTCTTCCTCTGTGCAGCTCTCATGAGTGGAATCGGTGTTTATACGTTGCTGAAGCTGAATTGGAAACTGCCAAAAGAAGCACTGCGCAAAGCGTTTTCCTATGTCGGCTGTTTTAGCCTGCTGTTTTTGTTGTCAATTGGACTGAATGCAGTGGATGTGTACAGTTATGTATCTTCTGCAGGTTGGGAAGAATACCGGGAATTCAATGATATGCGCAGCAATCTGCTGGATTACGGATTTCCGGATTACGAGGCGAACCGGGAGACCTACGAAGCCCTTGGAATTACGAAGGAAGATTATAACCTTTATAAATCCGGCAACCATGCGGATCCGGAACTGTTTACCAGAGAGGTCATGGAAACGCTGACCGCACTTTGCGAGCGGAAGCCATTGAACCGGGAATTTGTTCAGGATTTCTTTGCAGAATTCCCGCTGGGATTTTTTGAAATCTATGCGTTTACCTGTTTCCTGCTGATCTTCTGTTACTGGATTTTCTGGGGAGAAAAAGGAAAAGCGGAGATCATGACTCTGATTTACGAAACAGTAGTCATC
>JBGVFN010000213.1:0-29641 GCA_045121095.1 Lachnospiraceae bacterium | reverse complement strand
GAACAGCGCGCTTTAACTGGCGGGATGCTGATTGAAAATGCACCATTTTCCTTGGTTAAGGAATAGGACAACTGAACATTGAAAAGCCGGAAAAGCCCGGAATACCAAGGAAAATCGGCGCTCAAAGGAGTTTAATACGGTCTCAAAGCAGCAAGACGTGCTCCTCAGTTCAGCAAACGATAATTTCTGGCTTGGTGGCAAATGCAAAGATTCAGCTTTTTCAATGGTTTCTGCAATGTGGAGATTTGCTGAAAAATGGATGGATGTTTACATGTTGCTTGCAGGTTGCTTACAAAGATAATTTAAGATATGGTCCCCGTGGAGTTTCTCCACGGGGTTTTTTTGAAAATATGATAATTAAACAAAAGAAAAAAATCAACAAATCTGTTGACTGATTCGACATAAAATGATATAATGATACTATCAAGTCAAGGAAGGAGGAAATATACGTATGTTGACAGCATTTGGTAAAGAACTGCGTAAGATTAGAATTGATAACAACGAACTGTTGAAAGACATGTCACAAAAACTTGGCGTGACGGTTTCCTATCTCTCTGCTGTGGAGAATGGAAAGAGAGAGATCCCTGAATCCTGGCTTGATTCACTGGCTATATTGTACGATTTGGATTCAGGGGAGACAGAGAAGTTGTTTCAACTCGCTTATGAAAGCAAAAAAGAAATGAGACTCAATTTATCGGGTGCCGGAAGCGGTCAGAGAAGAATGGCAATGACATTTGCCCGTTCTTTCATGGATCTGGATGAAGATGATATTAAAGCTATTACTGATATTTGCAATCGTAAAAGTGGGGGTGAGTAATTGGATTCTCGTATGGCAAGCCCTAAATCCAGAGCTGATATTAGAAGGTATGCGAAGTATATTCGTAGCATAATTAAATGCGAAAATGAATTTTATTTTCCGATTGTGGAATTTGTAGAATGGACAATGCCAAAACTTCTTTCGAATTATACTTTTGAAGTTCTTCCTCAAAGTGAAATGGCGATTTGCCATGGTCTTACATTCCCGAATGAAAACAGAATTTGCATTCGGGAAGATGTATATGAAAGGGCTTTGGAAGACAGTGGGAGAGACAGACTGACAATAGCGCATGAATTATTTCATTTATTGGCTCATGAAGAGGACAATGTTGTTAGTTTTGCAAGAGCAGATGTCTGTGATATTCCTGCATACTGTAATCCAGAGTGGCAGGCAAATGCTTTTGGGGGAGAATTATTGATTCCGAAACATTTGATTGCTGGGATGACACCAGATGAAATTGTAAAAAGGTGTAAGGTTTCCAGAACTGCAGCTGAGTACCAGCTGAGAGTGAAATGATGTAAAGAGCATTGCTCTTAACATAGAAAAAGCCAAGCACACAATATGCTTGGCACCTGCCAGAGTATTTCTACATGTGGCTGGTATATTCTTATCTCGCAAATAAGATTATAACATGTCTGGAGTGCTTTCGCAAGGAGAAATTCTGCGAAAGGAAGGTGATTGACATGTATATTTTTCGAGCATCTAAAAAGCTGAAAGATGGTACAGTCATTTATGCCAGAGATTATGGTTTACGTGGCTTTCCGATTTGGATAGGTCCTGGGCCTGAGCCTGAGAAACCAAAGAAAAAATAGACGAAGTCAAAAAATTCCCGTGTTTACAGCCGACATGGGGATTTTTTAAATCAAATTAATTGCATCAATCAATTGCTGAATTTCAAAATGTGTATAGACCTGTTCTGTGACACTCTGCCCTTTGTGGCCAACGATTTTCTTAATGATTTTATCATTCACATTGGCAGTTGTTAGTAAAGAGATACAAGTATGTCTGGTATCATGTGGTTTATGGTTGGGAGATCCGATTTGGTTAACTAGAGGTGTCCAGTAAGAGTCATAATAATTACGATACTCCATATGGTTGCCATCTGGGGTACTGATCAGGTAGTTGCAGCTATTCTTGTGATACCAGTACTCAAAATAAGGATATACCTTTTCAGCAATAGGAACTTTTCGGATTCCGGCAGTGGTTTTGCTTTGTTTCACGTCAAACCAACGATCTTCCAGATGTACATCTTCTTTTTTTAAATCAAGCAGTTCTCCGATACGAACACCCGAATAAATGAGCAGCAAAATTACAGAAAAGTATTCGTTGCTGTCTGCCCATTTCCAGAGGGTGTCTATTTCCTGTTGATTAAAAGGTTGCCGGTCATATTTATTTGGATTCTTGTCTTTATACTGAGCTATATCTACATACTGGGCATAATTTTTTCCGCAGATATCATTTTCCAGGGCGAATTTATAGAGGACTGTAAATAATACTTTTAGTTTTTTGAGTGTCGGATAGTTTTTACCACAGGTATCAACAATAGCTTGCAGGTGTGATTTTTTGATGTCATTGAAACGCATGTTATATAATGTTTCACAGAGTCGGTAAGAAGCATTATAACCGTTTTGGTTTGATTTGGATATTTTGGGGAAATGTTCTTTAGACCATTTCTCAAAAACTTCTGCAAATGTAATTTTGTTGGCATCCATATCATATGGATTTTCATGGTAATGCACCAGAGCAGATAATGCTTCCTGCTGACTTTCATAATATCCCAGATATTTATACTTCCAGTGCATATTGCCATTTTTGTCTTGGGTCCTGGATACAGTGATTCGGACGGCCCAGGGCTTTCTTCTGTTTCCTGGCAGTTTGTATACGCTGCCAAATCCATTTGGTAATTTCATGGCTATCATCCTTTCTAATTTTGGGTATAAAAATAACACCTGGTCAAATAAATTGTTTTGGTTGACCAAGTGCCCCGCAGGATGATATACTTTAATTGTGTTTTGGTATGTCTCCTACGGGGATGTATCTTGGCCGCTCTGGTGCTGGTAACATCAGGGCGGTTTTTCACGTTTGACATTTTTACAGCATATGTTATAATATACTTAACAAGACAGCCGGAGGATAGAGGCACCTATCCGCCCCGGTGAACATAGTTTTTTGCTATGAAATAGCCGTCCTATCTCGCCAAAGAACAGGGACGGCTATTTCTTATTTTTCATATTCAGGATAGATACAATCAAACTTGCAACAGCAATAATGACCATAAATTCTTCGTATGTACTCATAAGCATCTCTCCCTTCCGCAAGACTCGGAACGGATCGAAGCCGCCCTACCGGCTGCCCTGGTAAGTATATTAGTTTTTACGCCCCGGTATTAGCAAGATGCCGGGGCGCTTTCAAATTAAATCATATTGTTCGAGCCAGCAATATGATTATGTATTATCAGAATTAAATGTCGAGTTTTCAAGTGTCTTTAAAGCTTTCAAACGCTTTTTGATAACTCTACTCTGCCAGATAAGAAATATTCCCAATATAGGGATTATAATACATATTGGATTAACTAGCATCAGTAGAAGTCCCATACACAAAAATAAAATTCCACAAATAAAGAAAAAGTATTGATAAAATTTTTGAACTTTTACCGGTTGTTTTTCGATAGAGTTGTGTATTGGAAGCTTTTCTTCTGCCACTGTTGCTTTAGTTTGAGCCGGTGCTACATTTTTAGTTATTGGTTTTGTAGTGGTAACTTTTTTCTTTTTAGAAGAAGTTGTTTCACTGTAGCTAACTCCTGTACCAGGAATTCCAACGGTTGTGGTTGTTTTTCCTGTAGAGCTAAATGTTTTACGTGCATGTTTGGTTCCAATTGTGACACTGGTGGATTTTCTGTTGAAATTAATTTTTACACCAGGTGCAATTTTTACACTTTTTTTAAAACGAAGTCCCATTTTTTCCTCCTTTAGTATATTGGAGAGATTTACCCCTCTACTTATATATCCGGAAAAAGGGGGTAAAAGTAACGCATTTTTCGAAAAAAGTACATAAAAAATACAATTTTAGAATTTTGCGCGTAATTCCTTTACTTTGCCAAGTATACTGACTGGTTTTTCAATGATTTCTCTCTCTGAAAAGTACATCGGTTCATATTTCGGATTACTGGAAATCAAAGCAATTCCTTCAGCATATTTTTTCAGTCTTTTGCATACGGCATCATTACCATTGACTAAAGCAATGACCAGATCGCCATCATCAGCGTCAGATTGCTTCCGGACAATAACAACATCTCCATCTTTGATTCGTGGCTCCATACTGTCACCAGATATTTTTAATCCAAAATATTCTCCATCTGCAGCCATAGCCTGGGAAATTTCTTCTGTGTCAATAATTTCCTCAATAGCATCCAGCGGGATACCGGCAGCTACTCGACCTAAGACATTGATTGTAACGCCTCTTGAGAAATAATGTAGATTTTCACTTCCGATTTTGCCTAAAAGATAATTCATATCAACATTAAAAAAGTCAGAAATAGTTTCCAAAGTAACAAAATCAGGTTCTCTTTTACCTACTTCATACATACTAATAGTAGATTTGGCTACGCCTAGTTTTTCTGCAAGTTCGGCTTGTGATAAGTGTTCTCTATTTCGTAATTGTTTAAGCATATCTTTAAATGTTGCCATATTTTGTACCGTCCTTTTAATTAGATTATACACAAAATGTGAACAAAAATCAATATAAAAATCACAAAAAGTGATTGACAAGCGCTCACGTTTTGTGTATAGTAAAGAAAAACACATAGCGTGACCGGATGAAGAGGTGAGATAAATGGAATTAGATGTTAATCTTATGGCTAAGAAGATGGTCGAACTTCGTGGAGAAAAAACTCAAGAAGAGGTTGCAAATGATTTACAAATCAGTAAATCAGCATTAGCAATGTATGAGTCTGGAAAAAGAATTCCACGGGATGCAATAAAATTAAGAATAGCTGTATATTATGGAAAAAGTATTGGATTCATTTTTTTTAATGAAAAATAGTCACGATATGTGACTAATATATATTATAAACAATAATATTTGTATGCTTGGAGGTGGACCTTATGTTTAAAGATAAATTAAAAGCCGTCATGAAAGAATTAAATCTGAATCAAGCAAAATTATCTGCTATGACCGGAATTGGAAGGTCATCACTCAGCCAGTATCTTTCAGGAAAATATACTCCAACAGAAGAACGGCAAGAAGAAATTGCGGCTGCTTTAGGGCTTTCGAGTGATTATTTTTATGAGGAAGTAGGAGTGGTAAAAGTAAATTGTAATGCAACGATTAAGAGATTGCTTCCTGATGATGCAGCAAAATTAATGGGAATTGCCGGATCGTCAGTCAGAAAAGGTTTACAGGAGGGAGTTTTTCCGTGGGGTTATGCAATTCCCACATCTGAAAACAGATGGACCTATTTTATTAATGCAAAGAAATTTGCAGAGATTGAAGGAATTGATCTTTAAAAACAGGAGATAAAAGTGATGAAAGAATTAACAGTAGGGGAAGCCATGGAATGTTATGAAAAAACAGGGAAAGAATTTCCGTGTAATGATGGAAATATAGTTCATTCTGATAAATTCATGGGAATTCCAGTAATAGTTCGTTATAACTGTGAGAAGCGGATATTTGAAAATATGAAGCGAATTCGTAGAACTGTGATTCAGACAGTAAAAATAGGTGATGATGAAAGTATCGATATTTTATACGGTAAACTGTCAGGGTTGACAGCGGCGATATTTGATTTGGATATGATTGATAATGATGATTTTATGGAAGTTCAGAATCGCCTTTTGAAGTTTCGTAGGAAATTAAAAAGATTGCATAGATAGCTATGCATGGACCTTTAGCTCAGATGGTCAGAGCAACCGCTTCACAAAGAGGTTTGTCCCGGGTTCAAATCCCGGAAGGTTCATTGCTTCGGAGTGGTGCCCGGAGCGGATTGTATCTCCTTTCTTACATAGGCCGGTATGTATGAGCTGCATACCGGCTGCAGGCCAGGGTTCTGGTGGTCCAGAGTTCAGGATTCATAATTTTGAAAAGTACCGGTTCGATTCCGGCCCATGGCATTCTGCACTGTCGTGATGACAGGGCAGCATTCAATATTTCCTCCAAGTACGTATATTGGCAGGTTTCATGCATGTGGCAGGCAGTCAGAGGAAAATAGGGCAGTACTTCTCTGAATCGTGTCGGTTCGACTCCGACTGGAACCGTTTCTGGATGTTAGATGAAGTGGCATCCGGACTTCCTGTTAAAATCCTAGCACATAAAAGAACAGGATTATTTATCACACCGAACCGGTTACAAAATGTAGCCGGTTCAATTAGAAAGGAGAAGTGAAAATGTTTGATACATTTGGTAATTTTGATTCAGCAGAAGAATTAAATGCCTGTGCAGCAGGGTTGCTGGCAGAAGGTGATGTAGAGAACCTGATATTGCTGGCCAAAGAGAATGGAATTCCGGAAGAGCTGGTGGAACTGTATGCTCTTGGCGAATTGCCGGAGTTGGCAGATGTAACCATGGCAGCAGTTGGTAAGCTGGACATTGAAGCCGAGGAGCTGATTCAGAAGTTTAAGAATGGAAAGATCCGGAAGGTGGGCGGTGTCCCGATTATTCCAATTGCAGATTACGTAAAAGTAGAGTGTATGAATCCAACAGTGGCGGCCAGAGTGCGAAGAAAAAATAAAAGTTTGGAAGGTGCATTGAATAAGTTGGTTGAAAAACTGCTTCAGTTGAATAAGAGTAAAATCGGTTGTATGGGATTTTCTGACCAGGAAACATTTGATTGCATTATGGAGTATTACAATGGATAAACGGGAACTTGCAAAGATACCTCTGATGGATGCTCCGGCAGATTTAGTAGAGAGGGCGTTGAATCCGGAAGAATTTAAGCACCTGCGGCGTTATATGGTCACAGCTGCAGTAGATCAGGATAAAAAAATACTGCTGTTGTATTTCTTTGATAAAAATGGGTTAAAAGAAAGAGATACAAAAGCAGTATACAGATTATTTCTGTCCAAGGAAGAGTATATCACACAGAACCTGAGAGTGTCAAAGGTGAGATGGCTGACTGGTAAGATAGAGAGAATTTTAGGTGGATATTGGCATATATGTAATGTAGAGATGGTGTCTGATCAGGATAAGAAAATTGTTCAGAAGTTTTTTCATAGTTCTGATGATGCAGTGAGCATTATTCAGAGAGTAGAGGATCAGATTGCAGATAAAAAACGGGAACAGAATCTTATGAAAGAACGTCAGCAGATTGATATTCAGATGCAGACGTTTCAGAGACTTCCAGGTGATTTTAATAATTTCATGCGAGAAGAAGTGATGTATAAGCATTATCTGTTTTATAACCGAAAAGAGGATTATTGTTACTGCACCAAATGCAGGAGAGAATATTCCATAAAAAGAAATGAAAGAATCCTATATTCCGGATTTGATTTACAGAAGCTGAAACATAATGAAAAAAATCAGTGTAGATTATGTGGTGAAATGGTTACCTGTAAATCTTTAGGATATGGAAGAGGTTTGTTATTGGAAAACAGATGGGCTGTGCTGGTTCAGCGGTGTGGAAAGGATGTTCATACCAGAGTATTCAGTGCATATTGGAATCTTACTAAAGATTATAAAAATACAGAAATCATTTATGAGGAATTGTATCGCTCTGTATTTAAAGAAACGACACACCAATATTATGAAATGACAAGATTTCATGGGAAGTATGAAGAACGTTGGTGCAGGATAAAAGATAATCAGATGTTGCATCATCAGCCGAGGAGCGTAGTGATATATGGACATAATATTCCAGATGCTTTTCAGGGAACACCCTATCAATACTGTATGCTTCAGGAGTATGTGTATGCCAGATATAGACGGGAATTATTTGATGGATTCGAGTTTAACGATTCGTTTCTGGTGGATAATTATCTGGAACTGTATCAGAGAAGACCTTGGATAGAAAGTCTTATAAAACTGGGTTGTAAAAAGCTGGTTAATTCAATAGAAGGTATTTCAGCGGATTGTTCTAAAAAGAATCTGCCGGAGATTTTAGAGTTAAATAAGCAGCATTTTCAGATATTGATGGATTTGACCGGATCAGATCCGGATTCCAGTCAGCTTCGTATTATGCAGAAGATTTATGAAAAAATAAAGCTTCAGAACAGGGAAGAGATTGCAGCTGTTTTTGAAGTGTGTGATAACGCATACGATGTGGAGCGTATTTGCAATCTAATTCAATATGTTTCTGTAAGAAAATTGCTGAATTATCTGGAAGTTCAAAAAAGAGAAAATCCACATATGCGACTGGGTGATCTGGAAGATCATTGCAAGATGCTGCAGGAATTGAATTATAACATAAGAGAAAATTTACTTCCAAGAGATTTTTTCAAAGAGCATAGCAGGGTCAGCCGGGAATTGAACGAACTCAAGGACCAACAATTACGGATTGAAGAACAAAAGGAATCAGAATTGATTGCGCGCCGAATGAAAGAAATGCAGGAAGTACTGGAAATTCGGATGAATGGTTTATGCGTACTGGCTCCTGCAGAAACGATAGATTTGAAAAGAGAGGGCAGGGAGTTGCATCATTGTGTTGGAACTTATGTCCAAAGGGTTGCAGAGGCAAAAACAAATATCTTTTTTATACGGAAAACAGAATATCCGGAAGTACCGTATTTTACGATCGAGATTAATATGGAAGGTGATATGAAGCAGTGCAGAGGAAAAAATAACTGCAGTATGCCAGATGATGTAAAGGAATTTGCGGAAGCTTTTACAGAACGGGTGAAACAATATTTTGCAAAACAGACAAAGATCAGAACAATGATGAAGAAAGCGAGTTGATGTAATATGAGCATAACAGCAATCAGTGATTTTACATATGAATCTGTGACCAGAGAGTTGAAGCAGCAACTGAATAACACGGCTCAGGGGGTAGTTTATATTGGATGGCTGCTTCGAAAGGCAAAGGATTCTGAAATTTATAAAGAAAAGTACAGCACCATGACAGAATATGGACAGGCTGAATTTGGCCTGTCACAATCAGATGTCAGCCGTTTTATTGCAATTAATCAGAAATATTCGGATGGTGGGAATTCTCCTCAACTGGCGGATAGCTATGCAGGGTTTGGTAGTTCCAAATTGGTGGAAATGTTAACGCTGCAGGAAGAAGATGTGAAAGTCATTGATAAGGATACAACAGTATCTCAGATTCGTGAACTGAAGCATTTTGAAAAAGCAGAATCTGAAATATCTGAATCGGCTGAACCGGTAGAGCAGCAGTTTGTAACTGCCTTTTTCACTCCTTCACAGAAACGTCCTTGGGATATCTGTTATAAACAGTACCAACGCTGTATGCAGGTTCTGCAGGAAGATCAGGATCCAGAGTATAAAGAGCGAAAAATTCAGGAGGCAGTAAATCCTACCAGAAATTCTGTTTTTACCGGAAACTCTGTCTTTGCCTTTTTAAAAGACCGGGCGATAAAAGTGAGGAGGCATGGTGGAAATACGTATATAGATCTGAATTATCTGCAGCTGGCAAATCTGGCCAGACTTCTGTTCCCGGCAGGACTTCCGAAAGTAGAACTGCCGAGGCAGGAAGAAGAACAGCAGACAGAGCCGGAAAAGAAAACAGAATCAAGGATTCCAAATACATCAGTTGGAAATGTGGATAATTCAGAGCAAACAATTCTGAAAAAAGAAAGTAATCCACAGAAAAAGCAGGAATCTGGGAATAATGCGATATCGCATAAGCAGACCAATAAAATTGACACAAAATTGGAGAAAAAAACACCTATAGAGGTTCTTGCTCCGGAAGATGTGGAAGTAATAGAGCCACAAAAAAAGAAGATGCAGCTGGATCGGATTGCTTTGTTAAAAGGCAAACAGAAAGAAACATTGGAGCATATTGGGAATTTGGAAAAGTTTGTAAAAAAAGCAGATCTGACCGGGATTCGAAGCGAATTGCAGATGTTGCGGGTGCTTTTGGATGATTGGGAACGTCTGCAGAATGAGAGGTAGTTATGAGGAGTGATTTTGAATGGGTAAAATGGTTTGAAGAAGAATGGAGCAGGGTTTGTCAGAAGATGTCCAGATATTGTAATTTAGATCAGGTCAGGATTGTTCCAGAAAAGAAGAGTGAATTATATGCGAAATTATTTGGAGGTAAATTAGATGGAAAGAGCCAGGAAGCCGGATAATATCATTTATATGGGAAAAAATACGCCGTCTGTAATGCGTGGGACTTGTCCGGTGTGTAAACTTCAGGTTCATAAAGGATGTAACTTTTGTTATGAATGCGGTACCAGATTATTGTGGCCAACACCGCAGGAATTAGAACGGGAAAAAAGGGGAGGAGGCAGGGATGGAGGATACAACTGAGTTAAAGAGAAAAATTAAAGAACTTGCTGATTACCGAATTGCTCTTGCACCGCATTTGTTAGAGAACAAAGTGTATGTTTGTGGTCGGTGCGGAAAGCGGATTAATCGTAAACACAATTTTTGTCATGTTTGTGGACAGCGACAGTTAAAAAACTGAAAACTGATTACATATTAATATGGAAATGGTGGACATGATGATGGATGAAGCCGAAAATAGCATGTGGCTTCAAATAGTATTTAAAATATCACATTTAAAGGAAGTACATGCAATGCCAGGGAAAAGCAAACGTCCCTGGCATTTCATATACTTCTTTTGTTTTTTACAAATTTTTACAGGAGGAAAACTCCTTTGACGGGCTTGTAATGTAGTAGTAACTATTCGGACATGGAGGAGATATGAAACGAAATAAAACGTATTCTGATTATGACTATGAGAAAGAGTACAGTAAAGAGCTTGAAAAGTTGTCTGAGAAAGCACTGGAGGAAATGCTTCATTCTGGTAGGGTGTCATGTTTGTATCGAACACTGACAACAAAAGCTGGTCAGACATTGGTGGCAGATATCTATCCTTCATTCCGGCACAAAAATGATATGCCACGTGGAGGACGTTCACGGGAGAGTACCAAAGCGCAAAAGCAGCTCAATACAAAAAAGAGTGTTCAGGAATATATTAATCGGCTCAATGCTAATTTTGGAGAAGGGGATGTATGGATGACTCTGGAATATGACCAAGAGCATCTGCCGGTTTCTCTGGAGGAGGCACAGAGACTTCTTGGGAATTACATCAAAAAGGTGAACCGGCATCTGAAGAAAGAGGGGAAACCCAAGATGAAGTATATCTATGTGACAGAGTATTCGGATCCGGTTTCCGGTAAACCCAAAAGAGTCCATCATCACATGGTTGTGTCCTGTGATCTGCATCGGGATGAACTGGAAAAGATGTGGCAGCATGGAGAGAGGACGAAATCTGAGTATCTGCATCCAAAACAGGAAGGCTGGCTGAAGGGACTTGGGATTTATACCAGTAAAGGTAACTACCAGAAAAAGACTGGTCAAAGAAGATGGTCCTGCTCTAAAGGATTGAAAAAGCCGGAGCAGACGAAAAGCTATTGTAAGTTTCGGAAAAAAGATGTCAGAGAACTGATAGCGGATTTTGAACAGGCCCGTGAACTGCTGGAGAAGAAATATCCGGGATACAAGCTTGTAGAATTAAAACGGTACTGGAATGAGGTGAATGAGTCGTGGTATATCCACGCGGATATGATTGCTGATACATGGAGGGAGGCAAAACAGGGTGGAAAAGTTAATTACAAGCATTCAGGAGCTGAAGAATATCAAAGGAGAACTCAAAGATCTGGAAAGAAGGCTGCGGAAGAACCACCGGAGGCTGGAGCAGGCAGATGATGATATCTGGAAAAAAATCTATGAGGAAAAGATTGCGTATATAGAAGCCAGACAGAGACTGCTGTATCGGAAGCAGGATGAACTGCAGAAGGTGATTGATGAAGCGGATATTTCTTCATTGGAACGGCGGGTGCTGACTTTGTATTACACGGATGGGCTGACCTGGCAGCAGGTAGCGTTTCGGATTGGAGAAAGTGATGAACAGATTCCGCGAAAAATGCGGGATAAAATTTTAAAAAAGAATTGTACGAAAAATACGAAAAAAATGTGATAGCCTAAACTCAAAATATTCGAAAAAAGAAAATGAAAAGGAATTTTCGAAGAATTTGAGGTGAGCAAATGGCAAGAAATAGAAGTCCGAATCGGGATAAGGCATATGAGATATACAGACGTCATGATGGGAAAATCCGTAACAAAGAGATTGCAGAAATTCTTGGAGAAGACCCGAAGACGATTTCAAAGTGGAAAACCCTTGATAAATGGGCGGAAAAACTGGAAGCAGAGAAAAAATCCCCAAAGGGCAATAAGAAGAAAAAAAATCTGGAAACAGTGGTGATTCCAGCTGATGAAGTTACACTGGAAACAGAGCGGCAGATTTATGAAGTCCAGGAGTTTGAAGTTTTGACAGAGAAACAGATTCTTTTCTGCATCTACTATCTGCAGTGTTTCAATGCCACAAAAGCATACCAGAGGGTTTATGGGACAAATAGAAATGTTTCTGCAGCCTGCGGATGCAAATTGCTAAAAAAAGCAAATATCCAGCTTGCCATCGCAAAACTCCGTTCAAACCGCATCAATCAGGCATTGCTGAAACCAGAAGATATTTTCCAGAAATTTATGGATATTGCATTCTGTGACCTGAAAGAATATCTGGATTTTGGAACGAAAGAACGGATCGTGGGGATTAATCCTGACCGGACGTTCAAGAAAGAAAGTGTGCCGTTTTTGAAGCTGAAGAACGCAGAGGATGTAGATGGTTCTCTGCTGTCTGAGATGAAAGAGACCAAATATGGAATTGCTCTGAAAACTGTATCGGTATCCGATAAGTTAAGGGCATTGGAATGGCTGGCAAATCACATGGATATGGCCACTGCAGAGCAGCGGGCGAAGGTAGAAAGTCTGCGTTCCAAAGTTCAGGTTGAGCAGGAAAAGCTGAATCTGCAGAAGGAGATCGCAGCGGCGAACAATTGGTAGGTGCAATGAGTGAAGGAATCTTAAAACAATTTTACAATTCTGACAAATGGAAGATTTTCCGGGACCAGATTATTCTGGAGCGCGGTACTACCTGCGAATTCTGCGGCAAAAAAATGTTTGCAGAAGATAAGATGCAACTGCATCATACGCCAGTGGAATTAACTTTGGAGAATGTACACGATGTAGCTGTTGCACTGAATCCGGAGAATGTGAAACTGATCTGCCTGCGCTGTCATAACAAGGCACATGGCAGATATTGCGGTAATGGCTGGAAGCGTAAGAACCGTGCGGTGTATCTGGTCTGTGGTCCGCCTTGTTCCGGAAAAACAACCTATGTGCAGGAACATATGGAACGTGGAGATCTGATAGTGGATATGGACAAATTGTATCAGGCGGTGTCCGGCTGTCCGGTATATGACAAGCCGGAGCAGATTAAATTCAATGTGTATGCATTGCGTTCTGCGCTGATTGACCAAATTAAGACCAGATATGGAGGATTCAATACAGCCTGGGTGATTGGCGGTTACCCGAATGTAGCGATTCGTAATCGGCTGGCTGCGACGCTGGGGGCAGAGATTATCCTCATTGAAATGCCAAAAGAAATCTGTATCAAAAGGTTGGAGCAGTGTGGGGATTACAGGCAGGAACATAAAGCTGATTGGAAGCGGTACATCGAGGAATGGTTTGCAGAATTTTCGCCATAAATTGAAAAAAATTCTCCCCCCGGTAAAAATTTTTTTTCGTCCTATAGGAGACCGACGGGGTGGCAGGCAGATTTCACGCATACCGAAAATTTGACTTTTTTCCGGAAAGTTTCAGAGAGGAGATTTTTGACATGGAGATTCAGAGAGAATATGAGAGAATCCGCAATCTTTTCAAAGATTGTGATTCCAACATGCTGGAACTGGTGGACGGTACCATCTGGGAGGCAGCGAAGATTCGTGTACAGCTGGATGGGCTGAATGATATTGCAAAAGAAACCGGTCTGGTTGCCACAAACCCTAAAAATCCGATGCAGCAGCGAGAACTACCGGTTTCTAAATTGCTGACCAAGCAGCGGGCGAACTATCTGAATTACATCTCTAAACTGGCTTCGATTCTGGGAAAAGCGGCGGTAGAAGATTCAGGGGATGATTTGAGTGAATTCGAGTAGTGCGACTGCAGACAGCTATATCCTGCAGTATTATGGCGAGATCCAGGCAGGTGAGATTATTGCTGGCCGGGAATTGATTCAGCAGCTGAAAAAGCTGGTAGCAGAGATATCCGATCCGATTCTGCAGGGCGTGAAAAAGATTCGGTTTGAACCCGAAGAAGGCCAGAAACGAATCCGGTTCATTGAAACCAAATGCCGGCATTATGAAGCTCCTCATGCTGGTAAACCTTTCCTTTTGGAACTGTTTCAAAAAGCCTTTATCGAGGCGATTTTTGGAATTAAGCAGTTTAATGAAGAATTGGGGCGGTATATCCGGAAATATCAGGAAATCCTGTTTTTGGTTGGCCGTAAAAACGGGAAAACACCACTGATCGGAGCCATCTGTCTGGCAGAATGGTTCTGCGGCCCTGTTGGTTTGAAGGTGCTGTGCGCCAGCAATGATTATGATCAGGCTGACCTGATGTTCTCTGCTATTAATTCCATGCGGGAAGAATCACCTTCTCTTGAGAAAGTCACCCGGCACAATCTGAAGGGAATTTTTTTCGGGAATCCAAAACAGAAGACCAGGAAAGGAAAATTCAGTTATCAAAACAAAGGCAGCATCAAGAAACTTTCTAAACGCCAGAAGAACAAAGAGGGGCGTAATATTGGCATCGGTGCAGTGGATGAAGTATTTGAAATGGAAGATGATTCCCTGACCATGCCAATCCGCCAGGCACTTTCCACGCAGGATGAACCTTTATATTTCGAATTAACTACGGAAGGATTTACCAATGACGGATATCTGGACCACCGCCTGGATTATGCCAGAAAAGTTTTGAATGGAGAAGTGGATAATGAACGTATGCTGGTCTGGCTGTATACCCAGGACTCCGAGCAGGAAATCTGGCAGGATGAACAGTCCTGGTATAAATCCAATCCGGGCCTTGGTGTGATCAAAAAATTTACATTTCTCCGGAACATGTTGGAAGATGCCCGCAGCAGTTCCAGCACTAAAGCATTTGTGCTGGCTAAAGATTTCAATTTAAAACAAAATAAAGCAGCGGCTTGGCTGCAGAACGGGGATATTGAGAATGACCTGACATATGACATTGAGGACTTTCAGGGATGTATTGGTATTGGCGGTGCGGATCTGTCCGAAACTGGTGATTTGTCCAATGCCAAGTGTTTGATCATGAATCCGGTCACACGAAAGAAAATCGTATTATCCATGTATTTTGTCCCTCAGACCAAGCTGGAATGGCACACTTCGGAAGAAAAAGTCCGGGCAGACCGGTACCGGGAATGGGCAAGGCAGGGCTGGCTCTATGTCTGTGAAGATGAGGAAGTAAACCATAGTGATATTGTGGCATGGTTTGTGAGCCTGTACAAGAAATATAAA
The DNA here is from genome assembly GCA_045121095.1 of Lachnospiraceae bacterium. GTDB lineage: Bacteria > Bacillota > Clostridia > Lachnospirales > Lachnospiraceae > TWA4. The sequence goes on along the minus strand of JBGVFN010000213.1, from coordinate 14,272 downwards.
ATCCGGATACTTTATATCGGTTATGACAAATGGCAGGCAAAAGGATTTAAAAATGAGATGCAGGATTATGGATTCAATCTGGAGAAGATTGAGCAGGGATTTGCTCTGAGTAATGCCATGGATCTGGTGGAAGCAGACCTGAAAGCGAACCGTATCAATTACAACCAGAATCCCATAGACAAATTCTGTCTGGAGAATACCGCAATTCTGTGGAATTCCGCCGGTACAAAGAAAATGCCGGCAAAAGTACAGGGAATGGATGAAAATAAGATTGACGGGGCCGTGGTGCTTCTGATCTGTTATGAAACCTTGTCCCGGTACCGCGCGGAATATATGAAATATGCAGAAAATTATAACTGTTAGAAAGGAATGCCAGGATGAGCATAAAAACATTTTTTGCCGGTCATCTGCAGAAACATCGGACAAAACAGTATATGAAGATGATGAAGGGTTATGTTCCGGTGTTCTCTTCTTTCGGTAATGACATATATGCTTCAGATCTGGTACAGAATGCGGTCAGACGCATCTGTACTGAAATGAGCAAATTACAGCCAAGACATATTGTTACAGACAAAGATGGGATGCAGAGGATCATTTATGGAAGCGACCTGAATCGGTTGCTTCGGTATGGGCCAAATCCTTTGATGACCACATCCGACTTTCTGGAAAAGATTGTATATATTCGGGAGGTCAAAAAGAATTGTTATATCTTGCCTGTGTATGACATCATTCCCTTGAACAATGGCAAGTATAAGAGAAAGTATACGGCATTATATCCGCTGAATCCTTCTCAGGTGGAATACAGTCTGGACGATGACGGAACATTGTGTATCAGTTTCTGGTTTCAGGGAAATCCAGGCGAGGAATATACCTTCCGCTATGCAGACATCATCCACTGGAGAAAAGATTTTACAGAAAATGATATTCAGGGTGGGGATGAATTTGGAAACCCGAATCCGGCATCGCTGCTGAAGCTGCTGGAAACAGACAATGTGGCCATGCAGTCTATTGAAAAAGGTGTAAAAATATCTAACTCCATTGTGGGCGTTGTAAAGCAGAACACTATGCTGGGTGATGAGGATCTGGAACAGAAAACAAAGGATTTTGAAGCGAAAATATTAAACAATCAAAGTGGATTTCTGGTAATGGATCTGAAAAATGATTTCATACAGGCAAAAATTCAGCCGGAATTTATTAGCAGTGATGTTTCAGAGCAGGTAATTCAGAGAGTTCTTGCTACCTGGAGCATGGGCATCAAAGTCTATAATGGAGAATTTGATGAAGAATCCTATCAGGCATTTTACGAATGTACCCTGGAACCCATGCTGATCAGCCTGGGCAGGATATTCAGCCGCGTTCTTTTCACTCCGCGAGAACTGGATGTGGGAAATGAGATTGTTTTCTACAATGAGGGTCTGCAGTATATGAAGACGGAAAATAAGATTCAGGTATCTACGATTTTGACCAATATCGGTGCTCTTACAGATAATCAGGTACTGGCCATCTTTGGTTATCCACCGTTTGAAGGTGGTAATATCCGTCACCAGTCCCTGAATTACGTGAACAGGGATATGGCAGATTCATATCAGATGATGAATGCCAGCAAGGGTGGAAAGAAGGAGGCAGCAAATGGCAGCTGAACAGAAAAACAGGAAGAAAATCGGGGAAACAAGGTTCCTTCAGGAATTTCGGGCAGTCGGAGAAAATGATGTGATGGTGCTGGAAGGTTATGCCGTCATTTATGACGTACCGGCTACACATGATTGTGGAAATGGCTACAGATTCACAGAAGTGATCCAGCGTGGAGCATTAGACAACTGTGATATGTCAGATGTTCCGCTGAAGTACAATCATAACAATAATACCCTGATTCTTGCCCGGACCAGAAATGGAAGTCTGGAACTGGTAAAAGATGACAGAGGTTTAAAAATAAAAGCAACGCTGATTGATACGACCAGCAATCGGGATCTGTATAAATCCGTACAGGCAGGGCTGATCGATAAAATGAGTTTTTCCTTTACAGTCGCAGAGCATGGAGATGTATGGAGTTATGGAGATGACTCTACTTCGCGCACTGTTATAAATATAAACAAATTATACGATGTGAGTTTGGTAGACGTACCTTTTTATGATGCCACATCCGTATATGCCAGAACGCTGGAACTGCTGGAGAGCAGTCGGCCCGGAGAGCTGGAGAGCATTGAATTCCGGAAAAGGCAGAAAATATCAATTTTGAAATTAATGGAGGATTAAATAAATGGGTAAGAAAGCATTATTAGCCAGATTACGCAGCCAGAGAGCAGCATTTGCGGCGAAATATGCTGCAGCGACCACAGTTGAAGAATTAGATCAGCTGGATTTAGAACTGCGGGCACTGGATGCGCAGATTAGTATTGCAAATAGTATGGAAGATGATGAAGACGATACTGCTGGTGATTCAGGAGCAGCAGGTGATAATGGCGGAGCAGAAGGTAATCAGGATCCTGCAGCAAGAAACTACGAGCCGCCGATTGATCGGAGAGGACTTAATCCTTTACAGACCTATAGAATGTCCGGTAACCGTGGCCAGAGTAGAAGAAATCTGGACGAGGAAGATGATGTGTATGGAACTATTGAATATAGACAGGCATTCCGGAATTATGTGATGAATGGTATGGCTATTCCGGAAGAATATCGGACACAGCCGGACAACAGAGCCGCTGAATTTACACTGGTATCAGATGTAGGTGCAGTAGTCCCCACCACTATTCTTAATCGTGTAATTGAGGATCTGACTGTGGAAGGACAGATTTTGAACCGTATTTCTCAGACCAGTTATCAGGGTGGTGTACAGATACCTATATCAGAAATTAATCCGGAGGCAACTTGGCTGGACTCTACGGAAACTGTTAGTGAAGAACAGAAGGCAAAGATGGATGCAAAAATTACATTTGCTTATCATGTGCTGGAGGCTCGTGTATCTGTGGGAATTCTTGCGGCAACAGTAGCATTGTCAATTTTTGAAAGCCAGATTGCAGTGCAGCTGAAGAAAGCAATTGTTCGTGCACTGGAAAAATCAGTTATTAATGGTACAGGAAATGGTCAGCCTAAAGGAATCCTGACTTACGATGTACCGGAAGCACAGATAGTAGAATTTACAGCAGATACCATTGGTACAGTGAAAGGCTGGGCAGAATGTGAATCAGCTGTTCCTGAAGCATATGAAAATGGTGAAATCTATATCATGTCCAAACCTACCTGGGAAAAATATCTGAATGGAATGACTGATACAACCGGTCAGAAGATTGGTCTTGGAAAAATCAATGAAAAAGGTCAGAAAATTCTGAATGGCAGAGAGGTTCTTACTTCTGATCAGTTTGTTTCATATGATGCTGCAGCAGATGGAGCTGTATTTGGGTGTCTTGTAGATTTGAAGCAGTATCTGCTGAACAGTAATCTGGCCCTGTATTACAAAAAATGGTTCGATGAAGATGCGAACAAATGGAAACATAAAGTGCTGATGATTGCAGATGGTCAGCTGGCAGCAGGAGAAAATTCTGCTGGTAAATTGGTAGGTGCGCAGCATCTGATCCTGCTTAAAAAGAAAAGTGCATAAGTAAGGAGTTTACATAATGGCGATTGATTTGAACGATACGCTGTTTACAGCCGTTTTTGAAAGCCTTGGCATATTAACTGACGATGATGATGTAAAAAAGCAAATATGGCCAAAATACGTGGCTGTCAGAGGCTATTTGAAGACTTCCGGAGCAGCAGAACAGAATCTTACAGCAGAGTGTGATCAGGCAGTTGAAACAATCGCCCTTGGTGTAAATGACCTGCTGAATGGAATACCGGGGAAAACAGAATTTTCTCCGGCATTCAGGGTAATGGCCATGCATCTGGCAAGCATCAGTGCATCGGTTCAGGCTGAGGAGGAATAGAATGGCAGAGCAGTATATTTATCCTTGTTTTTTGATATCCAGGACTTCTGCAGATGAGCCAGATGAGGTGGGTAATGCTGTTTATACAGAGGTAAAAAGAAAAGTTCTGGTGGCAAAGATTACAACGACCAATTCGGAATATTACCAGGCACGTACGCTGGGCTACAAAACGGTAAAGACCGTAAAGGTCAGGAGTCTGGAATACTGGGGCGAAACAAAAGTTGAATTTGAGGGAGAAATCCTGAATGTGTTGCGCGCAGATGACTATGGCGATGGAGCTGTGAAACTCATCTGCTGGAAAGGAGTGAATAAACAGGATGCCATTACCTCCGAAAGTAACGAGAATTAATAAGAACGGTGTCTATTTTGAAGATAGTGTAGACCGGATTCAATATGAACTTTCTGAATTGAAAAGGGCAGGTTTACGGGATGTGGGTATTTACCTGTGCAGGACCTTCCGAAAGACGTTTTACAGCACATTTAAGAAGCGAAAAGGAAAAAGTGGTAGAGCTCTGCAGTATTGGGCAAGAAAACGGGAACAGGATCTGCAGATCGGCTGGAAGTCAGCCAGTGGATTTCATCATGGGATTCAGGAGACCGGCAGTAAAACCATTGCGCAGAAACGTCTGCTGTTTAAAACGGTACATGATAATATTCCCATGATTATAACGATTCTGAGCCAGTATCTGAGTGCTTTGGAAGATGATGCAGCAGCGCTGGCAAAGATTTCAGAGCAGGAATATGAAGGAGGCGAGTAGAGTGAACACTTATGCAGTGAGAAAAGCTACTCAGCCTCTTTTGCAGATACCGGAGGCTCTGCAAAAAAGAGTGTATTACAATCAGGCGCCGAAGGATAAGAACTATCCTTATGCGGTGTATTACCTGAAACCTGATTCCATGCAGCATCCGGCAGAGCACTGGATGCTGCATATTGAAATTTATGATAAATCTGACAACGCAAATCGTATTGAGGAAATAGCTGATCAGCTGATTAACGAGCTGGACTTTGCTAATACACCGAATGAAACTATTCTTCCCACATTTTATTTTGATGACAGGGATTTTTCACGGGATACGGATAAAGGACTGTTGATCATCGATTTGCGTTTTGAAATAAATAATTACGAAAATGAAAGTGGTGAGTAATGTGGAAAAATCAAAGAATTTAGACATTATCCTTGGACATGGCGGTTATTTTGTAGGTGATGTGTGTATTGGTCTGACAAGAGGAGGCGGTCAGTTTACTGTAGAAAGAACCTATCGAAAGATTAATGCGGACGGTGATCCGGGCGGCGTAGTTGGCAGAGAAACACTGGATGAATCCATTCCCAAGTTAACAACCAATCTCTTACATGTGATTAATGACAATATTACAAAGTTCTGGCCAGCGGTAAAGCATACTGCTTCAGAGGATAGTAAAACCAATATCATGAAAGGTACTATGAAAATCGAGGACTCTGAATTTATTCCGGAAGTAAAATGGGTAGGAAAAACAAAAAAAGGTAATCCGATCATAATTAAGGTTATGAATGCAATCAATCTGGAGAATATTGATTTTACCATGCAGGATAAAAATGAAGTCATTCAGAAAATTACCTGGGAAGGTCATTATCCGAAAGATTATGACCCCGTGGATTATATCAATGGAGAAGACATCGAAGAACCCTGGGAAGTAAGCTATCCGGCAGTTCCTCTTGAAACAGCTGAAGAAGCGGAATAAAATGAATAATGGTAACGAAAGTGAGGCATAAAAATGAGTGAAGTAAATATGGAAACAGATAATATTTTGTATGCAGATGGACTGGAAGTTGAAGAATCAAATATCAGTCTGAATTTAAGGAAGTTGAATACCACTGATATCTTTGCAGCAGCCCGTATGGTAAAACGCCTGAGTATTAAAGAAGAATTAAAGGCGTTAGTTGCAGATTTGACTGTACAGGGAGAATCAGCAGAAGTAGAATCCGAAAAAGAAGAAGAAACTTCTGAAAAAAGTAAAATGGAAATTGGTATCGATATCTTCTTTTCTGTTCTGGAAATCTTTACAAATGAGAATGCAGAGCAGGAGTTATACCAGTTTTTATCCGGTCCTCTGGGAATCAGTGCGTATGAGGTTGGATCATTGGAACTGGAGCGGATTGCAGAAGCTTTGATGAAAATTTCGGATATTGAACGTTGGAAGGATTTTTTATCGCGAGTGGCACGCTCGAAGTAGTGTCGGCAGAAGAACTTCTTCTTTCCAGATATCATAACATGGATTACATTATGGCTCTGGAATTTGAAGAGGGAATAGATTTCCTGAATAAAGCAGAAGAAAAAGAACTGGACCGGATTGCGTGGGATCTATACATTGCACAATATCCATATATGAACGAAGAAAACTTTGTAACGTTTAATGAATTCAAAGAAAGGTTTTCTGTGCAGGCTCCTATGATTCAAAGAGTGGGAAAAACTGCAGTACCGGAAACCAAACTGTCGGATTCGGAATTGATTGAAGAACTGAGCCGAATTAATACAGCAGGAAAGGAGGCAGCAGACTAATGGCCAATTTGTTTACGCTGATGGGAACGATTCTCGTTGATAATACTAAAGCAGATTCCAGCATTGCAAAAAGTGCGGCTAAAGCGGTGGATTTTGCAAATAAATTAGTCTCTGCTGCCAAAACCGCTGCAAAATTAGGTGCTGCAGCAGCGGGAATGGCCGTTGCAGTAGGTGCAGCCGTTACGAAGATTACGGATGATACCAGAGAATATCGTAATGAGATGGGCAAGCTGGAAACCGCATTTGAAGATTCTAATTTTAGTGCAGAGACAGCTAAAAATACATATCGTTCCCTGCAGGGGATTCTTGGAGAAACAGATCAGGCAGTGGAAGCGGCCAATCATCTGGCTGAATTATGCGATTCGGAAAAAGCATTATCTGACTGGACAGATATCTGTGCTGGTGTATATGCAAAATTTGGTGCGTCTTTGCCCGTTGAGGGGCTAACAGAAGCTGCAAATGAAACAGCAAAAGTAGGACAGGTTACTGGGCCGCTTGCAGATGCCTTGAACTGGGTTGGATTGAGTGCCGAAGACCTGGGATTGAAACTGAAAGCGAATACAGATGCCAATAAAGAGTGGAATGATGCAATTAATAATGGAGCTGCTGCAGAAGATCTGTTTAATATGGCATTGTCTGAATGCAGTACTGAACAGGAACGCCAGGCATTGATCACACAAACTCTAAATGATTTGTATTCCGAAACTGGTAAAAAATACAGGGAAAATAATAAAGATGTAATTGCGGCAAATGAAGCAAATGAGAAATTGAATGAGACAATGGCTAAGATTGGAGAAATCTTTGAACCGGTTCTTACTGATTTTAAGATTTACGGTGCTACGCTTTTGGATTCTGTAATTCCTGCTATTGCGGATTTTGTAGCGGAGCATGACATTGCAGCAGCGGCCATTGGTTTTGTGCAAGATGCTATAGATTTTCTGATAGATGGATATGACAGACTGGTAGAGGGTGTTAAAGATGTGATTGCAGCTGTTCAGGACGCAGTGGAATGGTGTAAGGAGCATAAGACCATGTTGGAGATTATAGCAGTTGCTATGGCTGGTTTAACCGCTGCACTGATTGCCTATAACGCTGCTTCTATTGCAAAGAAAGCATCTTCTATAGCAGAAACGGTTGCTATTTATGCATTGATAGTAGCAGAAGAGCTGCATACGGTTACTACGGGAATTGCAACAGCAGCTACAACAGCGTTTGGAGCAGCTGTGTCCTTTTTGACGTCTCCTATTACAATTGCGATAGCAGCCATCACCGCTCTAATAGCGATTGGAGTACTTCTGTATAAAAATTGGGATGTTGTAAAAGAAAAATGCTCTGAATGTTGGAGCAATTTGAAAGAAATCTGGGGCGACATTAAAGTTGCGATTTCTGAAAAAATTGAATCCATTGTCTCCGAAATTTCCGAAAAATTTCAAATGATAAAAGAAAAAGCAATTGAAATTTTTCGGAATATGTCCCAGGCGTTGGCTGATATTTGGCAGAATACTAAAAATGTGGTGCAGTTTGCCCTGCTATTTATTGCCGAATTGATTTCAGCGGCATTTCAGCTGATTACATTACCTTGGCAGTTTATTTGGCAGAATTGCAAAGAATATATTATTGCAGCATGGAATTTTATGAAAGAATGGGTGTCAAATTCGTTACAGTCTATTAAGAATTTGATTTCAAAAATCTGGAATTCTATTGTTGGTGTTTTATCACCGATTCTATCCAAAATTCAGAATCTGGTAAGTTCAGCGTGGAATTTTGCGAAATCGGAAACTTCCTCTATTTTTTCGAGTGTGAAGTCCGTGATTTCCAATATTTGGAATTCCTGTAAAACTGTTATTGCAAAAACGGTAGAAAATATTAAGTCCGTGATTTCAAAAGGATTTCAGGCGGCGAAAAATGTTGTAGAAAATATTGTATCCAGTATTAAATCTGTGATTTCGAAAGGATTTCAGGCGGCGAAAAATACGGTGGCAAATATTATGTCAAGTATTAAGTCTGAAATTTCAAATAAGTGGAATTTGTGTAAATCCATCGTGCAGAATGCCATAAACAATATAAAATCTGTGATTTCAAAGGGGCTGAATTCTGCAAAATCAACGGTGTCCAATATTCTAAGCAGCATGAAATCAAAATTCACTTCCATTTTTGATGGAGTGAAATCGACTGTTAAAAATGCGATTGAGAAGATTAAGGGATATTTTAAGTTTTCATGGTCCTTACCAAAATTGAAACTCCCGCACATCAGCATAAGCGGTAGTTTCAGCCTGACACCAAAGCCGCAAGTGCCCAAATTCAGCATTGAATGGTACCGAAAAGCCTATGATAATGCCATGATTCTGAACAAGCCTACGCTGTTCGGATACGATGCTGCATCTGGAAATCTGCTGGGTGGCGGCGATGGACCGGAAGAGGAAATCGTATCAGGTAAGAGTACATTAATGGATATGATCAGAGGCGCGGTTAGTGCAGAAAATAGTGTATTAGTACAGCGGATCGATCATTTGATTTCCTTATTGAGCAGATTTTTCCCGAAAGTCTTACAGGAAATGGGACGATACATTGTTCTGGAGGATGGTTCCATTGATGTGCTTGTCGGAAAACTGACGCCTGGAATTAATAAAAAGTTAGGTGCTGAAAGCGATAAAAGCGAAAGGAGAAGCTGATGAGTTCAAATGGTGCGTGGTTTGGAAGTAAACATTCCTATCAGGACTGGAAGCTGATTCCAAAAGAAAGAGCTGTCATTTCTCCTGCAGAACCTAAATATGAGATACAGGAAATACCAGGATCGGATGAAGTGATTGATGAAACAGAAGCTCTGGATGGGCGTGTCCATTACAGCCAGCGTACATATACGCATGAATTTCTGGTTCTGAATGCAAGGAGCCGCTGGTTTTCCATTTACTCTGAAATCCAGAATTATCTGCAGGGAAAACGTCTGCAGTTGATTCTGGATGAAGATCCTTGGTACTATTACGAGGGCCGTTTTAAGGTTAATGAGTGGAAATCAGACAAAGGATATGCAACGATTGTGATCGAAGGAACCCTCAATCCCTATAAGAAGGAACGCTTCAGCAGTCTGGAAGACTGGAAATGGGATAACTTCAATTTTGAGACAGGGGTAGTACGAGAATATAAAGATCTGGTTGTAGAAGATACTCTGGAATTGCTGATTCCCGGTACCAGATTGAGTGTTGTACCGGTTATTACGGTTTCTGAGCTGGCGGAGGGAACAGAAATGCAGGTGGCCTTCGAAGGGAATACATACACGCTGGCAGAAGGTGAAAATGAAATAGCAGATATTGAGATCGTAGAAGGTGAGAATATACTTGTATTTTACGGTACGGGAACTATATCAATAGATTATCGAGGTGGAAGTTTATAATGTATGTTGTTAAGGTTATTACAGCAGGAAAAGAATATACACTGTTGGATCTGCGTCTGCAGAAAAAATATTTATTAATGAACGCCATATTGAAACTTTCCTTAAACCATACCGGTCAGCTGACATTTAAAATTTCGTCCACGCATCCGAACTTTGATAAAATCAACCTTTTAACCTCTGTATTCAAGGTATATCTGGTGAGAAAGAGCAAAACAAAAGAATGGTTGTATAAGTGGCTGTATTCCGGAAGGGCAGTCACTCCGGAAGAAGATTTTTACAAGCGAAATACAATTGAATGTGAAGGGATTCTGGCTTATCTGATTGATTCTAAAGTTCGCCCATATGAATTCAGCGGTTCACCATATCTATATCTGAATTCACTACGGCAGCAGCATAACAGCCAGGTAGGTGTAAAAAAGCAGTTTCTGGAAGGAAATGTGGATATTGATGATGCAGATAACAACAACTATATCAGCCATGCATCTTCACAATATCCTAACACACTGGATGAAATCATGGATAAGCTGGTAGATCCTTTGGGCCTGTACCTCAGTGCCAGAGAAGAAAACGGGCATATTTATTTAGATTGTGTTTCTCAGCTGCCTCACAATACGCAGACGATCAAATATGGAAAAAATTTACTTGATTTGAAGCGAAAAAGGAATATAGCAACGCTATATACTGCAGTTATTCCGCTGGGAGCCAAAATTGAAGATGCAGAAGATGATGGTATAACAACATTAGCTGCAGATGAAGGTTCTGAAGATTCTTTGGAAAGACGCTTGACAATACAGTATTACTGTCCGGACTCAGAACCAGAAGACTGGGCAATATCTTATACGGATTACTGCACCAGAACAGGCAGTGCAGAAGAAGGATATGAATACACCTTTGTTACCGGAGAAACCGCCCCTAAATGGGCAGCAGATACCTATTTTTATGGACTGGATTACGTCTATGACCGTGAAGCCAGAGAAGAGTATGACATTATCACCACCACATACTCGTTGGAAGATGTCACTCTACAGTCAAATCTGTTTCGAAAAGGAAAAGAATATCTTGCAACCTGCTTGATAACAGATTCTCTGGAAGTCAGTGCAGCAGACCTTTCCCTAAACAGGGAAGAAATCACAGCATTCCAGCTGGGGTGGGTAACATTTGAATCAAAACCACATGGAATCAACGCAGAATTGTTATTGTCGGAGATGGAACTCTATCTCCTGGAACCACTGAACAACAAATTCACTGTAGGGCATACCGTGAAAACGTTAACCGAGAAATCAGCGGCCACGAATAAGAATTTTGAAAGTAATATCCAGAAAATTGAAAACGCAGCTACCAGCATCGCTCAGAATGCAAGCAGCGCACAAACATCTGCAGCCCAGGCGCAGGATAGCGCCGATCAGGCCAACAGTGACCTGCAGGAAGTGAAAAATACGATGGCTACAGGGTATGTGACAATCGCAACATTTGAAGCATATCAGAAGGAACAGGCAGCAGCCCAGGAAGCTGCACTTGCACAGTATAAGGAAGAAATTAATGCCAAAATATCAACGGTATACAGATACAAAGGAAGTGTAGCGAATTATGATTCCTTGCCTGTGGAAGGGATGGAAATTGGAGATACATATAATTTGCTTGATACCGGAGCAAATTATGCCTGGACTGATCTGGGGTGGGATAAATTGTCGGAAACTGTGGACTTATCTGGTTATGTAACAGCGGATGAATTTAAGGAGCTGGAAAATAGAGTGGGAGCGTTGGAAAATCCTGAAACTGGAGAGGAAGAAACGGATCCAGAAGATGGAATGGTATAAGGAGGAATATAATGTCGAAAATAATGGAGTATTTGAATAAAATTACTTCATCTGTATATGGAAAAGATGTAAGACAAGCAATCCATGACGCAATTCATCAGTGTTATGCTGACGGTAAATCCGGCAGCATCGATCTTGTCGCACGAGAGAATATTGATCTGGCCAATAAAAGGATTGATAATCTTGCAAAACTGGAGGACGGCAGCACCACAGGAGACGCAGAGCTGCAGGACATCCGTGTGGGATCAGATGGAACCGTTCACGATAGCGCCGGAGAGGCGGTAAGGCAGCAGATTACTCAGCTAAATGGTGATTTAGCTGATTTTAAAAATGGAATTATAAATATAAATGCTCAAATATTAAAAGGATACTATATCAATTATATAGGAACGATTTCAAAAGGCAATAAACAAGAGTGTGTAATATTTGATATTAGTGGATTAAATAAAATTACACTTACAATTAGTGGTGGCAACAATAGAAGATATGGTTTTACAGATTTAGATATACAATCTGATTTATCATTAAACGGATTTGTAAATAATTGTGATGATGCAAATGAAATATTTGATAAAAATTACAAATATCTTATTGTATATGCTACTGATGACGGTGAAACAAGCCCGGCAACGGTAACTTGTGAGTATGAACAAACTCATTATTTAACTAAAGAGAATGAAGATATTATCTATTCTAATTTAGGACATAAAAATCTAATGGGTAGTGAAATAGGTGTATTATATCCTTTAAATTTAAAGAAACACGAAGCCTTAACAATATCGAATAAGGATGGGAATAATTTCACGAATTTGAATATTGAATTTTATGACGAAGCTAAAACATATATAGGATATAATGGTCTTGGTGGTCTCACATCGAGAACTATTAATCCTATTGGATATGATAATATATCTTATGCTAAATTTGTTTCAGCGAATGGTGGAGAAGTTGAAGAGCAACCGGCAATGGTAGTTAAAGGAACAGAAGCACAGCCATTCGTTAGATACAGAGATAAGAGTGTAAATGAAGAAATAGACGATATACTTGATTATAAAGAGAGTTATAATAATCATCTTGATAATGCTGAAAATTTATCTTTAACGTGGCAAGATAGAATAGGTGATTATTTTGTAGCTATTGTACAGTCCGATACTCATTTTTATGGTACAGATATTCAAAAAAGAATTTTAGAATTACCAAAAAAAATCAATAATGAGTTTCCTGTAGATTGTATTATTAATTTAGGGGATTTAATCAGAGGGTATGAAGATTATACATTAGTTGAAATGAAAGAACAAATGCGAACAGCCGTAAAATGTTACACGAATAATTGTAATATTCCTGTTCTTATTACTAAAGGAAATCACGATGATGGGAGTTTGTATGAGTGGAGAAATGGAGAAAAGAACGTCAATAATACCATTGCACCAAGTAAAATGTATTCTCGAATTGTAAAACATAATGAGAAATATAACATTGTAAGAAACAACGATGACTTAAATTCCTTATACTATTATATTAATTTTCCAAGTAGTAAGACTAGAGTATATGTTCTTAACTGTATTGATATTCCGTATGAAAACAAAGAAGATAATACATTTAAAGCTATAGGTCAGTGGAATTACGGATATTCGCAAAATCAAATTTCGTGGTTTGCAAATACGTTAATGGAATTAGATTCTACGTGGACAACATTAGTATGTTCACATATTTCGATTGATGAAAATTTATGGACAGAAGAACTCCCTGTACGAAACAATGATATTGTTTTTAACATTATTAATGCTTTTAAACACGGAAACGATTATTCCGCAACATATAATCATAATGGTGAAACATTTAGTAACACTAATGGAGATGTTGGAGATTTCTATGATGGCAGTATAAATGTTTCTTATAACACTGCTCATGATATTATTTGTTTATCTGGACATACACATGAATATGCTACTTCATTAAAAGATGATATTCGATTTATTATTTTTAAAACGTTTGTAAATAATGTTGAATGTGACATATTCGAAATTGATAAGAGCAATAAAAGTGTAATTATAAATGGTTATGGATATGATAAATACAGAATCTTAACATATTAACTAAAGCAGACTTTAGTCAACATTCTGAAAAGAAAGTTGACTAGATGAAGAAAATTAATTTGACTTATAGAAGAAACATAATGATTGTTTATCTTTTGTTGCAAACAATATGCAAAAGGGCAATACACTACGATTGCTGAAAAATGACTTGGTAATTAATACGTCATTTCCACCAGAAACAGCCTATTGGCTGTCTCAGAAATTTGAAATGCATTATACTCCCAAACATGGAAGCTGGCTTAATATTGCTGAAACAGAGCTCAGTTCATTAAGCATCCAATGTCTTGGCAATCGACGAATTGATTCATTAGAGGAATTGAACTTCACCATCAGCCAATGGGAGAAAAATCACAACCAGAAACAGGTTGATGTTAACTGGCAGTTCACTGCTGAAGATGCCAGAATAAAACTAAAACGTTTATATCCTAAACCACTATTTGAAAAATAGTGAAAGATATTTGTAACCATTAACTGCCCTGTTTTGATACAGTTTTAATCTTTACAGGGCAC
>JBGVFN010000212.1:0-47895 GCA_045121095.1 Lachnospiraceae bacterium | reverse complement strand
TATGCAGAATGTGCATCCCATTTTGAGATAAATTTCTCTCAAATGAAGGAGGCGTAGCGGGCTACGCTGACTGAATCTGAGAAAAATTTAGCCAAAACTGGGATGTGCAGACTGCGTGAATGATTTTTCAAACACGCTCTAAATTCAGTTCTGCTGAACTATTACCAATTTTCCCCATATACTGATTATACCAAAAAAGGGAACGGTTTTCATCTGAAATTATATCAAACGAAAACCGTTCCCTTTTTACTTGGGAGGTATATTTTATCTCTATTTAGCAGACATTTCCATTTGCAGGAACTTCCACCCGCAAACGTTCAAGCTTACTTATAAATACTTTTATTTTTCAAATTCTTCCTTGCTGTACTTCTGAATTTCATCATAGATGATGGGATCTAATTCTTTAAACAGCGCACCGGGCAGACCATAAGTCAGACTGGGGATAAAGTTACCGCCAGGTACATATTCACGACATGCACGGCGTACTTCTGCACGTACTTCTTCTTCGGAAACACCTGCACGGTCAATAACGGAATCAATACCGCCCATAAGAGCCATACGTCCATTGAGCTGTTTCTGAATCTTGGGAATATCATTGGTGGGAAGAACACCCTGCCATACATCAATACCCAGTTCCACCATATCTTCTACGATGGGTTCACAATAGGAATCTGCATGATGCAGAATAATAACGCCATGTTCTTTCATATAACCATACATTTTCACATACTGAGGTTTGATGATTTCTCTCCATACTTCAGGGCTCATAAACAGGTTATCTTTGCTGCCCCAGTCATCATGTGAAATAATAACATCGGGTTTCATATAGTCTACCAGCAGTTTGGTGTACTGGAAACGATATTCTCCAATTGCTTCTGCCAGTTCCAGCATGTCATCGGGCTCCAGCAGCAGGTTCATTAAAGTATCTTCAAATCCCATGAGGTGATGCATTTCTTCAAAAACACCGGTTCCCATGAAGGACATAACCAGTTTGTCTTCTCTGTCAATTTTTGCTGCAGCTTCCAAAGCCGGTTCCCAATCAGCGGGATTGGAGCAGTTTGCTACCAGATCCGGCACTGTAACGTATTTTCTCCATTCGGTAATATCAGGACATACCTTATTATCTTCTGTAACGTGAGGCATTGCAAACATTTGATCTTCGGGCCATGCAATTTCAGTACCCCAACGGTCTTTTGTCGTTTTACCTTTTACACGATTACCTCTTGTGTACTTCTGAACGGGATCGATCATGATCGGTACAGTTGCTTCATACTGATTTACTACACGATCAGGATGACCATTTTTCTTAATTGTTTCCAGGAAATTGTACTTAGGTGTTAACATAAACTCATCCTCCTTGATTTCATATGTACTTTACAGACTGTAATTGGGAATCCAGTATTACCTCGATGGTTAGACCTCCTTGATTTCATATGTACTTTACAGACCCTGTAAAGCTTCATAATTCTTTGTAATTATTGGGAATTATTTGGCATTTTCTGTGATTTTTTTGTAATTCTTCGAACGAATCATCTGAGATTATTCTATCAGAGTCTATGTTAATAATAAATGTGCAATCTGTTTGAAATCCGGTGTCTGAAATTCAACAATAAACGGATACCGCAAAAAAGCGGCTCCCATTTTGTTATAGAACCAAAATAGAAACCGCTTTATTACCTTCATTCATTTATAACCTGCCAGAATGTCCCCGTTCGCCTTCATTTACGGTTCCATCCCTGTTTCCGTTAACATTGTTGGTGGTTGTTGGTTGTTGATTTGTTAACTTCATGCAGGCTGATCTCATAGCCTTCTTTTTAAATCATTTATTCCCTATAATAAAAAACTCTGTTTATTCACATCTTTTTAAGAGATCTTCCCATCTTCTGTCAACTTCCTTCTGGAATTCTTCGATGAGATATTCGTTGCCTTTCTTAAACAGGTGTTTGAAACGCCCCTGTTTGATCAGGAAGTCTTCGATGGGCAGTTTCTGCTTGGGTGTGTAGTTAAGTACCCATTTGCCTTCGATTACTTCGAATAAAGGCCAGTAGCAGGTTTCCATACCCAGACGGCAGATTTCCATGATATCGGGTGTGTTGTATCTCCATCCTCTGGGGCAGGGTGCCATAATGTTCAGGAATGCTGCACCGGGAGTGTAGATTGCTTTTTCTGCTTTGGTGTGCAGGTCTTTGAAATTCCGTGTAAATGTAGTCTGTGCTACATAGGGAATGTCATGTGCTGCGATAACCTGTGCCAGGTCTTTACGGTTCTGAGGTTTACCATTGGACTGGCTGCCTACGGGTGTGGTTGTGGTATCTGCAAACATGGGAGTTGCAGAAGAACGCTGAATACCAGTGTTCATGTAAGCACCATTATCATAGCAAACATAAACCATGTCATGGTTTCTTTCCATAGCACCAGACAGTGACTGAAGACCGATATCATAAGTACCGCCGTCACCACCGAAAGTGATGAATTTGTATGTATCATCCAGTTTACCTTTGCGGCGAAGAGCTTTGTAAGCACCTTCCACGCCACTCATGGTTGCACCTGCATTTTCAAATGCGTTGTGGATGTAGCTGTCCTGATATGCTACGTAAGGATACATGAAAGTAGAAACTTCCAGACAGCCTGTTGCATTACCGATTACGGCTTTGTCGCCTTCGTGCAGAGCACGCAGTACGTTTCTTACTGCGATTGTACCGCCGCAGCCTGCACACATTCTATGGCCCGGAGCAAGACGCTCAGGACGATTCATAACTTCTTTAAAATTGTAGCTCATTGTACTTCCTCCTGATTACTCTCTTAAGCCCATATAACGATATACGTTGTCAGTACCTTCTGCAGCCACTTTTTCCAGTTCTGCATAAACTTCTTCGATATGTTCTACACGTACGTCGCGGCCGCCCAGACCATATACATAGTTTACTGCTTCGCAGGTTGCCTTTGCACGGTACAGAGCTGCCATCACTTCAGCGCCAATGGGGCCGCCGTGATCGTTGTAGCTTTCGGTACGATCCATCAGAGCAACTGCTTTTACATTTTTCAGAGCTTCTGCAATTTCAGCAGCAGGGAAAGGACGGAACATACGGATCTTGATCAGGCCGACTTTTTTGCCTTCTGCACGCAGCTTATCAACTGCATCTTTTGCAGTACCTGCTGCAGAACCGATCAGAACCATTGCATATTCTGCATCTTCCATCTTATATTCTTCAAACCAGCCATACTGTCTGCCGGTTACTTTTGCAAATTCATCTGCTACTTCTTTTACAACCTGTTTTGCGTTGCGCAGACCTTCTGCCTGTGCACGTTTTGCTTCCATATAGAAGTTGGTTACGGAGTAAGGACCTACTGCCATGGTTTCATTGGGATTGAGCATGTAGTGTTCGGGATGATATTCGCCAACAAAATTCTTAACTTCTTCATCTTCCATCAGAATGATATTTTCTACTGCATGGCTGGTAATGAAACCATCCTGGCAGATCATGATGGGCAGACGTACATCTTTATGTTCTGCAATACGGAAAGCCTGTACCATGTTATCGTAAGCTTCCTGGTTGTTTTCAGCGTAAATCTGAATCCAGCCTGCATCTCTTGCACCCATGGAATCGGAGTGATCACAGTTGATGTTGATCGGGCCGGACAGAGCACGGTTTACCAGTGCCAGTGCGATGGGCAGACGGTTGGAGGCTGCAATGTATAATTCTTCCCACATGTAAGCCAGACCACAGGAAGATGTAGCAGACAGAGTTCTTGCACCAGCTGCTTCTGCACCGATGGCAGCACTCATAGCACTGTGTTCAGATTCAACAGGGATAAATTCAGTATCTACCTGGCCATTTGCCACAAATTTGGAAAAATACTGAGGAATTTCGGTGGAAGGAGTAATGGGGAATGCAGGCATAACGTCGGGGTTGATCTGACGCAGTGCTTCTGCAACCGCTTCATTACCGGATAAACGATCTCTTTTAGCCATTATTTGTTTACTCCTTTCATAGTAATTGCACCGGGCTTGCATGCATTTACGCAAATACCGCAGCCTTTGCAGTGGTTATAATCAAATTCGCCTCTTTTATAATCAGAAACCGGAATTGCGCTGTCAGGACAGACAGGAACGCAAAGCAGACACTGTGTACATTTCTCTGCATCAAAATCCGGCTTAACAGCAGTCCATTCGCCGGTATTGAACTGAGCAGATGTGCCGCCTTCATAAATCTGCATACCCTCTGTCAGGTCTTTCCAGCTGCAGGATTCATTTAATTTATTCATATCTGTAGCCATTGTTTTAATCCTTTCTTACACTTACTGTACTTCGTCAAATGCCATTTCCAGCGCTTTCATATTGCCTTCGATTACTTCCGGCTTGGAAGCAAACTTATGAGCAAATGAGCTGCGCATTTCTTTCATGAAAGTTTCTCTGTCCATAACGCCGCTTACCTTAACGATGGCTGCCAGCATGGGAGAGTTGGGGAAATATTTACCTAACGCTGCGATGGAAACCTTTCTTGCATCGATAATATAAACCTTACCTTCATATCCGTGCAGGTGAGGAATAATTTCCTCCTTGGTTTTTTCGGTATTAATAACGATTGCGCCTTCTTTTTTCAGACCCTTTGTTACATCAACTGTTTCCAGCAGACTTTCATCTACTACTACCACATAATCGGGATCATAAATATTGGAATGAACCCGAATCTGTGTGTCGCTGATCCGGTTATATGCAGTAATGGGGGCACCCATACGCTCCGGACCATACTCAGGAAAGCCCTGTACATATTTACCGGTCTGGAATGCAACATCTGCCAGCAGAAGCGCTGCAGTCTTCGCACCCTGGCCGCCGCGGCCATGCCATCTGATTTCGACAATGTTGTTCATGCTTTTTGCTCCTTTTCTCAAATAAAAAAGCACACCCTGACTCAACGATCAGGACGTGCAATACACGCGTTACCACCTGAATTCGGAATGACTTCCGCACTCAATCCGGACATTAACGAACGATAATCCGGTGCCGCTGTAACGTGCAGCCCACGTCAGACTCTACTCCCTTTCTCTCCTGCCGTTATTATTTATAAGATATAAGAAATTTATGAGAAAAAAGTTTCAAGATGAAGCTCCCGGGTGATTTTCTCCGAGGTGGTATACGACACTCCCATCAACTGCCGCTTGCTGAAATACCTGCTTTCGGTTACTCGTCCCGTTCAACACTTTAATCTGCTAATTTAATACGAGAAACATTCTAACATTCATGTAAAAATATGTCAAGATATTGTGTACTTTTTTATTGCAATCTTTCGAAATGATATTTTTTTATTATCCAAATTACTAAATCAGCAAAATATAACCATTTACTTTAAATATCTTCAGCAAACACACATGGTTTTCTGCTGAATAGCTGCCAAATCGCGAATATCCATTTTTCATATTGCCAATCCACCTGGATGCGATATAATACAACTATAACTATACACTCAGTGAACAAAGAGGTACAAGATCAGAAAGTAACGCAGCATATACTGAACTTTGCTTCTTTCTGACTCTACGCCCCTGACCATAAAAATGTAACAGGAGAACTTCATTATGGAACATACACCCTCTGCTGCTTTCAATCCCCTTTCCCACAAAAACATCGTGGTTGCAGGGCTTGGCGGTGTCGGCGGCTTTCTGGGCGCAGCCCTGGCTTCTCTTTATCCTCATGTAACCTTTTTCGCCAGAGGTGCCCGCAAAGAAGCTTTAAAAAACAACGGTCTGACTCTGAAAAGTGAGTTCATCGGCGACCGCCATGTAACCCCTTTTCTGGTAACAGACCAGGTTTCTGAAATCGGAATTGCCGATATCCTCATTATCAGCGTAAAAAACTATTCTCTGGAGCAGATCTGTGAACAGTTGGCTCCCGCAGTGGACGAACACACGATTATCGTCCCTGTTTTAAACGGTATCGATCCAGCAGACCGTACCCGTAAAACACTAGGCAAAGGAAGCGTTGTAGACTCTCTAATCTATATCATTTCCGGCAGTGAACCGGACTTTTCCATTGTACAGAAGGGTGATTATGCTACCCTTCGCATTGGAACCCGCTCTGATGATCCTGCAATTCAGGCTGCAGTTCAAACCGTTTATGATCTGTTTGCTCCTACTGGCGTAACCTGTATCATGGAAGATGATATTGAAGCCGCCATCTGGAAAAAATACATCTTTAACTGTGCATTTAACATTATGACCGCTGCCTACAGTGCCACCGTAGGCCAGCTGCGTGACAATCCCGATCACATCAGCGACTTCGGAAATCTGCTGGAAGAAGCCTGCCTGATCGCCAGAAAAAAACAAGTCAATATTCCGGATGATTTTAAAGAAGACCGGCTGCAGTTCTTCCTGAATCTGCAATCCCCCGGCGGCACCAGCTCCCTGCGCCGTGATGTGGATGCCGGACGCCCCAATGAACTGGAAACATTCAGCGGCTATCTGCTGCAGGAAGCACCAAAATATGGCGTAAAACTGCCCAGAACTCAGTATTACTATGAACTTTTGAAAAAGAAAACTCTGTAAGAGAAAAAGCTCTAAAAAGAAGAACACTCTGCACAAAAGAAAAACCCTGTAAAATAGGAGATTATCATGGAAACAGAATTAAACACCCTTTTAAATCAGCTGGAAACCTGCAAAGCTCAAAACGGTTCCATGCACGAAGAAACTGCTTCCCTTCATTATCAGCTTGGTCTGCACTACATGAACCATGGTGATGTCATGGAAGCGATGAACCATCTGGGAGATGCATTGTATATCCGACGCCAGTTTTATACAGAAGACTCTCTGAGAATACGTGAAATTTATTATGCCCTGGAACAGTGTACATTTATGTAAGACTAGCTGTCTAGCTGTTTTGCATTTTCTTGCCATCCCTCAATGTATACAACTGAAATTTTTAATACATTGAGGGATCTTATCCTACGGGCATAATTGTTCCATCATCCATACTCTCTGCCCATCAGACGGTTCCCAGCTCAGTTCCAGTCTTACAATATAATCGCCCTGACAGATTACCCATTCATCAGCAGGCCTGTCTTCTCCGTAATACCACCGGTAAACCCGATCTGCATTCCATGATGAAGCATCCTCTTTCTGATAATGAGCTCCCCTTTCCTCTGTAAAAGAGTTATTCTTCATATATTCCAACCGACATTTCTCATACAAAAATGGCAGATTTACCTTTAAAATATCATAGCTTAAAGTGAGCCACTCCAGATCCTCATCTTCTGTCTTAATCAGTTCATCCACCTGTAATTGCCACATAAAACAGGTACTATACTCTCTCGTTCTCATGGAATGCTCAATCTGTTTATCGTCATTAACTTCCATGCTTTCCAAAGCCTCCAATCCGGAAAACTGCACGGATGGTACATTTCTCTGCAGACTTTGTAAGGTAACGGGCAGTTTCTCTGCAGAATCCTCCTCAGCTGTATCATTTTTGACCATCTTTTGAATCATAGATTCTCCATTTTGATCCGGATGCAAAAATACATACGATAGTGTACCAATTAAAGCTATACATAATAAAATATTCCCAATAATCAGCACAATCTGATTGGTCTTTTTAGAAAATCCCAGCCGCTTCATCAGCTTGGCACTCAATCTCATCAAAATGATAATCAGGTACACCAATACCATATACAATACAGCATAAGCAAAAATACCTTTGCCACTATCTGCAAGTAAAGACATGAACCAGCCAGACGCCAACAACAAGGTAAGCACCAAAATCCCTCGGTTAAAATAACGGTAAAACTGACCACAGGATACACATTTCCCACCCTGCTTGACAGACTTCTCAGAACGATAGCTCCACAGGAAATAACTTCCCACAGTCACTGCTGTTAAAATAATCCCCGTTAAAAGAATCAATCCCAGAAACACATTGCTGTTTCTGGTAAAAAATGTAATCGGATTGGATAATAACATACCTGCTTCCAGCAAAAACAGCAGCAGCAAAGCAATATTGATCGGCCATATCTGCATCCCCGTACATCTGCGGATCACCTCCAAACGGGTAGCCTCATCGGTTTCAATAGGGATCGGATCAGCTTCTTCACTGCTGAAGATCTGCATCGTGAACCAGTCTGCGACTTTTTTCCATCCAGCCTCCTGACAATATTCGTCCAGAATCTGCTGCTCCTCGGTGGGCTGTGGATTCAGATCCGAAGCATTATGTATATACGTAACTGCATAGGTAACCTTTGCAGGCTCCATCCTGCGGTACTTCCAGAACATGGCTCCCGTCTTCTCCAGCCGCCAGCCCCTGGCTGCCATATCAGAAAGATGCTTTTCCACACCTGCATAATCAAAAATCTGATAATCTTCCCATAAGTATCTTATATCCCTCATATACGCTCCCCCTTTCCATAAGATCTTATATCCAACAAACATGTAATCATATCGCCTGTTCATAATCCCGAATCAGCACCTGCAGCCTTTGATATTCCGCTTTTAAAGCCTGCTGGCCTTCTTCCGTGATAATATAACTGCGTTTGCGTCCTTCTACCTTCGTTTCCCGTATCATATCTGCGTCCAAAAAACTTTCCAGCAGATTGTATAAAGTTCCGGGGCCAATCTGTACCCGGCCATCTGTCATCTTCTTCACAGCCTCCATAATATCCGTACCGCAGCACTCCTGCCGCAAACACAATAAAATATAAAACATCTGCTCTGTCAACGTTTTAAACTTCTCTCTGGGCATGTGAATCACCTCTTTCTATATATTCCAAATACATTATATAGTTATTGCACATTAGTGTTATTATAATAATTGTCTTAACATCTGCTTACCATCTTTTACCGCTTTACTTTCTTCTTTTACATGTTATCGATATTCGATATTTGTACTTTCATTATATTATCGAATATCGATAAAGTCAATTAAAAAGAAATAAATTATTTATAAACTTCATTTTCTCTTGACTTTGACGCTGCGTAAAGTAGTACACTACAATCATCGCTCTAGAGCGTGTTTGAAAAAGGCTTTAAATGATATCATTAAAATGTAACCGTTCAACAGGGACTGCATTGCCTTGAATATGAGGTATTTCTTATGAATTACAGTATACGCCAACTGGCCCGGCTGGCAGGAATCAGCACCCGCACTTTGCGCTATTACGATGAAATCGATCTGTTAAAACCTGCTTATGTAACAGATGCAGGCTATCGCTATTATGGAGAAGCGGAAGTGACATTACTTCAGCAGATTTTATTTTACAGAGAACGAAATTTCGACTTAAAAACCATACAGCGAATCATCTATGAAGATCAATTTGACATTATACAAGCGCTGGAAGAACATCTTTCTGAGCTGGAAAGGCAGAAAGCCCGTACAGATGCTCTCATCCAGACTCTAAAACAGACCATTTCATCCATGAAAGGAGAATGTAACATGACGAATCAGGAAAAATTTGAAGCATTTAAAAAGCAGACCATTCAGAACAATGAAGAGAAATATGGAAATGAAATCCGTGATAAGTACGGAGATGACGAAGTAGACGCTTCCAATCAGAAGCTTCTGAATATGACGGAAAATGAGTGGAATGACTTTCAGAGCCTGGAGGCAGAAATCTGCAGCCGTTTAAAAGAAGGTGTTCTCTCTGGAATGAAACCTGAGGATGACGCGGCCAAAATCATTGTGCTTCTTCATAAAAAATGGCTGTGTAAAACATGGAAACAGTACACATGCGAAGCACATAAAGGTGTGGCTTCTCTGTATACCGCAGACGAACGTTTCACCGCATATTACGACAAAGACACTGCAGGATGTGCGCAGCTGCTTCAGCAGGCAATCTGCTATTGGGCAGATAAAATCTGAAATGCCCCTGCTGATACAATACTTTTATCCAGCTGATGGTATCATTTCCTAAAAAAGACACATACTAACTCAAAATAATAACAGTCCAGCAAGGACTGGACTGTTATAAAACACAGAAAGAAGGAAATGTTCATGGAATACGATACCATCAAACTTCTGGATGAATGCAGTTCCGGCTGCCGAATCGCACTGAGCAGCATGAAACAGCTCCAGAGAAATATTACAAATCCACATTTTCGCAAACTTGTGGAGGGCTATATCACCAGCCATACAAAATTAAAAAATGAATCCGATGCTCTTTTGGGAGAAAAAGGGCGAAATGCAAAAGAACCAAGCCCCGGTACCGCATTTTTCTCCTGGAGTATGGCGGAAATGAAAATGATTCTTAAAAAAGGAGACAGCCAGATTGCCAAATTGATGATGGACGGCTGCAGCATGGGTATTCAAACCCTGAGTCATGCCATCAATCAATATCCTCACGCTTCTCAGGAAAGTTTTTCACTGGCAGACTGCATCATCAAGAAAGAAGAAGACTTTCTGGAAGAAGTAAAACAGTTTCGATAAGAGGATAAGAGGGCAAAAGTCCAATGTAAACACGTCAAAATCCGTCTACAAATCTCTCTCCCGCTTTTTCTTCAATAAAGCAGAAGTATCAATTACACTGTCATCAGAACCTCTGGAACCAGAGGTTTTTTTCTGTTTTTTCCATTTGGACTCTGTTTTGGATGATGCTTCCGATCTGGGCAATTCTTCTCTTTTGGATGCTTCTTCCATTCCGGACTTTCTTTCATTTTGGGACTGTCTTTCCGCTTTTGACTGTCCTTCTGCTTTTGACTGTCCTTCTGCTTTTGACCGTCCTTCTGCTTTTGACTGTCTTTCTGCTTTTGACCGCCCTTCTATTTTTGATTGTTCGTTCAAGGCATCCATACCTTTTACAGTACTGGTTTCGCCGCTCTTTTCTATGCCGGCGCTGGTCCTTTCAGCACCTGATTTTCCTCCAAAAACACCTGCAAAACCACTTACCATTTTGCCAAATCCATTTCGGATTTCTCCCAGCCAGTCCATGTGCATTCTGCGAATGATGATATCCACTGCAAATAACAGTACTGCCAGAAGAAGCAAAAGTTCCGTCAGGTCCATACGGGACATGGCGCCTTTTAAATTGGTGTCAAATACCTCTTTGGCATCGGTAATATACCGCCCGGAAGCTTTTTCCACAAATCCTTCCAGGCTACTGGATACATCTGCGTAACGATATTCCTGAGAATACTGCATAGCGGTGGCAGTATTGATGTTTTTTATCATTTCTTTTCCGTCCTGATTGCGGACATTGATACTGTATACACCAATTTCATCCAAAGGCACTTCAGCTTTATAAACACCAGGGGATGCCGCTTTCAGTGTTACTTCCTGCTGCGTTCCGCTTTCCGAAGTAATAACTGCTGAAATACTGGTTTGGGTACTGTAATCATCAGTTTCATAGGTAATGACCGCAGAAGAAGCCTCCTGCTGAATCTGAAGAGTATCTTCGCCCAGCTCAGAATTGGAAATGGTCCAGTCTATGATATTGCGCCACAATGCAGCATAATTATCCCAGCCTGAGAAATTTCCAGTCCATTCACCAGTACCATCGCTGTTCCATGCTGCTGTCCGCCCCAGACCATACTGCCAGACACTTAAAACGGGATCTTCACGGCTGGACTCCAGGATGACTGTAGCCGTCGATTTGGGTGATGACGCAATATACCCCAGAAGACTGGGTGTCCCCTCCGTAAAAATATCCTGGATAATCTCATGGGAATTTACAATAACCGGTGTAAATTCTTCATTGATCAGATAACTTTTTACAGAAAGATAAACTTCCTGAGCAAAAATTCGGGGAAGGGTGGTGCTGGCATCGGAATAATAATAGCGGCCGCCGCCTTCATTTGCCAGCCATTCCAATGTACTGCTGTCCGCTCCGGTTCCTACAGCTACTGTGGATAAGGTAATTCCCTCTTCCTCCATACTTTTTAGAACATCATCATAATTACGGTATCCATCCTGCCCGTCTGTCAGCAGCACAATATGCTTCAGCGAAGCATCGGATTCCTTAATCTTTTTTACAGCTTCCGCAAGAGCAGGATAAATGCTGGTTCCGCCCCCTGCGCTGATACCCGAAATCTGGTCCACAATCTGCTCTGTATCTGTGGCTTCCTGCAGCGGAACTGCCCAGCTGTAACCATCATCAAAGGCAAGAACACCCACATCATCAATTTCACGGAGCGAATCCAGAGAATTCACCGCTGCCTGCTTTGCGATTTCCATACAGGTGACGCCCCTCTCTCCGGTGGAAGGAGAACTCATACTGCCGGAATGGTCAATCACCATGACCATGGCAAGTTTGGGAATCTGCTTTTCTCCTTCCAAATCCATGCTGACCGGAAGAATCTCTTCCAGCGGTGTATTCCTGTAATTACCCAAAGCAAAACTGTTTCTGCCCCCAATGGCAATCACGCCGCCGGCATAATCCTTCACATAAGTCTCCAGATTTTCCATAAAACCTTTTCGCAGGTCATCTGCATAAACATCCACCAGAATAATGGACTGATACAACGTCATATCGGAAATCTGAGCGGGTACACCAGAAGGTGTAACCACCTCATAATCGTAATTACATGCTTCCAGGACTTTAACAAATTCCTGACTTTCATTTTTCTGTCCTTCTACCACCAGAAGCTTCGGACGTGCCTCCACTGTGGTAAACGCACTGTACGTGTTATTTACAGAAACCGTATCTTCCTCTGCTTCCACCGTAACACGATAACTTTTCAGACCTCCTTCCAGTCCCTGATCAGAAAATACCAGCTGATTATTTCCTTTTTGCAGGATTACATCCTTCTGACCTTTTAAAGTACGGCCGGAATATAAAGACACCGTAGCATGAACCGCTTCTGTGGAATAGATGTTTACCTTTACCTGAAACTGGTCCCCCTGGTGAATGGTATCAGGCAGGGACATATCGCTTACATAAACTTCTTTTTCCACATAGCTGTCATATTTGACCACCTTCAATTCCACATCTGTACCTGCAAAAGAAGAAGCCAGTTCCTGCACACTGCCCTCATTTTCAGAACCATCTGTCAGTAAAACCAGCCGGCGGGCGCTTTCATCAGGAAATAACGCCAGCGCGGTCTGCACTGCCTGCTCCAGATTGGTAGCCGTGGCCGTAACTTCCGACTGAAAAGCAGTAAATGCTTTCTTTTCACTGACAAACTGTTCAATCTGAGCATCTGCGCCAAATACCACAATACCCGCCTGATTTTTATCAGGCATCTGCGCAATGGCAGACTGAACAAAAGCAGCCTCCTCTGAATGAACGCTTTTCACGCTATCAGATAAATCCACCAGAAAAATAGTGGTGGTGATATCACTGCTTTTCTTTACACTGACGCCTGCAATTGCCAGAACTGCAAGCGTCAGAACCAGACAACGCACCAAAACCTCTCCTATTCGTCTGGTTCCCCGTCGGCTGCGAAATCCTTTCGCAAACCAGATTACAATTCCTGCCAGAACCGGCAGAAGCAAAAGCGCCCATGGACGCGCAATTTCCAGCTGCATGTGCATTCTCCTTTTACTTTGAAAGTCCCGGACAGCAAACATGTCCGCTTATTGCATGCGAATATACAAAATCCATTCGCCCACCAGCAAAAGCAATAACAGAATCAAAATATAATTCCGAATCTCCAAAGCCCCTGCTCTGGTCTGAATTTCCACGCTATTTCCACTATCTTCCATCATGTTCTGAGCCGATTCCACACAAGATTCCAACGCCGAAGGAAATCCTGCAAAGAATTTCTGCTGTTTCAAAACACCCTCCTGTTCCTGAGACACCTCATAAACACCGGTTTGGGTTAACTGAACATAAGAACCTGCTGCTTCGGACGCTTCCATGGTCTGCTTACTTCCGTCCGGTTTTACCAGAGTCAGCTCTGAACCACGGGTACTTCCATGAAGCATAATACTGTCACCAACTATATAACTTGTTTCCTCTGTCAGACCACTATCCAGCAGATAATCTGCCAGACCGGAAATCAGCACCGGAAATTCCGCCTGCAGTCCCAGATCGGTCTGATGCAGATCAAATCCCATAACTGCCACCCGACGACCATCATAGATGCCATAAAAACCAGCCGACTCACTGCCATTTCCCACCTTCAGGAAGTTCTTTCCCCAATTGGGCACTTCATAAAGATAAGACTGATTCACACCAAATGTATCCCCACTGATGTAAGAAGTGACATCACTATCCACAAAAGTCAGCACTTTGCCTTCCACTTTTCCACAATTTTTAAATAAATCCTGATGTTCACAGTTGATAAACAGAAGACTTCCCGATGTTGGAAGCTTGTCCGGTACCATTTCATCAAAAATATACAAATCGTAAGTTTCTGTTCCCTCCGTCAGCTCCGAATCAGAGGTTCGATACAACTCAATTCCTGACAGATTGTTAAATGCTTTTTCCACGAATAAATTGGAATTTGTCAGCAGCAATACCCGGCTCTCTCTGGTTTCCTGCAGAACACACCAGGAAGTATTATCACCTTCCAGCGCATCATTTTCATTGAGCTCTGCCCGCAAAACCTGCACATCAGCCACAGGACCCTCTGCATCCAGTTCCAGATATACCGCCTGACTTTCTCCTGCCGGTACCTGAACAGATGCAATATCCAGAAGCGTTTCTTCCCCATCTGCATCTTCACCGTACAGATTAATTTCACGGCTCTGCTCCTCATCGGAATAATTTGTCACCTGAACCAAAACCAGAAGAACTTCTTCTTTTTCAGCATAGCTGACCGTATCCACAGAAAGATTTACCTGTTCATTATAAAAAGACACCACAGAAGCTTCCATGTCCCCTTTATCAAAGGCAGTATCTGTAAAAAACACCACCTGCGCATCCTCTGACTGACTGGCACAGGACTGGACCAGTCCCAGAGAACCTGACAGATCGCCCGATAGAGAAGTCTGTTCCAGCCCCCGTATCCGGTTCTTTGCCTCTGTCTTATCCTTACTATTGGAAAGCACCAGAACCGCCTGCTGATTACTGCTGATGACATGAATCACCGCACCGCCCGGAAGGTCATCCACATAACTGCAGGCCGCCTCCTTTGCCGCATCCAGCCGGGTCTTCCCCTTTTCATAAAGAGTATCCATACTGGCACTGGTATCCAGCACCAGAACCACCTGAGATGCCTGACTTCCCAGCGCTTTCAGCCAGGGACCCATCAACGCAAAAATAAACAAAAGCACCGTCAGAATCTGCAGAATCATCAAAAGGTTCTTTTTCAATTTTTCCCAGGGCTTTGTGGCCTCAATATTGCGATAAACCTCCTGCCACAGCATGGTAGAAGAAAAGGACTGCTGTTTTGCTTCCTGCTTCAGAATATAAAGAAGAATAATAATCGGCACCAGCACCAGAAGCGCCAGCGGCCATAATGAACCAAAACCCACCTTATCCGAAACTTCCTTTCTGTTTTAGTGTATGGAAAATCACCTTTTCCAAATCTTCATCTGCAACAACCTGCTGCCAGGCACACCCATAACGCTTCGCCAGCTTCTGCAGCGCCTGATTATGAGTCTCCAGCGCTTCCTCATAAACCTTTAACGTCTGCCTGGTCATGGTAACCCGTACCTGCTCCCCGGTTTCCATATCCTCCAGAGCCAAAGTACCTTCCCCTTCAAAGTTTACTTCCTCTCTGGCAAGAACCTGAATCAGCAGAACTTCCTGTTTCTTAAAAGTCAGATAACGAATGGCCTCATCGATGCCCTCCGGATCCAGAAAATCCGATATCAAAATACAGATTCCACGACCATGAAAGCTGCTTCGCCTCACTGCCTCGTTAATCTGAGTCTTTCCTTCAAAATTCACCTGCTCCAGCTCATTTAAAAGCTTCTGAAAACTGCCTCTTCCAGTTACCGGACTTGTTTTCCCAAGCCGCCCGTCCCGCAAAGTCAGAATCTCCACCCGGTCCAGCTGCTTCAAAACCAGCCATGCAAACACAGCCGCCAGACGCAGCGCCATCACGGATTTTTTTTGTTCTCCAAAATCCATGGAAGCACTGGTATCCAGAAAAATATGGTAAAACGCTTCTTTTTCTTCCATGAACTG
The DNA here is from genome assembly GCA_045121095.1 of Lachnospiraceae bacterium. Classification (GTDB taxonomy): domain Bacteria; phylum Bacillota; class Clostridia; order Lachnospirales; family Lachnospiraceae; genus TWA4. The sequence goes on along the minus strand of JBGVFN010000212.1, from coordinate 31,906 downwards.
CTTCACATAAAGCTTATCAAGACGTCCATACACATTCCAGTCAATCCGCCGGATATCATCCCCTGGCAAATACTCCCGAAAATCAGAAAATTCCACCGAGGAACCTTTGGCAGAGGATTTGCGCCCCCCGCTCAATCCCTTATCCAGACGGATATGCATGGCCAGCTTCAGATGATTCAATTTTGAAAAAAATCCCGCATCAAATAACTCGCTCATCCAGTCCCCTCATAATTTCAGAAATAATCTTGTCTGCTGTCATTCCATCTGCAATGGCTTCAAAATTAGTAATCAGTCGATGACGGAGAGCCGGATATGCCACATAACGTACATCTTCAAAAGCCACATTATAGCGACCTTCCATCATAGCCCTTGCCCGGGCTGTCTTAATAATCGCCTGAGCTGCTCTGGGACTGGCTCCCGCTGCCACATATTTGCGCACAACCTCCGGTGCACCCTCCACCTCCGGATGCGTAGCCACAACCAGGGACAGAGCATAATCCATAACCGCCTCCGCCACCGGAATCTGACAGATCACCTGACGCATAGCAAGAATTTCCTCCCCGGAAATTACAGAAGAAAGCTGCGGTCTTTCTGTACCAACCGTAATCTGCAGAATCTCCTTTAACTCCTGTTTACTGGGAAATTCCACATGTAATTTAAACAGAAAACGGTCCAGCTGGGCTTCCGGCAAAGGATAAGTCCCCTCATTTTCAATGGGATTCTGAGTGGCCAGAACTAAAAATGGACTGGGCAGTTCATAGGTCTTTCGCCCTGCAGTAACCGTTTTTTCCTGCATGGCCTCCAAAAGCGCCGCCTGTGTCTTAGGCGTAGCACGGTTAATCTCATCCGCCAGCACCAGCTGTGCAAACACCGGCCCCGGCTCAAACTGAAACACATTGCGGTCCCCTTCCTTCAAAATCAGACTGGTACCCGTCACATCCGCCGGCATCAGATCCGGAGTAAACTGAATTCGTGAAAAACTCATCTGAAAAACCCTGGAAATGGCCTTTACCAGTTCTGTCTTGCCAAGCCCCGGTACACCTTCCAGAAGCACATTACCATCTGAAAGAATGGCCAGAATCGTCTGTCGGATAATATCCTTCTGGCCAATAATCGCCTTTCCGATCTCTGCTTCACACAGATTGATCTTTTTTATCATATCCTTTAACTGCTGTTCACTGACTGTACTCATAAAACTGCCCTTTCTAATTGATTCTATTTGACTCTATTTTATAGTTTAAATCATTAATCTCTTATCATCTGCCTTATATTCCCGAAACTATTTTGCCGTCCCATACAGATATATCAGTTCCAGAATCCCTACAACAATAAATTGAATTAATCCGGCAGATAATACTAATAAACAAAAACGAGAATAATTCCACAACGATAATACCTTCAGACACACAACCAAATACTCAGATGTACAGCGATTCACTATATTCATTTTGAAGATATGCGATTACATCTTTAATAACTATCTGCATCTCATCAGGGATTTCCCTTCTGGCAGGAATAACGGCCTGATATGACTTTTCTTTCACACATTCCACGGAATATTCCGGTCCGGAAATTTTTAAACTCTGCAACAATTGCTGAACAAATTCGGTGTAAACACAAACATCTTTCGTTCCCACATGAAAAATTCCACTTAAATTATTTTTCAATATATACCATAACCACTCCGCAATCTGAATAACAGGAGTATAATTAAAATATATATTCTCATAACTTGGAATCAGAATCTTTTTCCTTGCACATTCCAATACCTGTCTGCTTCTTCGACAGTTCTTTCCTAAAATAAACGACGTTCTCAAAACAATCGCCTGATCTCCAAGTGAATCTAAAATAATCTTTTCACATTCCGCTTTATATTTTCCATAATCACTATGTGTATTTGTAATATCATTTTCCGTATGGACTACCGTCAGGTCATTATCAAAAACATTTGATGTTGATAAAAATACAAATTTTCCATACATCATTTGCCTGAAATATGAAATCACAATTTTATGAGCTTCCATTTGTTTGTTAAAATCGCCTCTTAAGCAACTTATAATAACATTTGGCTTCGTTTTTTCTAGAATTCCATATATTTCATCTACCTGTTCCATATCAAAATGAAACATGGAGGAATCATTTTGATACGCATCCCTCTGAGTTCGATAGGTACCATATACTTCATTTGCCTTATCTGCAAAAAAATTTTTCAAAAAACTTCCTGTATATCCACTGGCTCCAAGTATTAAAATTCGCATATCCATTTTCCAGCCCCTCTACCGATTCAGTTCTTCAAAATAAGATTTCACAATGTCCTGTACGCCTGCCGGATAATCTGACTGTTCAATTTCCGAAAGCGCCTGTTTACTGTATTCACCTACCACCTGTTCGTAATCCACTGCATTACCCGACCAGGTCAGTGCATCGCCGCCCTGAGTGCTGTAAGAAGTTCCTTCATTGTTTTTTCCAGTTAAATTTTCGTCATCACCTACGCCATTCGGAACAGAAACCAGCTCTCCATTATAGGAAATATCTTTCTCATATCCGTTCTTGCCGCCGTAATTCCATCCGCCTCCGCTTCCGGAACCACTGCCTGAGCCATTTCCGCTTCCATTGCCGGAACCAGAGCCGTTTCCGTTGCCAGATCCATTTCCCGTGCCGTTTCCAGAGCCATTTCCATTACCATTTCCAGAATTGTCTCCATTTTTTCCCAGCGCTTTTCTGCCGGATGAATCTCCGCTGCCGGATGAACCATTTCCATTATTAGAAGCCACTGCAGAACTGGCGGCTTTCTTCATGGCACTGACCGTTGCCTGAGCAGATGCCAGTGTACTGCTGCTTGCAGAGCCGGAACTAATCTGAGAAGCTGCATCCTGAAGACTCTGAGCCAGCTCCTGATTCTCTGCCATCTCAGCCAGATTTTCCAGTGCCTCTTTAGCTGCTTCCAGTTCTTCTTCACTCAACTCATCCAGATTTTCTACTTCCTGCAATTTTTCCAGCAATTTCTCCGCCTCTTCTGCAGCCTTCTCCATCTCAGCGGCATTTTCCATCTGCGCAGATGCCTGCTGGGAATTGTTCTGGCCATCCGTATCTGTTTCACTGCCTTTCTCTGGATTCAACGCCAGAGAGAGCTGATTCATCTGATTTTTTACAGACTTCTTTTCTGTTTTTTCAGCAATCTGCGTCAGCTTCTTCCGTGCCCGCTCCAAAGCCTTCTCCAAAGCCTCCTCCGAATCAGCAGTTTCCAGTTCTTTTTTTATAGAATCCATCAAAGCCTGGTATTCCTCTGCCTCTTCGTTGGTCAATTCCTCTTTTTCCAGTTCATCTTCTGCTTTTTCAACCTTTTCTACCTCTTCTTCTACCTTTTCAGCCACTTTCCGCAGTTCCTTCGCCTTCGTCTTCGCCGGAGAAGGCAGCATACAGCTAACTGCCAGAAAAATACACATGGCACCAAGCAAAACCGGTCGTTTCCAGGTAATGCAAAAAGGAAGCCGTTTACGCACCGTCACCTGGGACAACTGCTCCCAGGCATCTTTTTTCTGCAAAGAAGCAAAAAAACTCTCATCACCAGCCAGCTCCAGAGCTGTCACCGTCCGCTCGCGAAGCCCGGTCCGGTCCAGAATCATAGCCGCCTCACAAGCCGAAGGATATCTCCACAAAGCCCACACAACAGCCACCAGCACGCCAAGACCCACAGCCCCCGCAGCCCAGTAATGCACCCGATACCAGGGCACGAAAAAGGAAACCACCTCCAAAGCAGCCCCCACAAACAAACCCACCGGCAAACACCACAACAACCCATGCATCAGCCGCTGCCAAAAAATCCACAACCGAAGCCGTGTAATAAACTTTCCAATCTGCCGATCCTGACTCATATGCGCGCCCTCCTTTCTACTACAACATAACCACTACTACCTTTAACATTATATAACAGATTTTTTGCCCTGTATTTCTATAGTAACAGCTTTTTATTTATAACAACTTCTTAAAAACTCCGTTCTCTCCACCTTTTTACATTATGCAAACAAAACGTAAACGGCGGAATTACAAGTATACCCTACTAAGGAGACCTTTGGTCAAACGTCGGCACTAGGTTTTTCAAAGGCTATGCCTGCAGAAAAACCGTAGTACCGCTACGTTTGGGCATCGTTAACATGCAAACAAAGCTCCAGTGAAGCTTTGTTTGTAGAGCGAGAGCGCGTCTCTGTGTAGGGTATACTTGTAATGGAGCCATCCACTACCTAAAAAATAAGCAGGTCTGTTTCCGTTACTTTTTCCCCTTCTTCTTCACTTTCATGTGTTTTTCTTTACGCCTAACTGAATCAATCCGTCTTGCCGCCAGCATCACAAACCAAAATCCCAGCAATAACGTTACAGCCAGACTAAGCACTGACCAGTACGGATAAAGTTTCGTCATGCCAGAAGCCATATGACCTGAAATCATCGTCATTACAACTTCAATTCCTCTGCTGCCGGTATATGCAGTAATCAAAGCATCAGCAAATCCCACCGCCGGATTCAACAACAGAACCAGAGGAATCCAGCCTATATTTATATTGCTGACAGAGTAAGTGCCTGTCGCTTGTATAGCCTGTTCGTATTTGATATAGTATACAGCTATTACCACCAGAAAGCTTCCCAGGAAAAAGATCAGTTCCACCGCCATTGTCATGATAACGGAGATAATGGTCTTCTTATATACAGAAGAACACCAGATTCCTATGGATCCGCAGAAAAATGCAAGACACATAATCGCTACCATGAAAACCAGCAGATATCTCCACTGAATACCACCGTACAGAAAAGCAATCCCCATGGCGGGCAGACTGCTGATGACAAACAGGAAAACCTGTGACATGGATGCCAATAACTTTCCCATAACGATGGATCTGGGTGAAACAGGGGCTGTAAGCATTAAGTCCAGTGTCTGACGTTCCCGTTCTCCTGCAATACTTCCTGCTGTAAGAACCGGAATAATAATACAGATGATCACTGCCTGAATACAGGCCAGCGTCATGAAAACAGAGGTTAATGTTTCAAAATTCATATTACCATAATAGTAATAGGTGTTGCTTACACTTCCCAATGTACTCACTGCGATTAGGGATAAAAGACCACTGTAAAAGAACAGCGCCAAAGGAAGCTTGATACTTCGTGCACCCAATACCAGTTCTTTCTTTAAAATAGGATTTGATTTCATGCTTCCTCACCTCCGTCCGCTTCTGAAGAAACCGATTCACCCTTTGCTTCACCAATGATCCCGTTGTTTTTTTCCTCGCTTCCTGCTTCCGCAAAAACCGATTCTCCCTGTTCACTGGTCAGTTCCAGGAATAAGGTTTCCAGATTACCTTTTTCTTTATAATAACTTTCAATCAGAATATCCTCTTTCATCAGTCTCTGCAGAAGGCGTGCTGTGTCCATGTCATCGCCTGTATAATCTGCTACCAGATAATCTTCCCGCAGGGAAACTCGCTGTGTATGAGGGTCTTCCTTTAAAATCTGAACAGCCTTGTCTTTCTGGTCCAGAACCCGTACGTGGAGTGGCTGGGCATGCATGGCTTTCAGCTGAATATCTTCTACGGTTCCATGCATGATCAGCTTACCCTTCTGCATAATACCGATGGTATCACACATATCAGCCAGTTCCGGCAGAATATGAGAGCTGATAATGATAGTTTTTCCCATGGAACCCAGATTTTTGAGGATTTCTTTCATCTCAAAACGTGCTCTGGGATCCAGACCTGAGGCCGGCTCATCCAAAAGCAGAAGTTCCGGATTATGCACCAGACTCCGAGCCAGACAAAGACGCTGTTTCATCCCTCTGGACAAACTGTCTACATAAGCGTTGGTCTTGTCCGAAAGATTTACCAGATCCATCAGTTCCAGACAGGTCTGTCTGGCTTTTTTCCCTGTAATTCCATACATGGAAGCATAAAATTCCATATATTCAATGGCCTTCAGGTTATCGTAGACACCGAAAAAGTCCGGCATATATCCAATTTTACGCTTCACCTTTTTCCGGTTTTTAAATGCATCTATTCCATCAATTACAATGCTGCCGCTGGTGGCTGCAAGCAGCCCTGCAGTAATCTTCATGGTGGTAGTTTTCCCTGCTCCATTGTGACCTACAAATCCAAAAATTTCTCCCTTTTCAATATGCAGATTCAGATCATCCACCGCATAGAAAGAGCCAAAGCGTTTATTTAACTGTTTAATTTCAAGCATTACTCATCACCTCCCACCAACGTAATCTGAGGGGAATAATCCTCATAGATGGTCTTGCAGACGAATTTCAATTTTATAATACCTTTTTCACTCAGATAAGGACAGGTCTCTTCAAATTTCATGGTTTCTCCGTCTGTAAACAGCTGCTCATACTTACTGGTCTTTACATTATAACCATAGATCGTCACATTTTTCGTACTGCCGTACACAGCCTCTGAATCTTTGGCACGAATCAGCGCATATACAGTAGATACCTGGGTGCCCACATCAAATTCAACTTCTGCTGTCTGGCTGTACATCATACCATCAACATCCCAGTCTGTACCGGAATTTTTTGCATAATCATACAAACTTACAAGCTCAGCATCTTCATAATCGCTGTAGCCCATCACCTTATGCTCCACCAGAACTGCTATATTCTGTTCTTCCACAGAGTCGTCCGGAATATAATCCGCATCCCATTCTCCCATGGAAGCATAAATATAGATATCTTCTATGCCCATACCATAGAGATACTGAGAGCAGAATAAATCCCAGATTCTCATTTCTTTATTATATTCTTTGCTGTCCACAGTATAGCCCGGAACACTAATGTTATAGATATCATACTGGAAAATCCGGTTATCCGCTTCCTTAATCTCCACCGTTTCACCAGCTTTCAGTTCACCGATCATGACCATGCGGGACTGTGCGTAAACAGACAGCCAGTGAAGATCTCTGCCTGTATTATTGGTAATCGTTCCTGTAATACCAGTGGTTTTCTGATCCAGATTTGTTTCCAGACCACAGGAAACATCTTCCGAATCATCTGTCACATGGTTCACACTCAAATACGCAGACGCAAAGGTGGAACCATTTTCAATTCCCAGCTGATACCCTTCTGCCGTTTCCCGAATGGCTGTTTTATACTCATATTTACTGTCATTGTTAGAAGTTGTTGTTCCATAAGAATAAACATAATCATAATTCTGGCCATACATTCTTAAATTGGTAAGTGATGGATCCAGTACCACTTCCTGGCGATTTGCCTGGGGTACCTGCACAGCCAGATTTACCTGCTGTACACCATTGGAAATACCATCTTCATAATACAGCGTGGTAATGGAAGAAGTTCTCAGGTTATCAATACGCATATCTTTACTTACCACAAAAATTACTGCTGTACAGCCCACTGCCAGAACCGGTATCAGAGCCCACATCCACTCCCGCTTATCCATCAATTTCAGGAGCAGATAAAGACCCGGACCCACAAAGATTACAAAGACTATAAAAATCAGAATAATCATCTCCATATCCGGATATCCCACGTTATGAAGACGATCCAGTGCATTGGACAACGACCAGCTGTCTGTATAATATCCACCGTAATTCAAATTAGAAATACGGGTATCGCTGTACCCTTCTGCAGATTCCTGTAAAAGTGCAGATGCCATCAAAAGGCGTCCTCCCCAGCTGACAATGGGTTCCATTCCCAGATTAAATGCAGTTACAATCACATGACCTTTGCCATAATCCTGATTCCAGACATATTTATCAGGGCTTACTACTCCTTTCAGGACATTGCCTTCCTCCAGAGAAATTTCCATAATGCCCTGTTCCTTTGTAAATTTCAGCACATCGCCCTTACGAGTACTGTTTGTACTGATGGCCTGGAAAGACCCTTCCATTGCGTCACCAACGGTTCCCTTTATAAAATCATCCTGTAAACCAGACAGTGTCTGTTTATAATCCGAACCGGTTCCCAAAATCAGGACACCACCCTGCTCTACCCAGTTTTTAATGGCGGTATACTGATTCTGCGTTAATTTCGAAGTATCATAACTGTTAATAATCAGATAACTGAGTGCTTCCAGACCCGATGTTTGTTCTGGTAATGTATCTTCATTCAGCTCCAGAAGCTGTGCTGTCCCTGTATAAGAATCCAAAGAAATGGAAACTCCATCAAAATAATTCAGGGCTGTGTAGTCATCACTTAATACGCCAACCAGGGCCTTTTCACCTGCCTGACTCTTCATGGTTACCGTATTTTCCACAACGATTTCGCCTTTGCTGTTCTCCAGCTGGAATCGGAAAGCTGTCAATCCATTATTGCAGGACATGGACATAGTAACTACTTTCTGAGTACCTGCACTGAGCAGCACATCCTTCTCATAAGCAATGGCCTCCGTATCATAATAATTCGTATCTTTCGGCACAATAATACGCACGGTTCCTTCAAAATCTTCTTTCAGACTTTCCATATAAATCGTAACTGGAATAGACGCACCGGTACGGTAATTGCCATTTAATCCACAAACCACCCGAATTTCAAATTCATCTGTACTGATTACACCATTGGAATTCTTAGATTTCGTGCTTTTAGACGCACTTTCCGTTTGCTGAACTTCAGCTTCTTCCGATGCCTGTCCCCCTTCTGTGGATGCAGCAGATGTGGACGCGGCAGAACTCTCAGCAGTTCGCACTGCGGTTGTCTGCGCACCTGCTTTTGTGACAGATGCTCCTGCCGCCAAAACAGAACTTCCCGCCCCAGAAACCATCATGGGCAGACATAACAGAAGCAGCATCAAAAGCGCTGTAATCTTTTTTACTATCTTCATATTGACCTTTTCCTTTCTTAGAATTATATTTGAAAATTTATCCAGATTTTTATTCGATTATAACAAACATAGATTTAAAATGATACGAACGAACCCTTAAGATTTTCTAAATTTTATATTAAGCTTTTTGTGATTAAATTTAATCATTGAAAATGATGAATTTTACCCTCTGTACTTTTTTGCGTGTTAATGTTACACTATTAACTATGTTATGATACAAAGATAAAATGTTCATTTTCCTGTGGGGAAATTTCTTTTAATTTGTACCGCTAAAAGACATATGAACCTTTTGACCTTTGAATCATGTTATATAACGACATCAAAAAGTAGTGCGTGTTTGAAAAACTCCAAATAAAATGGAACGTACATTTTACATAACGCATTTTATATAAAATATTTTTCAAACACTCTTTAGACAAGGAGGCCCCTTATGGGTAAAATTTTCAAATTCCACACCGATGTGGATACTGACCAGATCATTGCATCTCAGTATTTATTATTCCCTACGATCGATGAGATGAAAACACATACATTTGAATCTCTGGACCCGGATTTTGCAGCAAGTGTACAGCCGGGTGATTTTGTTGTTGCTGCTGAGAATTTTGGCTGTGGTTCTTCCAGAGAACAGGCTCCCAGCGTACTGAAGGCTCTGGGTGTAAAAGCTGTTCTGGCCAAATCTTTTGCACGTATTTTCTATCGTAATGCCATTAACATTGGACTGCCGGTTATTGTATGCAAGGATTTATATGATAACGTGGAAGCCGGCGAAGATATGGAACTGTCTCTGACAGAAGGTACCGTAACCGTTGGCGATAAGACCTTTACCTGCACCAAACTCCCTGAATATATGCAGGGAATTCTGGATCAGGGCGGATTGATTGCTTCATTGAACAAATAGCAGATCAAGAACAAATAGCAGATTAAACAGTTCTTTCAAACAGCTGTTTATAGATAAATATTTTTTAAGGAGACCGTTTCCATGGGAATGACAATTGCTGAAAAAATTATTGCAAGAGCCGCCGGTGTGGATCGTGTAAAACCCGGCGATATTCATACTGTAGAAGTAGACCGCCTTATGAGCAACGACGGTACTACACATTTAACCATTGATATGTATAATAAGCTGAAAAATCCCCGTATTGCAGACGTGAATAAACTGGTCTGGATTGTGGATCATAATGTACCTTCTGACAGCCCCAAAACTGCCGCTTCTCATAAGAAAATGCGCGATTTTGCCAAGGCAAATGGCATTACTTTTTATGAGGGTAAGGGAGTTTGCCATCAGATTATGATGGAAAATCATGTATGTCCCGGCGAGCTGATTTTTGGTGCGGACAGCCACACCTGCGCATACGGTGCTCTGGGGGCATTTGGTACTGGCGTGGGATGTACCGATTATCTGTACGCCATGGTAACCGGCCAGTCCTGGCTGCTGGTTCCTGAAACACTGCGTTTCAACCTGACCGGCAAGCTGAAAGACGGCGTTTATGCAAGAGATCTGATTCTTACTATTATTGGTAAAATCGGCGCCAACGGTCCCAACTACAAGGCTATGGAATTTGTTGGTGAAGGCATGAAGACTTTAACCATGAGCGACCGTATTTCCATTTGCAACCTGTGTGTGGAGGCTGGTGCGAAAACTGCACTGATGGAAGTGGATGAAATCGCCATGGATTACCTGAAAGCACAGGGCCGTGAGCCGAAAGCCTGCTTCAAGAGTGATGATGACGCTGTATTTGCCCAGACTTACGATATTGATCTGGGAAGTATTGAACCCATCGTTGCAAAACCTCATTTTGTGGACAATGTGGTTCCCGCCAAAGAATGTGCAGGTGTGAAAATTGATGAAGCATTCCTTGGTTCCTGCAACAATGGCCGTCTGGAAGACCTGCGTGTGGGTGCAGAAATCATCAAGGGCAAAAAAGTAGCTCCTCATGTACGTTTTCTGGTGGTTCCTGCCAGCAATACCGTTTACCAGCAGGCCATGGAAGAAGGGCTGATCGATATTTTCATGGAAGCCGGCGCAATCGTTATGAACGCCAACTGCAGCGTTTGCTGGGGCAGCTGTCAGGGTGTAATCGGTGAAGGTGAAACCCTTATCAGTACCGGTACCCGTAACTTCAAGGGCCGCGCAGGTCACAAGGATTCCTTCGTATACCTGGGTTCCGCAGCAACCGTAACCGCATCCGCTATTAAAGGCGAGATTGCAACCGCAGATATGGTATAAAAGATACCTTTTTAACTTACATAAAAATAGTAACGGTTCAGCCTTGGCTGAACTGTCTTGAATAAATTCAGCAAGCTTGACACGGTATTTAGAACAAAAAATCATGCTTGGCTGAATCGTAACAAAAAATATCCACCCGGTGTATGATAAATGGCACCGATGGCATTTGAAAGGAATATACATATGGAACAGTTCAGTGGCAAAGTATGGCTCCTGGGCGATGATATTGACACGGATATTATCATCCCTACTGAGTACCTTGCTTTAAAAACCGTAGAAGATATGAAACCCTTCGCTTTCAGCCCCCTGCGTCCGGAGCTTGCCGGTCAGATCAAAGAAGGCGACATTATCGTAGCTGGCAAGAATTTCGGCTGCGGCTCCTCCAGAGAACAGGCTCCCGAAGTAATCAAGGCTCTGGGTATTAAATGCGTAATCGCCAAATCCTACGCACGTATTTTCTTCCGTAACTCCATCAACAACGGCCTTCTCCTGATCGAGAATCCCGACCTCTGCAATGTGGTAACAGAAGGAGAAACCATCGACGTAACCGTTGGGGATCACATTACCTGCAAAGGCAATGACTATCCAATTTCCACCCTTCCCCAGAATCTGCTGGATATCATCAACGCGGGCGGTCTTGTAAAAGCCATGCGTAAATTAAATGGCCTGGACTAAAACGACGCCAGACCTGTTCAGTCAGCAGACATATCCATTTACAAAGAAAAGGAGACCTTATGGGCGCAACTGTTATTGAAAAAATCATTCGAAGAAATACGGGGAATGAAGCTGCAAAAGCTGGTGATATCGTCACCGTTAATGTGGACCGGGTTATGATTCACGACATTTTCATTCCCTTTGTAGCAGATAAATTTGAAGAAATGGGCTTTCAGAAGCTCTGGGATCCGGACAAGGTGGTTCTGATCTATGACCATCTGGTTCCCGCCAGTCAGGTGGATGACACCAGACATTTCCGTAAAGGCGATGAATTTGTTGCCAAATATGGCATGAAAAATGTTCACCGTTCTGACGGAATCTGCCACCAGCTGATGACCGAAGCCGGCTATGTAAAACCCGGCAATGTAGTATTTGGCACAGACAGCCATACCACCACTTACGGCTGTGTAGGCGCATTTTCCTCCGGTATCGGCTACACCGAAATGGCAAGTATTCTGGGAACCGGTGTACTTTGGGTAAAAGTCCCCGAAACCATCAAAGTCAATATCAATGGTAAATTACCCTCCAACGTAACCTCCAAAGACATTATTCTGCGCCTCATCGGCGATCTGGGTGCCGACGGTGCAACTTACAAAGCCCTGGAATTTGCCGGCAATACCGTGGAAGAAATGTCTGTTGCCAGCCGCATGACCATTGCCAATATGGCAATCGAAGCTGGTGCTAAATGTGCGCTGTTCACACCCGATGAAAAAACGGCTGAATACTGTGAAATCAAACTGACTGACGCAGAACGCAGCCTGGTGGGCGATGAAGATGCTGTTTACTGTCAGGTCATCAATTATCAGGCAGAGGACTTCGTGCCGGTTATGGCATGTCCGTCCCAGGTGGACAATATTAAACCCACCTCCGAACTGGAAGGAACCGAAATCGATCAGGTATTTATCGGCTCCTGTACCAACGGACGTCTGGAAGATCTGGAAAAAGCGGCTGCTGTACTGAAAGGTAAAAAAGTAGCTCCCTTCGTGAAGCTAATCGTTACCCCCGCAAGCCGTAAAATCTACAGACAGGCTCTGGCTAACGGAACCCTTCAGATTCTGTCAGAAGCAGGTGCTATGATCACACATCCCGGCTGCGGACTCTGCTGCGGACGCGCAGGCGGTATCCTGACCGACGGTGAGCGTGTCGTTGCCACCAACAACCGGAACTTCCTGGGAAGAATGGGAACTTCCAAAGTGGAAATTTTCCTGGCTTCCCCTGTAACTGCAGCAGCATGTGCAGTTGCTGGTAAAATTGTTACACCCAAAATGTAGAGTAAAATACTTTCCATTCTATTAGAATACACCATTCTGAAAAAGAGCGATATTCCGATAGAAAACCAGCAAAAATAAAATACATTTTAAAACAAAAAACCGGTACTTTTCCGTAGATATTTCTATCCCAAAGTACCGGTTTTATTAATAACTATAAATGATCAAATAACAAGATTAACTAGAAAATTTCGCACTAATTCAAACCTTTTATCCAGTGGATGGAATCTGCAAAATCATATAAATCATCCAGATCCTTGATTCTTTCCAAATTCCATTCATAAAATGCTCCATCCATCCTCACAAATACAGTGGCTTTTCCAACCGACAGATCATACAAAATATATGCCTGTTCTCCTTCGGCAATTTCATATGTTATGTAATCTGCTTCATCTGTGATATTTTCAAGGCTGCATCGTCCACGGCCCTTTTCGGAGCCAAAGCACAGATATATATTCATATAGGATATATAATAATCCTTTTCGAATTTGTGATAGTTTTCTTCTATAGAAATAACTTGATTTTCAGTATCATCATCATACTTTAATGTAAAATTCCTATCGCTTTCCGGATATGTGGACATATCACTTGCAAGGATATCCAAATGAAGATCAGCTGCAATATCATCCAACGCCCCATAAGTATATACATATACATTTTCCATTCCCTGATATTCTGTTCCTTCAAATACTGGAACGCCATATGTTGAAGCCGATTCGCCTGTAATAAGGAACTCCTTTGCATCTCCAGAAAGCTGAGCCGGAGCAATGCTCATATCAGCCCAGAGCTCTTTCCCATACTCTGTCTCCACACGATATATCGCCATTCCATCAGTTGAATAGATTGCCTCCATTCCCTCATCCTGGTGTATTGTCTCCATACCCGCAAACGTTTCTTCCGGTGTCGTTTCTGAACATCCCGATAAACCAAAAATCAGAAATAATGTCATTACAATAATTCCTGTTCTCTTCATAAAAATCCACCTCTCTCTTCAAAAAATCGTTTAAAAGTAACGCCTCTTGAATTCATTCAAAAATGATTCATCCAGAAATTGCTCATTCAGAAGCTACTCATCCGGAAACTACTCATCCGGAAGCTACTTATCCAGAAACTGCTTATCCAAAAATCTGCTTAATCTTCTCATAATTCTGTGCCGTCATCAGCGCTGATTCCGAAATCCCCTTAAATTTGACCACATAAGTCCATCGTCCATAGGGCTCAATCTTTGAAATCATGGAAAGATTGATAATATAGGATTTATGACACCGCATAAACTGGGTGGGATTCAGTTTTTCCTCAATCTTACTCAACGAAGCAGAGTTTTTATAACATTCCTCTTTCGTCACAATGCTGGTGGCATTTTCACTTCGCTCAATGAAAATAATTTCTTTTTTATCTACGAAGGTTACCTGATCTTTCCCTTTAATCATCAGCTTATTGCTGTACTGCTCCGGCTGTGAAACCAGTTCTTCATTTCCATTTCCAGACACAGATTCTTCTGCTTCCCCTTTAATACGGGCAAGTGTTTTCATAACCCGTTCCATGTCAAATGGCTTTACCAGATAATCAAATGCGTAAATTTCAAAGGCATTTGCCATATACTCGCTGTGGGCCGTAGCAAATATAACCTTCAGCTTCGGATTCAGCTCCGTCATGATTTTAGCGCATTCCAGACCGCTTTCACCATTTAAATCAATATCTATAAATGCCACATCCGGACGATAAACTGCAAACTCGGAGATTGCGGTCTTAAAATCCCCGCTTTCAGAAACCACCTGAAATCCTTCCTGTCTCTCCACGATCAGGCGAAGCAGCTTCCGAATCTCAGGCTCATCTTCAATAATTGATACCTTGATCATATTTATCTTTACTTCCTTTGCCCTGTTTATTCCTGATTTCCGGGATTATATACCTGCTCCTGCTTTCTGCTCTTAGCATATGCGTTGGCACCGCTGCCAATGTCTTTCTTCATCTCTGTATCTGCAAGTACATTTTGAAGCTTGTAATAATCCATTACCCCGATATTTCCATTGCGCAATGCTTCTGCCATTGCTCTGGGAATTTCTGCTTCCGCTTCCACAACGGCTGCTCTCATTTCCTGTTCCAGAGCAACTGCCATGGCACGGCGTTCCTCTGCTCTTGCCTGAGCAATTTTATTGTCCGCTTCTGCCTGAAGGCTCTGCAGATTTGCACCGATATTTCTGCCGATATCAATATCCGCAATATCAATGGAAATAATTTCATATGCAGTACCGGAGTCCAGCCCTTTTGCAAGTACCAGCTTGGAAATATCATCGGGATTTTCCAGCACCTCACTGTGCGTCTTAGAGGAACCTACCGTTGTAACAATACCTTCACCGATTCTTGCCAGAACCGTTGATTCACCGGCGCCACCGATCAATCGTTCAATATTGGTTCTTACTGTAACCCGCGCTCGAACCAGAAGTTCAATACCATCTTTTGCTACTGCAGAGATCAGATCCGTTTCAATAACCTTGGGAGTTACACTCATTTTAACCGCTTCAAATACATCTCTGCCGGCAAGGTCAATGGCAGATGCCTGCTCAAAAGATAAGGTAATCTGAGCTCTTTCCGCTGCGATCAGAGCATTTACCACATTATCCACGTTACCGCCTGCAAGATAATGTGCTTCCAGCTGATTGACCTTTACACTAATTCCCGCTTTTGTGGCTTTAATCATAGGCAGTACGATCTTAGCAGGAGCCACGCGGCGAAGCCGCATACCAATCAGGTCAAATATACCAATTTTCACACCGGATGCGATGGCTGAAATCCAGAGTCCCACTGGAACGAAAATAAAAAATGCAATGACCAGTAATAAGATGATTCCTAAAACAATAATTTTACCTATCATAATTTTCCTCTCTTTCTTTTCAGAACATACAACTCATAATATGCAACTCATAACATACAACTCATAACATACAACTTGCTAAAGCACTTCTCTTACCATAATCGTATTTTCATGAATACGGCTGATGCATACCCGCGTACCTTTTTCGATGTATCGATTTTCTGCTCTCACATCAAATTCGATGTCTTCGATCTTACATTTTCCAGAGGGCTTCAAATCTGTCGCCGCAATTCCCTCTTTGCCAATCAAATATTCCAGGTCCGAAGAATTCAGATAGCCATCGCTTCCTTTTAATTCATCTTCCAGGATAATCGGCGGTTTTACTCTTTTTAACACCGTTAACGCAGCGGTCAGCATCACTGCAAGCACCACCACCACGATTACAGTAATGGTCAGCCCCTGTTCAATGGTCTTGGCAGTCAGCAAAATCCCGCCGATGAGGCAGATAATTCCGCTGATTCCCGGAAGTCCAAACCCCGGAAGTACCATTTCTATTCCCACCAGAACAAAACCTACAATCAACAAACCTATTCCTAAAATCATCAAATTCCCCATTCTGTTCACCTTCTTTCCAACTTTTCACTATAGCTTTTAAACGCTATTTTCTTTTCTTCCACCTGCAGTTTCCTGATTATAAAGCGTTCCTTTCCGCTTTATTCCATTGTTTTTATACACTTTTCCTGCTTTATTTCAAAAAAGAAAATGCAAATACCGTTTCGTCTTCATTTGATGTCAATTTCATGGTTCCTTTATGTGCTTTGATTACATTCATCACGATGTAAAGTCCCATGCCATGACCTTCTTCTTTTTTGGACGTAAATCCCTGTTTGAAAATGGTTTCCTGCATTTCCTGTGGGATTTCAGGCCCGTTATTGGAAATGGAAAATAGATATTTTTCCCGGTTTTCTGTAATATCCAGTGTAATCTTCTTTTCCCCTTTTTTCTCCTCCAACGCAGTGATCGCATTATCCACAATATTGGAAATCACTTTACACAGCTCCCAATCTTCAATATGTAATCCTTTCAAATCAGATTTTACTTCGATATAAAAATCAATCTCTTTGCTCTGAGCTTCATCCATTTTAGCCTTCAGCAGCGCATTAATTGCAGGTTTTGACGTTTTGAGGGCCTTCCCCGTTTTTTGCATATCCTTATAGACCGGCTTCAGATATTTTTGAAGTTCCTCATATTCTTCCAGCTGCATCAGCCCGTAAACCACCTGCAAATGGTTTAAATAATCATGCCGCTGGCTGCGCAGCTCGCTGTTGAGTTTTTCCAGATTTTCATAACTTGCCTGCAGCGCTTCATAATGCTGTTCCAGTTTCTGACAAAATGAAAGCAGAAAGCAGATACACATAGCAAGTATAATAACAACTGCAAAACAGAAAATTAAGCTGATGGTCATTTTTATTCGGTCACCTCCTGATGTTGTTTCTATTAAATCTGCGGAAATTTTATTACTTTCTGTTACTTTTTGTAATCTTTGATTTTATATTATCAGAAAAAATCTCATTTGCCATAGAAAATTGCTGAAATATACATTTTGCAGGCTAAAATGTCAAGATAAATTCAGGAGTCGTTTTTATCGACTAAAACGTGTCTGAAAAATGCTTTGTGGCTGATTTTTCAGGCACGTTCTGACATCTTGTAACTTTATAAATTGTTTGTTAGAATAACATTACTCACATCTGGTAAACCTTACATATAGCATAAAGTTTATCACAGGAGGGTACCTTCATTGGACAAAGGATACACGGTTCACTGAGGGTAATGTATTCGCAGCTGTCTGGTTTTTACTGAACGGTTACGAATCTTTTTACAATGTGGAGGGAAAAAATATATGAAATTTTCAGAAATGCCCTACGAACGGATCGATATGTCCGAAGTAGAAGCCAAGTACAAAGATATTCTGGAACGCGCCCGCAACGCTTCCAGCGGCGAAGAACAATTTGAAATTCACAGAGAACATTACAAATTAAAAGCAGATATCGACACCAACAGCACCATTGCCTGCATTCGCCATGATATTGACACATCCAATGAATTTTACGAAAAAGAACAGCATTTTTACGATGAAGTGATGCCGATTCTTCAGAATTATGAAAATGAATACTCCAAGATTCTGTTTGCATCCCCTTACAGAGACTATATGGAAGGCAAAATCGGTAAGGTTGCTTTCAAAAATATGGAAATTGTGCTGAAAGCTTTTGATGAAAAGCTGATTCCTCTGATGCAGGAGGAAAATACCCTGATCAGCCGTTATGATAAGATTATTGCCAGTGCCAAGATTCCTTTTGAAGGAGAAACCTATAACCTGTCCATGATGCAGAAATTTCAGACCAGCTCTGACCGCGAAGTTCGCCGGAAAGCATGGCTGGCTGTCAGTGAATTTTTCCAGTCTGTAACAGACGAGATTGATGAAATTTACGATAAGATGGTGAAAAACAGAACCGAACAGGCGCATATGCTGGGCTATGACAACTACGTTGAGCTGGGTTATTACCGCATGAATCGTAACTGCTACAGCAAAGAAGATGTGAAAAATTTCCGTGACCAGGTAAAACAGTATCTGGTGCCCTTTACCACCAAACTTCATGAATGCAGGCGCAAACGTCTGGGCGTAGAAAAGCTGTCATTTATTGACAATGACGTCTATTTCGCAGAAGGAAATCCCATTCCCACCGGTACACCGGAAGAAATTCTGGCGGCGGGCCAGAAAATGTACAGCGAACTTTCTCCTGAAACAAAGGAATTTTTCAACTTTATGTTTGAAAACGAGCTGTTTGATGTACTGGGCAGGAAAAGCAAAAAACAGGGCGGTTACATGACCTTCATTCCCAACTATAAATCTCCCTTTATTTTTGCCAACTTCAACGGAACCAACTCCGATGTAAATGTCATCACTCACGAATGCGGCCACGCTTTCCAGGGCTACCTCATGCGCGACGAGGAAATCCGCGAATTCAGCGATATCACTCTGGAAACTGCGGAAATCCACTCCATGTCCATGGAATTTTTCACCACAGGCTGGATGGAACTGTTCTTCGGTGACCGCAAAGACGATTACCTCACCCTGCATATGGAACATTCCATCAACTTTATCCCCTACGGCTGCATGGTAGATGAATTCCAGCATCTTGTTTACGAAAAACCGGAAATGACACCCGCTGAAAGAAAACAGACATGGCTGGAGCTGGAAAAAGAATACCGTCCTCACCTGGACTACGGCGATGACGCATTCTACTCCAAAGGCGGATTCTGGCAGAAACAGCTGCACATTTTCCATTTCCCCTTCTACTATATTGATTACTGCATCGCTCAGATCTGTGCAATCGAATTTAAGGTAATGATGGATGAAAACTTCGAAAACGCATGGGCAAATTACTACAAATTATGTAAACTCTCCGCCCGCGACTTCTTCGTCAACATCCTTCCCCAGGCCGGACTGGAAGTCCCCTTCAACGACGGCTGCGTGAAACATGTAGTAGAAAAACTGGAAGAAGAAATTTTGTAAATTTTCTTCTGTGGCCCAGTTTTTCTGCTCCCTCTGGGCCATACAGATGTTTTTTTCTTCTGTGGCCCAACTCACTGATTAAAATGTATAAAAAACAATAACAAAAGGCTGCTGCAAAACCAGGGCCACTTTCTATAACCCGATTTTACAGCAGCCTGTATTTTTTAATGCTACCGTACATTGACAGTATATCTCACTTTTACAATCTTACTATCTATTTGCAATATACTATGTATTCCAAATCCTACTGCACATTTACAAAGTGAAGCAGTGCCTTTCCAATCAACGTAACCAGCAACGCACACACAATTGCTTCCGGAACGCCATTTCCAATTACGATTGCCATAATAGCTGCAAAAAGGCTTCCCACTTTATCAAGCACTTCCATGTACTGTTTGCCGAAGAACAGGTAAATACCGCTCATTACAAAAATTGTGTTGGTCATGGAGCCAACGAGTCCTGCCGCAGGAAGGGCAATGGTTTCTTTCACTCTTCTTTTCCCTTTAATAACCTTCATCAGACCCGCAAATACAAAATAAGCGGTAAGCCCGATCAGAATACGGGGAACGAAGCATACAATCAAACTAAAAAAGTTACCATGGAAATCTCCTACAGAATAAAACGGAGAAAAACAAAATGAAGTAATGTTTGGCTGAAAAGTGGCCTGCAGAAAACTGGTCAGCCCAAATACAAAGCCAAGAAATGCACCAGAACCGGGGCCCATTAAAATAGCTCCCAGAATTACCGGAATGTGAAGTGTGGTGGCGTTTACAACACCCAGTCGAATATAACCCAGAAAGGGTACATTCGCCATAACAATGATTATTGCTGCAAACGCTGCAGTCAATACCATTTTCTGTGTTTTGTTTTTGAATTCGTACATAATTCCTCCTGCTGCTGTTCCTGTTTGAATTTACTGTTTCATTCACTGCTCACTATCAGAAACATCAGGATACAGCGCAATATAAATAATAGTCAGACGATATTTCCATCTGTCTGCCAAAGCTATTATATCAATCTCGCATGGATTGTCAATTGACATACTTATCCAAAAATAAAAGGGGTGATTTCGTAATATCCACTCATTTTAGAACAGGTAGATTCCTCAAGGTTTTCCCATTCTATCCGGTGCTGGCAATAAACGTTTTGCTGTCTTATCAATAACTTTTAATTTTTTCAATAGTAAGATCAAGCCGTTTCACTTCAGCATTCAGGTTTCTTTTTAAATCCGCTTTCAATTCCAGTACCAGAGAGACACATAACAAAAGCAAAATAAACACATATGGAAATGCAATTACAATGGAAACTGTCTGTATCACAGAAATACTGCCGGACATAATCAAAACAAAAGCAACCACTGCAATCAGAATGCCCCAAAAAAACTTTTTATCATTTTTTGGTTCCAGATTGCCATGGGATGTTAACATAGCTAGTACAAACGTAGCAGAATCAGCCGAAGTAATAAAGAAAATAATCAACAGAACAATAGCAATCAGAGACGCAATCATACCAAAACTGTACTGGTCAAAGATGTGAAACAACGCAGTTTGAGGAACTGCAACCATTTCCGTCAGCTGTTCTGTGGTGAAATTGCCTGCCACATGAATAGACAGACCACCCAACGTACAAAACCATACAGCAGATACCAGGGTAGGAATCATAATCGCTCCCGCAACAAATTCACGAATGGTTCTCCCCCGCGAAATACGAGCAATAAACAAACCAACAAACGGCGACCAAGAAAGCCACCACGCCCAATAAAAAACACGCCAGCTGTTAATCCAGGAAGCATCACCCTCTGAAGACATTCTCAATCCGGGAAAAAGTTGATGAGATAATCTTTCAGACCATTCAGGAAATACAGAACGATCTCTTTTGTAGGTCCAAATATAAAAATAAAAATGGTCAGAACAACAAGTAAGAACAGGTTAATATTGGATAATATTTTTACGCCCTTTCCAATACCACTGGTGGCGCTCAACAAATAGATTACACAGATTACACCAATAACCATAATCCACGTTTTCATATTATTGGGAATAGAGAAAAGGTACTCCAAACCTCCACAGATTTGAAGACATCCCATACCAAATGAAGTTGCAACACCGATTACCGTCAGAACTGTAGTATAAATATCAATGGTTTTCCCAGGAATGCCTTTTTTATGTTTATCACTCAAAATCGTCCCAAAAAGGTTGCTGACCAAAGCAGGTTCTTTTTTCCGAAACTGAAAATAAGCCAACCCCAGCCCCATCAATGCATAACAGGCCCAGGGCTGAAGCCCATAGTGCATAATACAGGAACGAATAGAAAAAGATGCAGCTTCTGCCGTCTGCGGTTCAATTCCTTTCATAGGATTCACATAATGAGACAATGGCTCCGCCACGCCCCAGAAAACCAGACCAATTCCCATTCCGGCTGCAAAGAGCATAGCAAACCAGGAAATGGTACTGTATTCCGGTTTTTCATCATCTGTACCAAGACGTATTTTCCCAAATTTACTAAACGCCAAAGCCAGACAAAATAGCACAAAAAATAACATAACCCCCAGATACAGCCACGAAAAATTACTCTCTAAACCCTGCATTAGTTTATTCGCACTTTCCGCAAAAGAATCATTACTAACAATTCCCCATAAAACAACCGCAATTGTAATTGCCGCCGAAACAAGAAAAACAATATTGATCGATGTCTTTTTGGTTTCTTCCAAAAATACCTCCCCTTTCTTTCTAAACAGATATATCCGCCGCCTTGTTACAATCATGTTTTGCCTTCTGTAATCAGTGTTTGTTTTATATTGCAATCATGCTTTGTATATTTTAAAATCTCGATTTTTTCTTGTAATGTATATATATCATTTTTTGTATATAATGTCAATATAGT
This sequence comes from Lachnospiraceae bacterium, assembly GCA_045121095.1. Lineage (GTDB taxonomy): Bacteria > Bacillota > Clostridia > Lachnospirales > Lachnospiraceae > TWA4. The sequence goes on along the minus strand of JBGVFN010000212.1, from coordinate 9,603 downwards.
TATTAATTTTGTTTCTTTAAAACGACTATTTAAACAAAAATTCTTTTTCTATATTAAATCGCGATTACAAAAAGTGCCTATCACAAAGATTTCCACTTCGTGACAGGCACTTAAAATCCCTCTATAACACTATTACTTAAGTATGAATTTTTCTATAATCTGATCCATCTGCTGGCGAAATACCAGAACTTTTTGATTCAGTTCCTCCGTTGAATATTGATTTTGCTTGCACTCCATTAAAAGTCCATGGAACGTGTACACTTCCACCTCAGAAATAAGCTTTGCCGCATCTTGCGTGATGTATCCCATACCAACAGCCCTGCGGTAAAACATATAGTTTCGTTCAAATATACTTCCATTAAAAAGAAAAGTAATGGAAAAACCGTCCAGATCCAGAAAATCATCCATATAGATATCATAATATTCATACATAAAATCCATCAGATTTTCCTTATACTGGCCAAAAAATAACATTTCAAATATAGTGGGCCTGTGAAATGCATAGGTTGCAAAACTCTTCCACAGACTTTGATTTAACTCAATTGGATTCCGTATCGTTTTGGAAGCTTCCCGTATATCTTTTAAATAAGGTTCCAGATATCGGATGGAAGTCAGGCAAATCAACTGCTCCACATCATTGAAATATCGATACAGCGTTGCACTGTTACACCCCACCTCTTTTGCAATACGCCGGATACTGATTGCCTGTAAGCCCTCTGTTTCCAGTATCTTATACACACAATCAATGTATTGTTTTTTTATCATGTCACTCATAAATTCTCCCCGTTTCCTATAATCGTGATTTTCTCATAGTAATTTCTATGGTAAACCACTCATTATCCAAAGTCAACAAATTTGTGAGAAAAGAAGGTACTCACTAGTAAGCCAGACGCTGAAACTTTTACCGTTCATGAAATTCTCTCCTTTGGCATAGCAATTTTCTTATCTCCTTCCTTGCCAACCCTCTAAAAATCAAATATACTATCCCCAGATATATCGTAACAGTTCAGCAGGAGCTGAATCGTCGCAAAAAACTTACGGAGGAATCATCATGAGCACATGGAATCAGATTTTAAAGGAAATTCCTATTACAGAAATTGAAAACATAAAAATCGGAAATGCAGAGGATAAAGAACATGCTACCGGCTGTACCGTAATTCTCTGCGAGCAGGGGGCTCCTGCCGGTATCGATGTACGGGGCGGCGGTCCTGCTTCCCGTGAATCAGAGCTTTTAAATCCCGTAGCAGCCTGTCAGGCAATACATGCTGTTTTATTAAGCGGCGGAAGTGCTTTCGGTCTGGATGCAGCAGGCGGAGTTATGGAATATCTGGCAGAAAAGGAGGTGGGCTTTGCTCTTGGCGATGTACGGGTTCCCCTGGTGGTAGAATCCTGTATTTTTGACCTGCTTTTTGTGTCAGATAAGGTGAAACCCGACAAAGCAATGGCCAGAAAAGCCTGCGAAGCAGCCGAGAAAAACTGCCCCACAGAAGGTAATGTGGGCGCTGGCTGCGGTGCTACCGTTGGTAAATTAGGTGGTGCTGATTACTGTATGAATTCCGGCCTGGGCATGTACGCCGTACAGCTGGGTGATCTGAAAGTAGGTGCCATCGTATCTGTAAATGCCTGTGGTGATGTCTACGATGAAGAAACCAATCAGATTCTGGCAGGTATGCTGACTCCGGATAAAAAAGGCTTTGCCGACAGTGAAAAAGTGATGTATCAGATGTATGCCCAGATGAGCGCCGCCTCCAAAGCACAGGCTGCCGTAACCAACACAACCATCGGCTGCATCATTACCAATGCCCGTTTTGACAAATCTCAGCTGAATAAGATTGCTTCCTTTGCACAGAACGGCTACGCCCGCTCCATTCGCCCGGTTCATACCATGAATGACGGCGATACCATCTATGCCCTTTCCACCGGCACTCTGGAAGCAGATATCAATATTGTAGGAACACTGGCTTCCCGCGTTATGGCGCAGGCTGTTAAAAATGCAGTCCTGCACACCGAAGCATTTCACGGACTGCCCTGCGCAGCGGATATGAAACATTAATTAGAGTGTATCTAAAAAACATAAGATAAAAGGCAGGCAGAGGTATCTTTAAACGATATCTCTGCCCGCCTTTTTTTGATTTCATATTTAAGCAAGATTCATTTGCAGGCACAAACTACTCGCCTTCCCCGCAAATCATTTTCTTAAATCTTACTTTCTCAATTCATAAACCAGATTCTCATACAACCTTTTTTTAATTTCTTCCGCAGGTGGAACCTCCCCTGCATCCTTGCACGGAGCCTGCTTGTAAAAAGCATAATGAATCAGCATATTCATAAAAGCGGTTCTTATATAGTAAATATGCAGACCATCTTCTATGATACCTTCATTCACTCCATCCTGATAAAGCTGCATCAGAATTCCCTTAATATTTAACAAATCAGGAGCACATTTTTGAACTTCTTCCCGAAAACGGTCCGGAAATCCATTTTCACCATCGAAGAGAAACATCAGAATCTGCTGCGCCATCCGTTTATCCAATCCGCAGGGATCAAGCAGAATATCCATCAACAGATAAATACGGTTCTGAAAACCTTTTTCCTGATAAACCCGCTGTTCTATTTCCTGCAGATGATGATAAATATGGTATATTACGGCTTTTACGATCAGTTCTTCCTTTGATTTAAAATAATCATAGGTGGTTCCTTTTCCGATTCCTGCCCGGGCAGCGATGTCAGAAACTTTCAGGCGGGTCAGGTCGGCACCCTCCTGCAAAAGTTCCCTTACCGCGCCATACAAAGCAAGTTCTTTGGGAGATTTTGGATACAAATAACAAATACTCTCTACCAAATGTCATCATCCTCTTCTGCCAGTGGATCTTTTAATTCTTTTTTCCTATTAAATAAATCATAGATACAAGGCACTACAAACAATGTCAGTAACGTACCATACAGCAGACCGCCAACGGTTACAATGGCCATAGGTTTTGCCATGGCTGAACCCATGTCATTGCTGAACAGCATGGTAGACATGGCCAGAATCGTAGTCAGTGCGGTCATCAGAATAGGACGCAGACGGGTCACACCGGCTTCCACAATTGCTTCCCGTTTGGAAACGCCTGCATAACGCAGCTGGTTAATATAGTCAACCATTACGATACCATTGTTTACAATGACACCAGAAAGCATGACGAAACCGATCAGAGCGATCATACTGATTTCACTGTCAGTCATCCACAGACCAAACAGACCGCCTGTAAATGCCAGCGGAATGGTAAACATGATAATGAAAGGGGACAGCAGTGACTGGAACTGTGCTACCATGATCAGGTACATAAATGCCAGTGCCAATGCCAGCATCAGACCAATCTGCCCAAATGCCTCATTGATGGTTTCATCTTCGCCCGCCATTTCCCAGGTACAGCCCGCAGGCATTTCATAATCCTTCAGAGCATCTGTTACATCATTTGATACCAGACCAATGTTATAACCGTCTGCGATTTCTGCTGTAACGGTCAGATAACGGGTCTGATTGGTTCTGGAAATGGAATTCATACCTTCTGTTTCTTCGAAGGTTACCAGCTTACTTACAGCAACTTCCACTTCTTCTTTTTCTTCGTTGGTTCCTGTAATCTTCAGCTTCTTGATCTTATCACGGGTCAGTGTTTCCTGTTCTCCATCCACAATGTATACATCATAATCATAAGTATCTGTGGAAAGTGTCATGGAGGAAGAAGGTTCTGCCAGTTCTGCTGCAATTGCCTGATATACCTGAGCAGTTGTCAGACCATATTCCATCGCCTTTTCACGGTCTACCACCAGACGCAGTTCCGGTGTGGTTTCCTCAACACCGTTAAATACATTCTGTGTTCCTTCTACAGTTTCCAGAATATCTGCGATTTCCTGGGCAGTCTGCTTCAAAGTATCCAGATCGCGGCCTTCTACCTGAATGGAAATACCACTGGAAGACAGTGCAGAAAGATCCATGGTTGATGTATTGACTTCCACCGTACAATCCAGATCAGCAGTACGATCTTCAATCTCTTTTGCCAGCTCATCTCCTGTTAATTTGGTATCTTCCTTTAAAATAATATACATCGTAGCAGAATTGCCGGAACCACCGGTCAGACTGCCCAGACTCAGACCGCTGCTTGAACCAGCCATGGCACCGATATCGCTGACATCTTCAATCTCCAGCAGCCGTTCAACTGCCTCATCCGTCACTTCACCCAGTTCTTCCAGTGTCTTATCTTCTTCCACACTAATGGTAACTGTTGCCTGTGTGCTGTCCATTTCGGGAATCAGCGCAGTACCTTTAGAAACAGCAAGTGCCGCACTTATGATCAACAATGCCAATGCACCGATCAATACAACCGGCTTAAACCGCAGACACCAGGAAATCATGCTGCCATACACATCCTGAATCTTCTCAAACAGCGGCTGGGGTTTCTCTTTGGTACGTTTTAACATACGGGAACCCATCATGGGAACCAGTGTCATAGCCACTACCAGACTGGCCACCAGAGCAAATGCAATGGTCAGACCCAGATCCACAAACAGCTGACGTGTCAGACCTTCTGTAAACACGATGGGTGCAAATACGCAGATAGTTGTCAAAGTAGAAGCAATGATCGCACCGCCTACCTGACTTGCACCTTCAATGGCCGCCTGTTTGGCAGGAACGCCCTCTTTACGCAAACGATAAATATTTTCAATAACAACAATAGAGTTATCCACCAGCATACCAACACCCAGCGCCAGACCGGACAGGGAGATGATATTTAAGGTAATTCCTGTAAAATACATCAGTACGATACAGGTCAGAATACTGATCGGAATAGAAAATGCAATGATCAGTGTGGGACGCCAGTCTCTCAGGAAGATCAGCAGAATCAGAATGGCCAGTACTGCACCATAAATCAGGTTTTCCAGTACAGAATCCACAATTAAATCAATATACACGCCCTGATCCATCAGTGTAATAAAATGTACACCTTCATTTTCTGCTTCCAGTTTTTCAAAACGGTCCTTAATATTATCACACACATCACCAGTGGAATATCCGGTCTGTTTTTCCATGGTAAATGCAATACCTGCATGACCGTTGATATTGGCATAAACTTCATCCGAGTTACCCGCAATGATTACATCTGCCACATCAGACAGTGTAATGGTATCCACACCATCCATATGCAGATCCATCAATACCATATTTTCCAGGTCTTCAAGAGACTCCGCTTTATCACCTACACGGATCAGGTAATCAATACCTTCTTCGGTTACATAACCGGCAGGCATGGAGAAACTCTGCGCTGTCAGCAGCTGTTTAATCAGATCTGTAGTAATGATCTCACTCATATCACTGCTGCTGTATGCAGTTTCTTTGCCTTCTTCCAGCTGCTCTTTGGCACTGTCCAGTTCCTTCTGGCCGGATTCAATCTGGGTCAGACCGGCACTGACCTGAGCAGTACCAACCGCCATATCGATGGTTCCGCTGATACTCTGGGCATTCAGCTCCGCCAAAGCCTCTTCCAGAGTCGTTTTACCGGATTTTACCTGTTCCAGAGCATCGGAAAGCTGTGTTTTAGCACTTTCCAGCTGTTCGATACCACTGTCAATCTGAGCGATACCGTCATCAATCTGAGAAATGCCATCTTTGACTGCTGCGATATTTTCATCATTAGAATCTACCGCGGACTGCAGTTCTTTCTGAGTTACTTTCAGATCGCTTTTCTGATTACTCAGTTCATTTAACTTTTTATCAAAATCATTATCAGTAAAAGAAGTCATGCCCAGGGCAGAGAGTCCGGACTCAATCTGCTGAATGCCTGCTTCTGTCTGAGCCAATGCTGCTTCCAGCTGTGCTGCTGCCACCGTATCACCTGCTGCAGTCACCTGCTCTAACTGTGCAGTCAGATCCTCTTTGGTCTGTTTCAGCTCTTTTAAAGTATCTTTTGCCGTATACAACTGATCTTCTGCACTTTCCAGCTGTGCAACGGCCTCATTTACCGTTTCCAGCTGAGCCGGCAGCGTATTTAACGTGGTCAGACTAGACTCCAGCTCTGTCTTCTGATCCACCAGATCTGCCCGTGTTGTATTCAGCTCTTCCAGCTGTTCTTCCACTTCCTTCAGCTGATTTTCCAGATCCACCTGGGTCTTCAGCAGTTCAGACTGTTTGGAAGAAATCTGAGTCTGCGCATCCCCCAGCTGTTTGGACATGGACTCCTTCTGAGAACTCAGCTGGCTCTGTGTATCCTCCAGCTGCTTCTTACCATCATCCAGCTGCTCCTGCGCATCATTGATCTCATCTTCCGCATCCGCAAATGTTCCGTCCAGAGCCTTATGAATCTTTTCATTCAGCTCATCCACCTTCTCCTGACGCAGAATAATCCGAACGCTCTCCTCCAGACCGCCGCTGGTGGATACCGAAGCCACACCATCCACACTCTGCAGTTCCGGCAAAATCTCAGAATCTACAAAACGGGTCAGCTCCGCTGCGCTGTCCATATTTTCATTTTCCACACCAGCAATCATAATAGGCATCATGTCCGGATTAATCTTCATGATAATGGGACTGCCGATCAGATCATTCGTCCATGTAGACTCCAGCTGATCCAGACTCTCCCGCATATCCAGCGATGCCGAATCCATATTGGTAGTTTCTCCAAATTCCAGAATAACCAGAGAGTAATTCTCATTGGATATGGACGCTACATTCTCAATGTTACTAATGGTGGCCATGGATTCCTCAATGGGAATCGTCACCGTACTTTCCACCTCTTCCGGACTGGCGCCAGGGTATGTAGTAATTACAACCGCATAGGGCAGCTCCATGCTGGGAAGGAGGTCCGTTGTCATCCGGGTAAATGAAACATAACCCAGAATCAGAACCATTACAATCGCAACCACAACTGTAAATGGCTTTTTGACGCTGAACTTTGAAATCATAGTCTGCTGTTCCTCCATAAAATAATTTCGAGCTTCTGTTTCCGACCGACTGGTCGGTCGGAAAACACAGATTTAGGATAGTATAACTTATGTTAAAAGTCAACGGAACATTTTTGGGGGAATGTGTAAATGTGTTTCTTCACACATGAAAAAGTGTAGGTGGTGGATGGCTCCATGAGCAGCCCCCTTATCCGGGACAAGCTCTCGCCGGCCACAAACGCAGCGGTACTAAACTCTTGCCCTTGCTTTGCAAGGTCAACCGTTAAGTGCCGGCGTTTGTGATGGTCCCTTGATAAGGGGGCTGCTCATTCCGCCGCAACGTTTTTTAATAAACTCTCATGTTGCAAGAGGTTGGGATATGAGATAAGATGATAGGGAAATGTTTGTTGAGGCTCTAGAGCGTAAAAAAGTATTGATATACCCCAAAACGGAGGTATACGATGCTGAAAACTGTCTGTGACACCCCCATAAAAGAAGTTTGAGGGTACAGAAGTAAGAAAAGTATCTGCTATACCTCCGAACGGGGGTATAGCAACGGCATTATAGAGCAAAAACATTTCTATGGAACTTTGGAAATTTTAATAGAAATAAAATATTATGCTGACTGATAAGGAGGTTTTTGAATATGAGTAAGTTACTTGTTGTTGTGGATATGCAGGTGGATTTTGTGAATGGTGCGCTGGGGACCATGGAGGCTCAGGGGATTGTTGCTGATGTGGTTCGTAAGGTTGAAGCTGAGATTGCTGCGGGCAGTACGGTGGTGTTTACGAAGGATACACATCTGGAGAATTATCTGGATACTCAGGAAGGTAAGAATCTTCCCGTTCCTCATTGCATCAAGGGAACTGCTGGCTGGGAGCTGGTTCCGGAGCTGCTACCTTTTGCAGAGGGTCGTGTGGTGATGGAAAAGGGAACTTTTGGAAGCACCCTGCTGGCTCATTATACAGCAAAAAATCAGTTTGATGAGGTGGAATTGATTGGCCTGTGTACAGATATTTGTGTAATCTCCAATGCGATGCTGATTAAGGCCGCCTGCCCGGAGATTCCTGTGAGCGTTTGTGAGTCCTGCTGCGCTGGCGTGACTCCTGAAAGTCATAAAAATGCACTGGAGGCTATGAAGATGTGCCAGATAAAGATTTCATAACAATTGTAACTGTTCTCAAGCGCTGAATGATTATGAATATTTTTAAAATTAACAAAGATACTTCCAACCAATAAGGATGTCTCTAAACCAATAAAGATACTTCTAAACCAATAAGGATATTTCTAAAATTATGGATTATATTACAACCTATCGAAAAATACATTTTACACCGCTGAGTCCACAGCGGGAGGATATTCTGATTGAGGATATTGCCCATGCGCTTTCACTTATGAGCCGGGCCAATGGACATTTTCCGGCGTTTCATTCCGTGGCACAGCATTGTATTGAATGTTGCGAGGAGGCACTTGCCAGAGGCTTTGGAGAACGGGTGGCACTTGCCTGTCTGCTCCATGATGCCAGTGAAGCCTATCTGGCAGATATTACCCGGCCGGTGAAAAAACATCTTCCCCAATATCGTTCCATTGAGAATGGACTGCTGGAAGCTATTTATAAAAAATATCTGAATGGACTTACGGATGAGGAACAGCGGCTGGTAAAGGAAATGGATGATACGCTCCTGTATTATGAATTTTATCATTTTATGGGAGAGGAATTAATGGAAAAACCGTTTATTACGAAAATACCGGAGTTTCTGGAACTGCCGTTTCGTGTTGTGGAGCAGAGATATCTGGAATTATTTGGAAAATTGTACGTTTCGGTTCACCAGATTGATTCAAACAGCAAGATCGACTCAAACAGCAGTATCAGCCTAAACAGCAAGATCAGCTCAAACAACAATACCGATTCCAACCCCAGCTTTGCCTTCAAAACACCAGAAACACGGAAGGACATTGAACTTTTCCAGCCCTATCGTTTTCATTTTGACCCGCCCCGCATAGAAGGTGTACTGTTTGATATGGATGGACTGATTCTGGATACAGAGAAGCTGTATACCCGTTTTTGGCAGGAAGCGGCAAATGCTCTGGGCTATCCTATGACGAAGGAACAGGCTCTGGGTATGCGAAGTATGAATCGCAAGGCCGGTGAAGCGAGAATTCATTCTTATTTTGGCCCGGATGTTTCTTATAAAGTCGTTCGTGAAAAACGTATTGAGTTAATGGATGCTTTTGTAGAAAAAGAAGGGGTATCTCTAAAACCCGGCGTTCCCAAGCTGCTGGATTATCTGCATCAGAATGGGATCAAAACAGCAATTGCTACTTCCTCTCCCATTGAACGGACCTTAAAATATTTGTCTTCTGTCCATTTGGAAAATGAATTTGATGAAATTGTTACTGCTTATATGGTAAAACAAGGAAAACCGGAGCCGTATATTTATCAGCTGGCCGCAGAAAAATTGGGACTGAAAACGCAGAATTGCCTGGCAATGGAGGATTCTCCTTCCGGCCTGCTTTCCGCCTGCCGTGCAGGCTGTCTTCCGGTCATGATTCCCGATCAGGATCAGCCTAATGAAGAAACAAAGAAACTTTTATTTGCCAAAGCAGACCGACTGGATCTGGTGATTGACCTGATTGATCAGCTGAAAAAATAAGAAAATAATCTCATTCAAAAAGGTGGGGGGG